>JAJPIQ010000006.1 GCA_021324685.1 Bacteroidota bacterium
ACCCGCATCCGGATGATCCGCGGCGGACGCCTCAACGATCCGAACTGGGGGACCCGGATGACCGGGACCGGCGCCTATGCCGATTATATGCACCGGCTCATCGAATCGCTTTCGATCAAATACAAAATGAACGAACCGCGTATGGCGCTTCGGGTCGATCTTTTTCGCCGGACCGGAGGGAGGGGATTGTTCGATGCATAAAACACAGGCCGTTTTTCGAGCCGGAAAGGCTGAAAATCAAAGCCGTAACGGATGGGAGCATTAGCGGAGCGCATCCGACTTTTTCTCGAAAGCCGGCAAGGTAAGAGGAGATAGGCATTATTGTAAAATAACTTCCTATTTTCTCACGGGGCGCATTTACGCCACAATCGGTTCCTCGGAGTAACTAAACGAATGGACATCCGCCCGATTCGAGGCGTGTTCCATGGTCAGTGCAAGCAAATTGCCTTTCGCGTCATATTCGGCAAGCGTATTTTCATCGAGATCGCGCGATTCCTCGCGGTAGCCCTCGGCGAATTGAACGAATAACGTATCGGTATCTTTAAAATAAGTTACTTTCATATCTTTTCCTCCTTTTTCTTTGGCTTAAATGATCGATCGAAAAATGCGTTGTGGACGGTCTCACCGTCCGGAAGAACAATGACGCGCAATATCCTATTGCCGGCTTCCGGAATGCGGCGCCGTCTTTGGAAGCGTCCATCCGATTGAATATGTTCCCACTCGGGATTTTGAAAAGTGCGCTCGATCCACTCCATTTCGATCCACATACGATCTGGCTCTCGCATGTTCCGAATAAAGTATTCTGAGGTTTTCATCCCTCGAAAATCGTCGGCTGCTCGGGGGGCGGAGGCTCGCTCGCCTTCTTTCCCTTCGTGGCTTCGACTTCCTCGAGCTCCTTGTCCTCATCGGCGGGAACGTTTGCGACGGCGGCGAGGCGGTCGTTATCGTTGAGCCGGACGATCCGCACACCCTGCGTATTCCTTCCCATGACGCGGATCTCGGCGACATGCTGGCGAATAACGAGGCCGTCCTTCGTTACGCAAATCAGGTCATCGTTATCGACGACTTCTTTCATCGCGACGACCTTGCCGGTCTTCTCGGTGGCCTTCATGGTGATGACGCCTTTGCCGCCGCGGCGCGTAAGGCGATAGTCGCTTACTTCGCTTCGTTTGCCATACCCCTCTTCGCTCACGACGAGCACGGTGGTCCCCGAACGGTGCGGCGCGATCATGCCGATCACTTTATCGCCTTTTTCGAGCGTGATGCCGCGTACGCCGGCGGCGGTGCGGCCCATATCGCGGACGTCCTTTTCGTTGAAGCGGCAGGCCATGCCTTCGTGCGTACCGATGATGATCTCCTGCTGTCCGTTGGTGAGTCGGACGTCTTTCAGGCTGTCGGCGGTATCGAGCGTGATCGCCTGCACTCCGGCGCGGCGAATGTTGCCAAAGGCCGAGAGCACCGTCTTCTTGATGGTTCCCTCTTCGGTGACCATGGTAACGAAATGCGCCTCGTCGAATTGCTTGACGTTGATGAATGCCGTAATGTGCTCGTCGGCTGGCTTTTCGAGCAGGTTTGCGATCGAGCGGCCTTTCGACGTACGGCCGGCTTCCGGAACTTCATGTACTTTGAGCCAATAGCAGCGCCCACGGTCCGTAAAGAACATGATGTAGTGGTGCGTCGAGGCGATAAACATGTGCTCGAGAAAATCGTCCTCGCGCGTGGCGGCTCCGGTAATGCCTTTGCCGCCGCGTCCCTGGCGCCGATAGCCGGAAACGGGGAAGCGTTTGATGAACCCGCCGTGAGAAATCGTTACCACGACGTCCTCTTCGGCGATCATGTCCTCGATCGTGAAATCTTTCGTGTCGTACACGATATCCGTACGCCGCTCATCGCCAAATTTCTTCTTGATTTCGGTAAGTTCGTCACCAATGATCTTCATTTGGAGTTCGGGCGATGCGATGATCGACTTAAATTTTTCGATCTGCTGTAAGAGATCGCGATATTCGGCCTGGATCTTTTCTCGTTCGAGGCCGGTCAGGCGCTGGAGCCGCATATCGAGGATCGCCTTGGCCTGAATTTCCGAAAGCTTGAATTGCTTCATGAGGCGGCCCTGCGCCGTCTCGACGTCCTTCGATTTTTTGATCGTCTGGATGACCTCGTCGATATTATCGAGTGCGATAATGTAGCCTTCGAGGATATGCGCGCGTTTTTCCGCCTGATCGAGATCGTAGCGCGTGCGCCGAACGATGACATCGTTCCGGTGCTCGATGAAATACTTGACCATCTCACGCAGCTCGAGCACGCGGGGCACTCCGCGCACGAGCGCCAGCATGATGACGCCGAAGGTCGTCTGCATTTGCGTGTGCTTGTAGAGCTGGTTGAGCACCACTTTTGCGACCGCATCGCGTTTCAGGTCGAAGACGACCCGCAGGCCGTCCTTATCGGACTCATCGCGGATGTCCGAAACGCCTTCGATCTTTTTATCGCGGATCAGCTCCGCGATCTTTTCGATCATCGCGGCCTTGTTCACCTGATAGGGAAGCTCGGTGACGACGATCGACTCGCGGTCGTTCTTCTGCGTTTCGATATTGGCCTTCGCGCGGACGATAATACGGCCGCGGCCCGTCGTATAGGCATCGCGGACGCCGTCGTAGCCATAGATAATTCCTCCGGTCGGGAAGTCCGGCGCGGAGACGTATTTCATGAGTTCTGCGCTCGTGAGGTTGTGATCTTTGATATAGGCGAGGCAGGCGTTAATGACCTCGGTAAGATTGTGTGGCGGAATGTTCGTGGCCATGCCGACCGCGATGCCGGTCGATCCATTCACGAGCAGGTTCGGAATACCGGCCGGGACCGTCAGCGGTTGCTGCAGCGTGTCGTCGAAGTTCGGGCCGAAGTCGACCGTTTCTTTTTCCAGGTCGCGCAGCATTTCCATGGCGAGCGGCGTCATACGCGCTTCGGTATACCGCATGGCCGCCGGCGCATCGCCATCGACGGAACCAAAATTTCCCTGCCCCTGCACCAGCGGATAGCGCATCGAAAAGTCCTGCGCCATGCGGACGATCGTATCGTACACCGCCGAATCGCCGTGCGGGTGATACTTACCGAGCACTTCGCCGACCACACGGGCGCTCTTTTTATACGGCCGGTTCGGCCCCAGGCCGAGCTCGTTCATGCCGTAGAGCACGCGCCGATGGACCGGCTTCAGGCCATCGCGGACGTCCGGCAGCGCGCGCGAGACAATGACGGACATCGAATAGTCGATGTAACTGTCGCGCATTTCGTCTTCGAGCTGGCGAGGTAAAATCTTTTCGGTAATCGTTGCCATGTAAATAAGAACCTGGATGATAGGATGATTGGGATTTCCGAAACATACGTGTCTCCTGAAAATCCCGGCGAGCCCCTAAAAAGTTGGAATATCAGAAAACGAAAAAATCGTGGAATTGAGTCCATTCGAATCGAGGAAAAGACCGAATTTCATCGCCCCCGCCACGTCCCGAAAATAGGTCTTCCGCGACGCTTCCGGCCGATATCGCGATCGTTGTCAAGCGGGAAGTTTTCTTTATGATGGGAAAATCATTTTCTGAATAGTGCTTCATTTTAGTTCTCGAGTGAAATTGCGGCAAGGGAATTGTGCGAGCAGGGGAAATACGATATTCATTTACTATTCACAGATACAAAAAACGATTATGCGATACCTTCGATATGCACTCTTCGGACTTTTCTTCTTCCTTCCTGCGGTTGCGTCCGCTCAGCTATACAATTATGTGCCGCCTCAACCGTACACCAGCACGCTCATCGGTCTGCGTGGCGGCCTGGGCGTCGCCAACGAAGCAACACCGGCCTATACGAACTTCACCGTTTCGAGCCGCACCGGCTTCATGGTGGGTGGCCAACTCGACTATTGGTTCACGCCGTCCTGGGCCGTCAGCGTTCAGGCGCTCTACAATCAAAAAGGAGATTTCCTTACCGGCACCAGCCCCGACAACGGACTTCCCGAGACCGACGACTTTGCGCTCAGCTATCTTGAAGTTCCCGTACTCGCAAAAGTAGCGCTTTCCACGAGCGAAGTTAAGCCGTACCTTTTTGCAGGACCCTCCGTCGGGTTCCTTCTGTCGGCGACGGACCATCAGATCCAGACCTATAATGGAGTGACCTATTCCGACCAGACGGCGGACGTCAGCACCGGCTATAACTCGGTCGATCTTTCGCTCCTCTTCGGAGCCGGAATTTCGTATCAGCTTTCGAGCGGGATGCAGATCATGGCCGATGCCGGCTATGCGCTCGGCCTTATCAACGTTGAAAACACCACGAACACCGGGGTCAACGAAACGCTCGAATCGCGCGACATCCGCATCGCCGCGAGCGTCATGTTTCCGTTGCAATAACAGTCTAAGTTGAAATAAGAACCTTAGAATAAGTTTGTAATCGTATTATTCTTTGAGGCAGGGACGCGCCCCGAGGCGCGTCCCTACGTTTGTATCACGCCTACATTAAACTTCCCGAGTTCCGGAACGTGATCGGCCATCGCGATGCCGGTCGAAACGATCTCCCGGGTGCTCCTCGGATCGACGATCCCATCGACCCACAGCCGCGCCGCGGCATAGAGCGGGCCGGTCTGCTCGTCGTAGATCTTCTGGATGTCGGCGAGCATGCGCTTCTGCTCCGCTTCCGGAATTGCGTTCCCAGCCTTTTTCATGCTGGCCAGCTTGATCGAGAGCAGCGTTTTCGAAGCCTGCGCGCCGCCCATTACGGAGATCTGCGACGTCGGCCAGGAATAGATGAGCCGCGGGTCGTAGGCCTTGCCGCACATCGCATAATTCCCGGCGCCATTCGAGTTCCCGACCATGAAAGTGAACTTCGGGACCACCGAATTCGATACCGCCGAGACCATCTTGGCGCCGTCCTTAATGATGCCGCCGTGCTCGCTCCGGGAACCCACCATAAAGCCGGTCACGTCCTGCAGGAACACCAGCGGAATATGCTTCTGGTTACAGTTCATGATGAAACGGGCCGCTTTGTCGGCCGAGTCGGAATAGATCACGCCGCCGACCTGCATTTCGCCTTTGGCCGTCTTCACGACCGACCGCTGGTTCGCCACGATCCCGACCGACCATCCGTCGATCCGGGCATAGCAGGTGACGATCGTCTTTCCGTAATCGGCTTTGTACTCGTCGATCTCGGAACCATCGACCAGCCGGGCAATGACCTCGTGCATGTCGTACGGTTTCGAGCGGTCGGTGGGAACGATCGAGAGGAGATCGTCCGCAGGGAACTTCGGGGGCTTCGGTGGGACCCGGTCGAAATGTTTTCGTTCCATCGGCCCCAGCTTGCTCATAATGCTCCGGAGCTCCGCGAGGCAGGCCTCGTCGTTCGGCATCTTGTAATCGGTGACGCCGGAGACCTCGGAGTGGACTTTCGCGCCGCCCAACGCTTCGTTATCGATCCGCTCGCCGATCGCCGCTTCGACCAGGGCGCTGCCCGCAAGGAATACGTGTCCGGTTCCCTCGACGATCAGCGCTTCGTCCGACATGATCGGCAGGTACGCCCCGCCGGCGACGCACGGCCCCATGATCGCCGCAAGCTGGACGATCCCCATGGCCGACATCACCGCATTGTTCCGAAAGATCCTTCCAAAATGCTCCTTGTCCGGGAAGATCTCGTCCTGCATCGGAAGATAGACTCCGGCCGAATCGACGAGATAGATGATCGGCAGGTGGTTCTCGATCGAAATTTCCTGCGCCCGGAGGTTCTTCTTGCAGGTCATTGGGAACCATGCTCCGGCCTTCACCGTCGCATCGTTGGCGACGATCACACACAGCCGTCCGCTCACGCGCCCGATGCCGACGACGACCCCGGCGCCGGGCGCTCCGCCTTCGCTTCCATACATTCCATGCGCGGCGAACAGGCCGATCTCGAGGAGTTCGGTACCCGGATCGATCAGCTTTTCGATCCGCTCTCGGGCGGTGAGCTTACCTTTTTCGTGCTGTTTCTCGATATTCTTGTTTCCGCCGCCGAGCTTTGTTTCTTCGGCCAGGGCCGCAAACGTCCGGAGCAGGTGGTGGAGATTATCTTTTGACGATTGAGAGGCGACCGAATTCCGGTCGATAGGAGAACCGATAACTTTCATTCCTGCAAAATTACGAATGAACTCGCTTTTCAAACCAATATCACGATTGAAGTTGTATTGCAATTGAACTGATTTCCCGATCCAATCTGCCTGTCTCGCATTTCCTATGTCTTTCAATAAGAAATTTATGCACATCGACAGTCCAGGTAGGACCACCCCTCAAAACGGGGCTAAAAACGCAAACTCCAGGACAAATATTTTTGCGGTGGGATTTGTTTTCATGAATTCATTATCTTTCTTCATGAATTTCTGCATATATTTTAAAAAATCCGAAAATTTCAAACCCATATTTTGGCTGTTTTGTTCCATAAACTCTATAAATAATATAAATTTGTTTTGTATTTCGAGCAATGGCTGAAGGATACGGCGCAATGGAGAAGACTTGCTGCAATTCAATCCCAGCCAGCAAATAGAGAACATCCAGCAGTCCTAAAGGGAAGGGTAGTCGATTGCCCGTGCCGAATCGTTGGTGTTATCTACAAGCTTTTAAATTAACGAATTACGAACGAACCAATGCCCGGATGAGCAACGTTGAATTTTAGAGTATTTTCGAGTGCCCTTTCGGCCTCCGTTCGCTTAGGTCTCCAATATTACGAGTCCGCAGTCTGACCCCACACCTGGGCAGTACTGGTTGCCATTCGACCATTAAGTTGGTTGCGAGACTAACGTTTTAGTTACCGGACAAAAGCCCGGCGACGAAAATTTTGTTTCGCTTCGATCGCGTGAGCGGTCGGGCAACCGATAATGAGTAAAACGCCCGAAAATTGCGTCCTGAGAGCACCCGTACAGCGGGGCATTCCTTCCGTTATCGTTCCAGAGCATGGGCTCCTGCCCATCGGCTACTATTTTCCAAAGAGTTCAATCCGTCCTCGTTCACAATGGCAACCCGAGTGGTCCCTTCCCATAGTGCGGGCTTCAAAGTTCCGAGGCTGTTTTACTTCAACAGTGAGCTACGTGCTGAATCTACTTCAGAGCCATGTCGCAGACAGCAACGACGGTGCGACGCACCACCAGGTTTTTCTTATCGCGGTTCGACGAAGGATCATTCACATTACGACCGTGAAAGAATTGAGCGCCGTGCCGCGGAAGAAAATAAATGGGCCTAACGTGCGATTCCTCGCGCGCAGGCCCACTGTATCAACCATGGTTCCGAACATGCCGGAATATGGCACCGCCATAATTCCGGCATGTGAGGAATCGTTTCATAAACATAAAACACCTACTATTATGGCTAATAAGCCTACTTTTCGCGGGTCCGATCGCGTAGGCCGGGCATCCTGCCCGGCGCGATCGCTACGCACGGACTTAGGAACGATTCCCAATGGCGCACCATTGGTGCGCCTCATGCGCCGCTCTTGTTTGAGCAGCCCGATTTCGCTGGCATGGAGGGCCAGGGGACTCCTCTCGGTCCTTGTGGCACTCCTGCTAATCGCCGCAGCGCCAAAAGCTGGCTGGGCAGATAACAACAGTATCATCTATGATGGGAATACGACGTTCTGCAGCGATGGCTGTTGCCAGGAGTTCACCATCACAATCGACACGAGCACCGACACTGTCGATATTCATTTAGGAGCCTACGCTGGTACTGCTCCCGATTGCTTCGATCACACCTGCTGGACCTCGCAGGGAACTGCCACAGAAACATTCGGGGAAGGTCCCGACGGTTATTCGGACTTCCGAATCGTCGCATCCCACACCGACCCCATGTGGTTGGGGAATTCCGGCATGCCCAAGTGGCCAGTGACTATCAACGTTTATGTTTGCGGGTCTTACGATTGCCTGCAACATTACGATCGATTTTGGTGGTCAACACAGGGAGCGCCAGGGTATGAAAGCTATAACGAAATACCCTTATATGAGTCGAATTGCCAGACGATCCCTGATTGCGGTAGTGGGTGCAGCTATATAACCGTTGATCCTTATAACTTTGACGACCCCAACTGTAACGAGTGCTCGTGTGGAACCGAAGTATGCATTACTAACCAAAGTGGACACACGATCTCTTCGTTTACAATCAACTGTAATCCACCCCTTAATCCCGATACAACCTGTAGCGATGGATTGGGGCCAGTTGCGTGTTCTCCCACAAGCGCTAATTCATGGGTAGTTCTTACGAGCTGGAGTGGGCATGCCTATGTATCAAGTTACAGCATGACTACGGGAGATGTAACAATTTACGGAGGGTCTACTAACAATCAAATACCTAATTGCAGCTCGATCTGTTTATTTATTCCGAGGTGTCAGGAACATCCAGGAACATACGAGACTATTTCTCTGGTGAGTCCCACGAATCCCGGAACTTGCAACAGCAATAATACGTCCATTATAGTGGATATGAAGAAATCCGTTCAGGTAGCGAATATTCCGCCAGATGGGGCCGAACAGAACTACCCGAACCCGATTGATATGACAAGTGGGTTTAACACTACTATCCCATTTACCACTTCGGCAGGAGGTTCAGCTACCATCACAGTCGCGAATGAAAAAGGCGAAAAGGTGCTGACCGATAACGAGGAGATCCTCGGAGCCGGGCATCACTTCTTCTACTTCTCGGCCAAGGACTTACCGTCCGGCACGTACTATTATACGATCGAGTTCCCAACGGGAGTTGTGATCGCAAGCAAGACAATGCTGGTTATAAAATAACTTCTATAAACGCCGTGCAAGCTCCATGCTTGCACGGCGTTTAACTTCTTAAGGATGATACGAAGGCTCGGAATTTATTTTTCAATCGCTGTACTCGCATTGATTGCTCCGCCGCTTCGCGCTCAGCATTGGCTCCAAATTGGCGCTCTGCCGGGACTCGGCGATACCGTACTTTCCTCTTCCTCGACAGGCTTTTTTTTCGATACTCAGACCGGTCTCGTCTCAGCGTGGAGTAAGTTTTATGGTGGTCCTGCACTTTTTAAAACAACGGATGGAGGAAAAACTTGGACTCCGTTAACGATGCCGTTAGAATTGAAAAGGCCGGATGGGGCCATTTCTTCAATTTTTATGCGTGATCAAGAAAACGGCTGGTTTTCATATCGAGGTTTTCTCACGATTTACTCCACTCCGTATGCCCATGGAATATTTAAAACAACCGATGGCGGGAATACGTGGAACGCTCTGGATTCTGTACAATATAATTGCGTCAGCAGTCCCCGTAACGCATTTTACGTCAGCGATGGGGGAATAGCTTCGCTCAATGATAGCATCTGTATTGTGAGTTCGGACATCGCTCCAGTTAAACCCCCCAGCACGCAACGTGCATTCGCAAGGGCTCAAAGTTATGTGACCACCAATGCTGGAAGATCCTGGGACCTTACTTCGTTGGAAGCGGCGGCATGGGGTATTTATGCACAAAAATCAACGGGCATCTTTTACGCCTATCCCGAAGACCCCTATCATGGTTCTACTCCCGATACGTCTCAACTTTTTTATTCCCTCGACACTGGCCATAGTTGGGTTGCCGGTTCTATTGTCCCCCACTCCGATTCTGCATTCCAATATCCGAACTGGCCCCATGGGTATACTACCGGTGACATCGAAGGAGACTCCGACGCCATCTATCTTCAGGGTTCACTACGCGGGATGGGAATGTTTCGCTCGACCGACCGAGGACAAACCTGGGACCCGGTTGGAGGGCCATCGAATACGGTTCAGACGCGATTTTGTGTGATCCCATCGTGCGATGGCGGTACCGTCATTGCATTCGATGACACCGGTGGTGTCTGGCTCACCATGGACGGGGGCGACGGGAAGTTGGGATATGTTCGCGGTGGTTCCGTGCTAAAACAGGATAGTTCCTATCGCTTGTCTCCTTGTAATACGCTTACCATTCCGATCCCGTTGCGCGGCTCTGAAATAGATACGTTGCATATTCAATCCTCGGTCCTTTCCGATACTTTTAAGATATCTTCGTTCGGCGGTTCTAATTCTTTCCAACTCCCCACAAACGAGACAGACACCTTGTGGCTTCGAGTCGCGCCGACCGTGAGTCCCTATGTCGATTCGGTCTCCATTCAATTTCATAATTTCTGGCGGTGTGCTAACTGGACCGACACTCGCACGTTCGTTTTTTCCGATCCTCCCTCTGCGGCTATTATCGCACCTGCTTCGATGATAGGAAGTTGTTCCGCCGTACTCGATTCCGGTATCTTCCACATCGACTCCTGTCAGACGCTGGTGCTTACTAATAGTTTTGCCGAGCCACTACCATCGCAGCGCTTTTTACTGGAAAATATTCTTCCAGATACAATCCGAGCCGGCTATCACCAGAACGTTTCGATCTTGTTCGATCCCAGCGATACCATCCTAAATCAAGACGTGACCTTGCATCTCCATGGCTATTATCTGGGAACGTCCATCCGTTTCGATACATTCGTTACCATTCATGCGATTGCCAATCCCTCACAGCCCGAATTTGTTGCAAAAGAAAATACGCTTAACTTTGGATTGAGAAATAGCTGCATAACATTACCCGACACGGCAGTGATCTTTACTAATCTCGGCTGTGCGCCGGATACGATAACGAACGCGGGCCTTACCGGGACCGGATTTATCGAGACGGGCGATACGCTGCCGGAGGTCGTTGCCCCGGGCGATTCGGTCGCGTTCCATTACCGGTTCGTTCCGCCGGATACGGGAGCGTATGCCGCAACCGCAATGCTCCACGTCGTTTCGATGGGGCTGACCGAAGACCCGCAAATCTCGCTCGTCGGTCGCGGCGTGCAGGGCGTGGGCGTGCTGGACGTGCATAGCACCTCGCTCGAAGCGGGGAGCTTTTCCTTCTGCGACGGCGATACCACGCTGACCGATACGCTTTCGAATAGGGGCTGCGATACGCTGGTGATCTCGCACGTCCGGTTTTCAGGCGATAGCGCGTGGAGCAGTGCTTCCAGCCTGCTGCAGGATTCGCTCCTGCTTCCCAATACATCCCGCGTCGTGCAATTTTATTTTGCGCCACGGCTGAAGGGCCTGCACGGAGCCACGCTCTCGTTCCATTCGCGGAACATCGCGAACGATCCCGGCCACGATACCACGATCACGCTCTCCGGTATCGGCGTGGGTGGAACGAAGGTCCTCGCCACCGACACCTCGCTCCGCGATTTCGGTGCGCTCTATGAATGCCAGGAGCGGGATACGGCGATCTGGCTAAAGAACGCGGGCTGCGATACGCTCACGATTTCGAGCGGGGTGTTCTCGAGCGGGGCGTACGCGAGCGGGGTGAGCTATCCACTAATAATTCCACCGAACGACTCGGCGAAGGTCGTCGTCGTCGTGACGCCGGACACGAATGGCCATCCGGTCGCGATTACCGGAACCTATGCTGTGACGAGCGACGCGGATAATTCGATCGCCCCGATTCCGCTTTCGACCAAGGTCCTCTATCCTTCGGATTTCGGTGTTGCTCTTTCGCCGCCCCTGAGTGCGAGGGATGGCCAGGCGGTAACATTCCAGGTCCTACTCAATGGAAAGCCGCCGACCGGCATCACGGCACTCCATTTCGATCTTACGCACAACGACGACCTCCTGAGCTATACCGGTATGAGCGGTGCGGGACTTTCGCTCGACCAGACCGTTCCCCAGGCCGGCATCGTAACGCAACGCTTCACGCTTTCACCGGTCGCGGGCCGCGATACCATCGGCACGCTCACGTTCCAGGTCTATCTGACCGATTCCTCGAGCACCCCGCTCACGCTTTCGAATGTTTCCTTCGATAACTCGCTCGACCTCCCGAGCGATTGCATCGCGAGCGTCGAAGATTCGGGTTCCGGGTTTACATATCTCTACCGGTGCGGCGATCAACTAATTCAGGACGCAATGAAGCACGTGCCCTTTACGATCGCAAGCATCGTTCCCAATCCGGCGCGGAATGAGATACGGGTGTCTGGAATTGGTCTTGGGGGCAAACGGGGGAATGTGCAAACCGTTAAGATAGAAGTGTTCGATCTTCTTGGAAGAGCGGAGAACATTCGAAGTGAATCTATGGAGAATGGTTTCGATCTGGACGTCTCTTCGTTACGCGACGGGACCTATTCTCTGCGGATCGCAAAACAGGGGTATGTTGAAATCCGGACCATTAGTATTTTGCGCTGAACCGGGACGAACGGTCGCGTACCTCCACAGGATCGCGGCGGAGCACCCCTTGCATTCTCGCCCTGATCGTGACTTTGACTTGATCGTAATTGACTTGATCGTAATAAGATGAATACTTCCAATTTGATCGGTTCTCTCGGGGTAGCGCTTTTGCTGGTCGCGTATTTTATGAACCTGTTCAAATTCCTGAAACAGGAGAGCAAAGCCTACGGCGTCCTGAATGCCCTTGGCGCCGGGCTGGCGTGCTATGCCTCGCTTGCGATTGGTTTTATTCCGTTCGTTGTCCTGGAAGGTATTTGGGCAATCGTTGCGTTGGTCGGATTGTTCACTCGGCCGAATGCCTGACATTTTCATCTCTTATTCCCGTAAGGATGCGGCGCAAGCGGACGAGCTTGCGGCGTTGCTCGCCTCGGCCGGGCTTTCGTGCTGGATCGATAAGGAGGGGATCGACCTCGCGGCTTCGTGGTCCGGCGAGATCGTCGATGCGATCGACGAGTGTAAGGCGTTCCTCGTTTTGCTTTCCGCCCATTCGATCGAGTCGGTGAATGTCGTCAAGGAGGTGGCGCTTGCCGCCGAGCAAAAGAAAAAAATCCTTCCCCTTGACCTGGAGCCGGTGGAACTTTCGCGTGACCTGAAATATCATCTTGCCGGCATCCAGCGCGCCCCGATGACGAACATCGACGCGGTCATCCGCGCCCTCGCGAAGCTTGGCCTCGACGCGACCGACGCGCCGCAGCCGCCGAAGATCGTGAAGGAAACGGACGGGCGGAAGACGCTGATGATCCTTCCCTTCGAAGATTTATCTCCCACCGGCGATAATGGATGGTTTGCGGATGGGATCGCAAGCGAATTGATAACGGCTCTTTCGAATGTGAAATCGCTGCGTGTGTCGGACCAGCAGGCCACCAAAGACTACAAGCGATACACTGGAACACTTCCCATCTTTGCGAAGGAAATGGGCATCCGCTATTTCGTGCAAGGCGATGTCCGCAAGTTCGGGGACCATATAAAGATCACCTCCCGTCTGCTCGACATCGAAACCGGCGATCACCTCTGGCAGGATTCGATGAAAGGGACGATGAACGACATCTTCGATATTCAGGAGAAAGTAGCGGAGAAAGTGGTCGAAGGCCTGAAAGTCCATCTCGCTTCCGACGAAAAGAAAAAGCTTGCCGAACGCGGGACCGAAAATGCCGAAGCGTATGAACTGTTCCTCAAAGCATCCGAATACGAAACAAAGAATACATTCGAAGACACGCGAATTGCAAACCGGCTGTTAATGGAGGCGATTGAGCTCGACCCCAACTATGCTCGAGCGTATGGGCGTGTAGCATATAATCTCGCGTCAATCTACCGTTTATACGAGCGGAGCCAGTCGCTTCTCTTAGAAGCCGAAGCGTTTGCGGCCAAAGCGCACGCCTTGGAACCGGACTGGGCTGGCATCTACGGAACCCTCTCAGTGATTCATTTGCAGCAGGGTCATCTTGAGGCGGCGGAAGCGGACGCTAAACGGTTTGTTGAGATCCGAAGCGATAGCTATGAGAGCCATTTCGCTCTTGGTTTCTTTTATATGGAGACCCAACAGCCTCATCTGGCTATTCCTTGCTTCGAGCAGAGTTTGAAACTCAAGCCTGATTATTTCAGCGCGCATTACGACCTGGTCATGATGCTTACCGAGACGGGGCCGGTCGAGCGCCGAATTCAAGCCGCGGAGCGAGCCATTCCCTATTGGGAGCAACGCAACCGGCGTTTTCCTGACATCGAACAATCGCATGTTCGGTATGTCCGGCTTTTGGTCTCTGCAAATAAGGAAACAGAGGCGCGCAACAACATCGAGTTTTTGACGAACGCACTCCCGCCGCTCATCCGAGATGGGTACTGGCTCTTTAGCTTGGCCAGCGTGGCAGCTGCCCTCGGAGAGCAGGGAAATGCCATGAAACTTCTGGTCCGTTCTTTTGAGACAGGCTGTGCGAATCTCGATCTCATACGCGCAGAAACTCAATTCGATGGCTTGCGGGAGCGAGAGGACTTTCAGCAACTAATAGCTAAATTGGAAGGGAAGGAGCATGCCTGACATCTTCATCTCCTATTCCTCGAAAGATCGGGAGCAGGCCGAACAACTTGCGGAGCGGCTCACCTCCGCCGGACATTCCTGCTGGATCGACCGGCAGGGGATTACCGGTGCGGAACAATGGGCCACGGAGATTGTGGAGGGAATTAAAGCATGCTCGACGTTTGCGGTCCTGCTTTCGGAACGCAGCGTCGCGTCCGAGCACGTGCTGCGGGAATTATCGTTAGCCATTGAAAAGCGCAAGCGGGTACTGCCGATCGATCTCGAAGCGGTCCTGCTTCCATCCTCCTTCGAATATCCGCTTGCCGGTCTCACGCGGGTCGCATTTTCGGACTTTGCGGCCATTCTTCATGCCCATCGGCACGGGGTTACGCGTGTCGTAAAAAAAGACGAACGAAAATCGCTCATGATCCTGCCGTTCGCGGACCTTTCGCAGACGAACGACCATGCGTGGTTTGCCGATGGCGTGGCCAGCGAACTGGTCGGCGCGCTCACAAATATCAAGGCCCTCCGCCTTATCGACTGGAACACTTCGAAGCTGTTCCGGGACCGGACCATAGAAATCGAAGCGTTAGCGCGGGAACTCGACGTGCGATATTTTATCGAGGGCCAGGTGCGGACGCTGGGGGAACAGGTGAAGATCTCGGTAACCTTACTCGACGTCGCCACGCACGAGTACCTGTGGCACGATGCGTTCCGCGGTGAAATGAAGAACATCTTCGATATTCAGGAAGAGGTCGCTCAAAAAGTGGTCGATGGTTTCAGGCTCCATCTCTCGGGCCAGGAACAGAAAAAGCTTAAAGAACGGGGAACGGAGAACGAGGAAGCGTTCCTGCTCGCGAAACAGGCTGTTTCTTATGCCGATCGTCAAACCCAGGAAGGATTGCAGCATGCGGTCGACCTGCTTTCGCAAGCCATCGCGCTGGACCCCAGGTATGCCGAGGCGATGCGGAGCAAAGCGTACACGCTATGCGAATTATTTCGAGCGTACGACCGCGATCCGGCGTATCTTCAGGAGGCCGAGCGGCTCGCCGTGCGCGCGCTCGAGATCCGTCCGGACCTGCACCGCGTCTATGGCGTGTTTGCAAGCCTGTATCGACTGCAGGAAAAATTCCCCGAAGCGAAAACGGCCGCCATGGAATATGTTCGCCGCATGCCGGAAGAGTACTGGAGCCATTTTTCGCTCGGCTATCTTTACATGGAGACCGGGCGATTTGCCGATGCCGTCCCACATTTCCGGGACGCGCTCGAACGTAAGCCCGGCGACCTGACCTCGTATTTCAATCTCTTCGTTGTCAGCGAACACTCCGCGGAGGGGGAAGGAAAACAGCGATGGTCGCGCGAAGCGCTCCCTCATTTTGAAAAACACCTGCGGCTTGTTCCGGACGATGAGACCGCACGCGTCTGGTATAGTCTGATGCTCTATGACGCGGGTAAAACAGACGAAGCGAATGCCTCGATCAAGACCCTGCTCCAAAAGAAGCATTTGGACGCGGGGTCGTTATACAATATTGCATCCTATTATGCCGCGGTCGTCGATCCTCCCGAGCCGGAGATGGCGCTGGCGGTCCTGAAACGGAGCGTAGCGGAAGGCTATGGTTATCTCGAATTGCTGGAACAATGGCACGAGATCGCATGGATGAAAGAACATGCGTCTTATGCAGCGGCATTGGATGAGATCATAGCGTCGGTAAGGCACCCTCCGGTTGCGAAGGAGATCGATGCCTGACATTTTTATATCATATAGTTCCAAAAACCGCGGATGCGTTGGTGTGCATTTCTTGACCTCCGGCCCCGGTCCCAGAAAATCATAATAATCTCTTAATATCCGATCGGGCCGTCTTTCCTGCGAAAGCGTGTTGTCATCGTATATATCGTTATCGCTCTATGAAAATCACATTTCGAAATTCTGCTGTGGCCGCAGTGGCTGCGCTCGTTCCTTTCCTCATGGGATGCGCAAAAAAACCGGCGCTTCCGGTTCCCGATCACGTGGTGGTCGTCATCATGGAAAACCGCAGCAAAGCGGAGATGCTGGATACTACGCAGACGCCTTATATCAACAGGCTTGCGAAGGACGATCACGCCGCGCTCTTCGAGCAGTCCTACGCCGTCGAGCATCCGAGCCAGCCGAATTACTTCGATCTCTTTGCCGGTTCGGACCAGGGAGTGGGGGACGATTACGTTCCCGTGCACCAACCGTACAACACCGATAATATCGCGCGGGAACTCCTGGACGCCGGCAAGACCTTCGTCTGCTATTCGGAGGGTTTGCCCGCGGCGGGTTCCAACGATTCCGCGTTCGGCCGCTATCGCAGGAAACATAATCCCGTCCCGAACTGGATGGGGACCGGGACGTTTCAGGTCCCACCGGAGATCAACCAGCCCTTCACGGCATTTCCCACCGATTTTACGAAGCTCCCGACCGTCGCCTATGTGATCCCGAACATGCTCGACGACATGCATGACACGATCGCTCCGATCGGCGACGCGTGGCTTCGCGACCACATCGATGCGTACGTTCAATGGGCAAAGACGCACCACAGTCTTCTTATTCTCACCTGGGACGAGGACGATTACCGCGGCGCAAATAACATCCTGACGGTCTTCGACGGCGAGATGGTGAACGCCGGAACGTATAACGATACGATCAACCATTTTTCCGTTCTGCGGACGATCGAAGATATGTACAAACTCCGCCACGCCGATTCCGCCGCGCTGGCAACACCCATTATGAGCGTGTGGTAATCGCTGCAGGACGAGCTTTGGTCCGAGATATAATCGATTACGTTAGACGGGTCTTTATGGAGCGATCTTTTCCGATTTCGATGAATTCCCATTCAGCGGAATCGGAAATTGGTTGTAAAAAAGCACGACTGGAGTTATAGAAGCAAGGGGATATATTAAAAGCCGATTTTCGCTAGCCGATTTTTCGCTTTCGAACCGATGCGAAGTTCGAATTTGTGAGAAGTTCGAATTGTGAATAGTTCGAAATCCAGCGAACAGAGGAAACTCTCGCAGAGCAATTCTGTTTTTGGCCTTCGGGGAGAATTCCACGAATCCTGCACGGCCTTTTGCCGTATATCCGTCATTTTTCAAAACTTACTCCGACCACATTGAAAAACGCCTTGAAGTACATTGGTTTAGCCTGTTTCAGCGCCGTGCTGGCGGTGGGTTCTGCATTTGCGCAGGAACATACGGCTTCGACCGAAATCGATGAAAACCATGCCGGGCAGGCGATGGAGTGGCTCCAGCATTTCATCAATCCGGATGGCGTTGTGAATTACGACAGCGTTAAGCTCATCGGGTATTCGCAGCTCCGGCGCATGGATAATCGGCGGGCGATGCAGGCGCTTTCCAGTGCGGCATGGGTCGAGGTCGGAAAATCGCAGGAAGGGCGTGTGAGCGGCCGTCCGTCCGGAATTGCTTTCGATCCCGGCGGAACGCTGTATCTCGCAACGACCAATGGCGGTCTCTGGAAATCGACCAATAACGGCCAGAACTGGACGAACCTCAGCAATACATGGAAAACGCTCAATGTCGGCGATGTAGCGGTCGATCCGAATCATCCGATGACCATCTATGCCGGGACCGGAATTCATCTTTCGACGATCGGCGGCGGTTCGGATATCGGAGGAATCGGGGTCTATAAATCGCTCGATGGCGGCCTTAACTGGACGCTTTTAGACAGCGGTAACACGAGCGTTACCACGCAAATGGAGATCAATCCCGCCAATACAGAGCTTATTTATCGCGCAACGACGAGCGGTGTCAGAATTTCGACCGATGGGGGTGAAACATGGACGAATTCACTCGGTTTATCGGGTGCGACGAGCATTGTGCTCGATGCCACAAACCCGGCAATCCTTTATGCCGGTGGTGCCTCGCAGATCAAAAAGTCGCTCGATTCAGGCAAAACATGGGAGACCTTAAGCGGTTATCCGACCGGTGAGATGATGGTCCTTGCGATGTCGCGCACTTCGTCGGATACGATCTATCTCAGCACGGGATATGGAGTTTTCGATAATATCCAGGCTTCTTCCTCGACACTCGCGCTTTCGACGGACGGCGGCCAGACATGGACTACGCAGAGCAGTACGGTCGATTACATGGGCACGCAGGCCTATTATGACGATGCGATCGCCGTTAATCCGACGCGGCCGGAAAATGTCGTCGTTGGCGGGCTCGATGTTTATTCTTCCGTCAATGGCGGCGTTTCGCTTGCGGCCCGATCGAACTGGCAGAATAAGTCCTATAGCTCAGATTTTACCCATGCCGATGTCCACGTCCTGAAGTACAATCCGTATAACAATACGCTTTTTGCGCTGACCGACGGCGGTATTTTTTATAGCTCGAACAACGGCACGACCTGGAAACAAGATATGAACGCCACCCTTGGGACCTTCCTCTTCGTCGGAGGCGATATGGCGGTCGATCAGAATTCTGGCGCTCCGCTCTTTTTTGCGGCAGGCGCACAGGATAACGGGCTCAATAAGCTCATTGTCGGACAGCAGAATTATTATTCCGTTCAGGGCGGCGACGGTGGAACAATGTTTATCTCACCGTACGATAACTCAACAATGTATGGGACTTACGTCGGTCCGGTACTCTATCGCTCGGACGATAGTGCTCATACCTGGCAGGACGTGCTCGGGACCTCGCAAATCCAGAATGAAGGCACACCCTTCTATATGGAATACGATGTTTACGACCAGGACCCGAATGTGGTCGCCGTCTGCGGAAATCAGAATGTCTATCTGACGACCGATGGCGGTTCGGTCTCCGGCCCCGATTTTCCAAGAGTGACGAATCTCGGAACAGGTACGAACATCGCCGGCAATGCAGTAACCGTTCATATCGCGCGTGCTGACGATACGTATATGTACATTGGGACGTCTGCACGATCGGTCTATCGAAGTGAGGACATGGGCCAGACCTGGACAAAACAGTCGTCTCCATCGTCTTTTACTGGAACGCCGACTTCGATCACGACCGACCCGAACGATCCGACGCATGTTTACATGACGGTCTCTATTCCGGGTGGCAATGGAGGATCCAAACACTTTTATGTTTCGACCGACACTGGCAAGACATGGACTTCGCCGGCCACGAATTTGCCGAATTTGAATTACCGCCGCGTTGCCGTCGATAACAATGGCGTTATTTATGTCGGTCACGACTACGGCGTTCTTCGGTCCGGCGATGGCGGAGCCACGTGGTACCAGGTGGCCGATGGGTTCCCAATGGCCATGGTCACCTCGCTTCGCGTTCGCGGCCATTATTTGGTCGCGGCGACCTACGGGCGTGGAATGTTCTATGTCGATCTTTCGCAGTTACCGCCGCTTGCTGCCAACGCCGTAACGGCTTCTAATACCGATCAGCCGAGTGCCGCCGCGATCACGGCGATTTATCCGAGCGTGATTTCATCGAATTCGATGACGACCCATGTCGATTACTCGATCACCGGTACGGGACAGGCTACGCTCGAAATCTACGATGTTTTAGGACGGCAGGAGCGCGTTCTTGTTAATTCCTTCGAGCCGGGTGGCGAGCACGAGATCCAGGCGGACTTGACCGGGCTCGCACCGGGCCAGCATTATCTGGTCCTGACCTCCGGCGGCCGATCGGTAACGAAGCCGATTACGATCGAATGATCTTTCGAGGGCCCAAGCGGCCCTCCTTTATTTTAGCCTTTTTCGTCGGTTGAATAAATTCATTCCCACCCTATTGGAGGTTGTTGCCCGCGGCAGCGCCGAAGCCGCCGAGCGGTTGTCAGAATTTGTTCGAAAGCAGCCCAAAGAAGCAGTCCGGCATGTTCGCGAGATCGCCGCGCTCCTCGATTCGAGTAAGACTCCGGCGAGAACGGCTTCGATCGAAACGCTGGCCGTGCTTTCGCGGGTCGCTCCCGGTGCCATGGCGTTCCTGTTGCCGAAACTCCATGCGCTGCTATCGAACGATCCGCAGGCCGGCGTCGCGAACCACGCCATTGAGATTCTCGGGAATTACGGAAAAACGAGCGCTCATGCCGCCAAAAAAGTGCTGCCGATCCTTAAGCAATTTGGAGAGCAAAAGGCGAGAAAAGTCTCGAGCCTGATCGAAGAACTTTCCGAGAAATTTAACTAAGGTGAGTTTTTATGGAGGAACTCGTCGAGTGCCCGCCGAGAAAATGCTTCGATCTCTACGGTCGTGTGAAGGTCGGAGTGGAGTTCGAAATGCGTTTTGCTTCCGATCGTAAAATCGGCCGGTAACGAAAGTCCTGCTCGGAGCCGCGCTTCAAGATAGTCCCGCCAGGCGCGAAGTTGTTCGTCCGGGATCGTTCCCGATACCCCGTGCTTTCGAAGCCAGTCCGTTCCAAGTGTGCCAGTTACGTGCATTCGAGCAGAACACGGTCATCGACCACCGTATTCGGTAATTCTTTGAAAAATTGGAAAAAAGTGGTATATTCGTCTTCGAATCGCCTTTTGCTTTCTCGGAGTTATGAGACCATTTGCACGTTTGCTTTTTCTTTCGTTTCTTTTCAGTTCGTCGCTTCTTCGTTCGCAAACGGCAGGCCACGTCATCCTGCAGGGCGCGGTGAACGCTGCCTCCGATCACTCGCCGCTTCCCGGAGCGCGGGTCCGCGCAGTGCTCTCGAGCGATACCACGTTCGTCCGTTATACCTTCACGAACGCCAATGGCGTGTTCCGGTTCAGCGACCTCGTCCCTGGCGCGTATAAAGTTACCGTTTCGCTTTTGGGCTACGTCGACGTTACAAACGATGCGACCGCCCTTGCCGTAGCGCCCGCGCATCTCGATGTTACGCTTTCCGAGCAGCCGCTGCACACGCAGGACGTCATCGTTACGGCTTCCCGTCACGAAGAAAAAGAGACGCATTCGCCGGCTTCGATTTCGGTCGTAACGCCGGGCGAGATTCGGGACCACGTCGAAGCCACTCCGACCGATGTTCTGAAAAACGTTCCAGGGATGGACGTCGCCCAGGAGGGGATTGCCATGGCAACGTACGCGAGCCGCAGCTTTCATAGTGTTTTCGGGAGCGACGTCCTTACGATGAACGATTACCACTCGCTCGAAGTCCCGGCCATCGGCGGCTTTTATGGCATCCTGATGCCCCAGAGCATGGAGGACATCGATCACGTCGAGGTCGTCCGTGGTCCCGGCTCGGCGCTCTATGGCCCGGAAGCGGCGACGGGCGTGGTGAACTTTATTTCCAAATCGCCTTTCGCTTCGCAGGGAACGGACGTTTCGTTCGCCGGCGGCGAGCGCGATTATGCCAACGCGAACTTTCGGAATGACGAGGCCATCGGAGATCACTTCGCCTTTAGCCTGAGCGGACATTATATCGCTGCCGACGATTGGCATGTGGCCGACGACCCCAAGGAAGACGCCGCCAAACATGCGGCCGATTCACTCCTGGCCAGCCGTGCGACCTTAACGCCGGCCCAGCGCGACAGCCTCGGACGCATCGGCGCCAGGAACTATAATTTAGAGACCTATTCGTTCAATGCACACGCCGAAGCGATCCTTTCAGAGGATGCGACGCTGCACCTGCAGGGCGGCCTTACGAATATTCAAAACGATATCTCTATGACCGAGGACTTCGGCAATGCACAGGTCAAAAACTGGCTGTACGATTTCGGCCAGGCGCGACTGACCTACAAAGATCTTTTCGTTCAGGCTTCGATCAATCACGATAATACATCCGGCTCCTACTTTTTGCCGACGGGCGCGCCGATCGTCGATCGCTCCACCACTTATGTTGCGCAACTCCAGCACCACTGGGACCCGGTAAAGGATGAAAAGCTGACCTATGGTGCCGATTACCAGGCGATCCATCCCGTGACCGATGGGACCCTGTATGGCCCGGACGACGGTCACGCCAACGTCGATATTCTCGGTGCGTACCTGCAGTCCGAAAGCGCCGTATTCGATAACCGCATGGACCTCGTGCTCGCGGGACGCGTCGATAAGCACAGCGCGCTTACCGATCCCATCTTTTCGCCACGCGCCGCCGCGGTTTGGCATTTCGATGAGAACAATCTCGTCCGCGCGATGTATAACGTGACCTATCTGTTCCCAAGTATTACCGATCTCTACGCCGATCTTTTTTATAGTTCCAATATCTACGATGTCCGATATGTAAGTCCCTATGTTTCGGGGTCGTCTTTTTTGCCGAATGCGGATGGATCGTATAACCTGAACACGCCGCTGCCGGCATTGGACAGTGCAACGCAGGTCTCCTCGCGGATGTCGACCGCGGAAGCTCAGACAAAATTATGGCCGGTGATCATGGACCTTGCAGCGAAGCAATCGGGGAACGCACTGCTGAAATTAATTCCGGCCCCGACGAAAAATGTGACGTTCCTGGGATATGCCAATCTCGGTTCGAACGCGGCCACCCAGCCGTTTCTTCCGGTCCCCAACGGAGTCCCGCTTCCCATCAGCGGCGTGCAGCCACAGCACCAGCGGACCTATGAAGTCGATTACCAGGGGGCGATCGGAAAAACGTTCCAATTCGAAGTCGATGCTTATGAAACGCATTATTCCGTGATCCGCGCCAGCACCACCGCGCTGACGCCGACGCTGAATTTCGATTCGTCGGCGCTGCAACAATACTTCAAATCGGAATTAGGCGGCTCTCATGCGGCGGACTCCATCGGGCAGCTCCTGGCCGGAACACTCGCAAAATTACCGCTCGGCGTTGTACAGGCGGAAGGGGGAGCGGCCAATGAATCGTATCCCGAAGATATCCTCGTCGGCACGCGAAGCTATCTGCAGAATACCGTCCAGTTTTATGGGATCGATTTTATGATGTCCTACCAGCCGAACAACGATTGGGCCTTCGACGGATCGTTTTCGTGGCTGAATAAAAACTACTGGTATGCGAGCGAATTAAATCCGCAGGACTCGACCGTGCCGGCCCCGTTTGCACTGAACCTGCCGAAATACCGATTCTCCGTTGGAGCGAAATATTCGGGACTGCTCCGCGGACTCGAGCTTGAACTTCGCGACCGGTGGTCGGATGCATTCCCGATGGTCGATAATTATTGGATCGGCAATGTCGGCGCGTGGAATGTGCTCGACCTCACCGTGAATTACCGGATCGAATCGATGAATAACCTTCTGCTCACGCTTTCGATCACGAACCTATTCGATAACGAGCACCAGGAGTTCGTCGGCGCGCCGTATATCGGAAGGCTGACGGTGCTGCGTGCTTCGTACGCACTGCCGGCGTTGTAGGCAGAAATGAATCCGTGCGGAATGATAGCATTTAAGGGCTGTTTTTAAAGTACGATGAGAAATGCTTCCCGGATATGCTTTTCCCTTATTGTGCTTTCGTTCCTCGCGGCGAGAGCGGATGCGCAAGGAGATAGTGTTGTTTTAAGATTTGATTTTTCGGGTGGAGGCGATACCTACGTTCAGACCACGGATTACGATCCGGCTAATCACACTGCTCCTGGTCCCAGAGTAGAGGTAACAGTCACTGTAACGGTCGATGTTACTCTCAAAATTACTTTACAAAGCGATAGCATTAGCTTTTCAGATAGCTCGGGAGATAAAGTTTCCTTCGTCATCGATTCCGGGACTTTAACCTTCCGTAAACTATCCATTGCCGCATCAAACGGTACTATTAATGGGGGCAAAGGATATTTGTCTTACAATGCTTATTTCGACTCCATTCCATTTACCAGAAGCCTACAAGGTAATTTACAATTTCAAGGCAGCGTGTGGTGGGAAACCGATAATAACTACAGTGGCGCTATTTCTGGAACTGACACGACGGTGAACCCGGGCGCACACTATGTCGGCTTTTTTAGCGGGAGCGGTGGTGGGCCAGTGCCAACGCTTGATATCGACATAGGTCCAACTAATTCATCAATTTCGAGCGTCCAACAGGCTTCCATTCCTCAACGAGATTTAGGATGGCAATTGTCGATCGGTTCCATGATCGCATGTTTTCCTCGCTCCGAAATTCCGCGTGTTCTCGAAATTTACGATCTTATGGGTACGACCATCACAAAGATTCCGATTTCAGTCAACACTGAATCAGCATATTTGCCGAACAGCATCTCTCCCGGCCTCTACTTCGCGCGCCTTGGCGATCAGGTAGTGAAGTTCGTCGTCCCACCAAGGTAAGGACCATGAAAATGAGAATGCTTATTTTTATTTTCGGATATTTCTCGGTATTTAGCGGGAATATCCTTGCGCAGATCGATTCGAATGCAGAAGTACGACTGTATTGTGGACCTTTTTCGGATGGTTGCCAAATCGTTCTTACCGTACCACCTGGAGTAACAGATACTTTCCATGAGAGTTTGAATGTAGACTTTGATGGTTCTTACGGAATTTCAGAGGAAGATCATTCCGAACCCGGCACAAAATTCGGAGCCCTAAATCCACCATTTGAAATTGATACCGCAAACAAAAGGATTGTAAACCTCCAGGTTTACAGTGCCGAGCCGAATGCCGATGGCGAGAACGCGCTTGTCCTGTCGTTCCAACCGGTTCCATATTCGATCACTAACGGGCATATTATTCTTCATGGAAATTACCCATGCTCCTACTCCCTTTGGAGCGTTTATCAATATCGCTTTATTCAGGGGGGTTGCCAGGATACAGGCTCTTCAACAGATAGTCTTTTTTTGGAAATCGATCCTTCGTCATTAGGGATAAGTATCCAGTCTCCGATTCAACGAATAAAGTTTACTGACAACGGCATTCAATTATTCGAGCTTCAATCGCCAACGGAGTCACGCATGCTCGAAATTTGGAATCATGTCGGAATGCTTGTTTCGAGAACTCCAATTTCTTCAGAAAAGACCGAGAAAGAAATAGCAGTTCCTCCCGGCCTCTACTTCGCGCGCCTTGGCGATCAGGTGGCGAAGTTCATCGTCCCACAGAGGTAATTGGCAGTCTCGTCCCCATTCTTCGTAATTTTGCAGGGGGCTCAGGAACGTCCTGAGAAATGGCCTGTTTTCGTGCGTTCTAAACCTGGATTTCGCTGATTTTGGCTGATTCCGCTGATTTTTTCTCATCTCAGTGGCGAAAACGTGCACTTTGAACGATCAGCAAAGTCCGGGTCATATTGAAAATTTAATCAGAAAAATCAGATAAATCAGCGTAATCCAGATTAAATGGCAACGACGAATGATTTCAGGGTCGGCGGGGTGCTCCGGATGGAGGGCGAACTCTACCAGATCGAAGAATATACCCATCGCACCCCCGGCAACCTGCGCGCGTTCGTGCAGGCCAAAATGCGGAATATGAAAACGGGCAACCTCAAGGAAGTCCGCTTCCGCTCGGGCGAGGAGGTCGAAATGGTCCGCATGGAGAAAAAGCCGATGCAGTTTCTTTATCGCGACGGTTCCGACTTTGTGTTTATGGACAACGAGTCCTACGAGCAGATCAATGTGCCCGAAAAGGCGGTCGGTACGGGATCGAAATTCTTGAAGGAATCGGATAATTGCGATATTCTTTTCTCGGAAGATGGGACGATCGTCGCCGTCGAGCCGCCGAACTTTGCGATCCTCGCCATTGCGAAGACCGATCCGGGCCTTCGCGGCGATACGGCGACCGGTGCAACGAAACCGGCCACGCTCGAAACCGGCGCGGTCATCAATGTGCCGCTCTTCCTGAACGAAGGCGATAAAGTCCGCGTCGATACACGAACAGGGGAATATTTGGAACGCGTAAAATCGTAACGTAGGGGTGCATGGCAATGCGCCCATTTTTTTCAATCCCAGGGCGCATTGCCATGCGCCCCTACGCAAACAACCATGGATCTATCTTATCTCGAAAATATCATCAAGCTTTTCGAATCGAGCACGCTCACGGAGCTCGAGATCGACGAAGAAGGTTCGCGCGTAACGCTCAGCCGTGCGAAAGAGCAGCCCATGTTCGCCATGCCGCCACAGATGCAGTACGCGATGCCGCAGGCTCCGTCCGCACCTGCGACAGCTCCATCGGGTGAAGCCGCGGCTCCATCATCGGGCGCGAAGACCCACGAAGTAAAATCGCCGATCGTCGGCACATTCTACCGCGCCCCGGCTCCGGACGCCGACCCGTATATCCAGGTCGGGCAGCAGGTCGAAAACGGCACGACGCTCTGTATCATCGAAGCGATGAAGCTGATGAACGAGATCGAAAGCGATGCTGCCGGGAAGGTCGTGAAGATCCTCGTTGAAAATGGTTCACCGGTAGAATACGGGCAGCCGCTGTTCGTGCTGGAAGTCTGATGAATTTGAAAGAATCGTCATTGCGAGGAGAATGAATCGACCATCGGGAGATTCATTCGACGAAGCAATCCGTTTAAGTTCACCGACAGCTTGATGGAATTTAAATCTTACGCAGTTTATCTCTTGGCTAATAAGAATAATACCGTCGTTTATACGGGTATAACGAATAACCTTCAACGTCGAATCGCGGAACACAAACAGAAAATCATTCCTGGTTTTACAAAGCGTTATTCGGTCGACAAGCTGGTCTATTACGAATTTTTCGATGATCCATCTACGGCGATTGCAAGAGAGAAGCAAATTAAGGCCGGTTCGAGAGAGAAGAAAGAGGCGCTGATAACCGGAATGAACCCTGCCTGGGGGGACCTTTATTCGCGGTTCACAGAATGAGAAGCATACTTAAAAAGATTGCTTCGTCGGATCGAACTCCCTCCGGTCGTTCGATCCTCCTCGCAATGACGTTATTTTGAGCATACGTTTTATATGTTCTCCAAAATTCTCATAGCTAACCGCGGCGAGATCGCGTTGCGTATCATCCGCACCTGCCGCGAGATGGGCATCAAGACCGTCGCCGTTTATTCCGAAGCCGACCGGCATTCGCTCCACGTTCGCTTCGCCGATGAAGCGGTCTGCATCGGTCCGCCGCCTGGAAAGGAAAGTTACCTCAACATCCCGCGCATTATCAGCGCGGCGCACCTCACGAATGCCGAGGCGATCCATCCCGGCTATGGCTTCCTCGCCGAGAACGCCGAGTTCTCCGACATCTGCGACGCGTCCGGCTTCACCTTCATCGGTCCCAAGCCCCATATGATCGAGGCGATGGGCGATAAAGCCCGCGCGAAAGAGACAATGAAAGCGGCCGGAGTTCCGGTCGTCCGCGGCTCCGATGGCGTTGTAAAGAGCGTTGACGAAGCGCGCCAAATTGTTGAATCAATTGGAGTTCCGGTCATCATTAAAGCTGTTGCCGGAGGTGGCGGGCGCGGCATGCGTATCGTCCACAAGATCGAAGAGGTCGAGCAGCAGGTGGCGATGGCGCAGGCCGAAGCTGCCGCCGCATTCAGCAATGGCGATGTCTATATCGAGAAGTACATCGAAAAGCCCCGCCATATCGAGATCCAGGTCTTCGGCGATACGCATGGAACCGTCGTTCACTACAACGAGCGAGAGTGCTCTATCCAGCGGCGCCACCAGAAGCTCGTCGAGGAATCTCCCTCGCCGGTCGTGACCGAAGAGATCCGCAACGCGATGGGTGCAGCGGCCGTGAAGGGTTCCGCGAGCGTTGGATACGTCGGCGCGGGAACCATCGAATTCCTGCTCGACAAGTCGAACAACTTCTACTTCATGGAGATGAACACGCGCATTCAGGTGGAGCATCCCGTGACCGAGCAGGTGATCGGGCTCGATCTCATCCGCCAGCAGATCCATGTGGCCGCCGGTGGAAAAATTTCAAAGCGGCCGCGCAGGCCGGAGGGGCACGCGATCGAGTGCCGCATCAATGCCGAGGACCCAGAGAAGGATTTTCGTCCGTCTCCGGGAATGATCACCAGCTTTCACGCGCCCGGCGGCTACGGCGTTCGGCTCGACAGCCACGTCTATGCCGGATATATGATCCCGCCCTATTACGACTCGCTCGTCGGCAAGCTCATCACCTTCGGCGGCGACCGGGAAGAGGCGATCGACCGGATGCAGTCCTCGCTCGACGAGATGATCGTCGAGGGAATCAAAACCACGATCCCATTCCACCGCGCCCTTATGCGCAACGACCGCTTCCGCAACGGCGATTTCGATACGCACTTTTTGGAGACGTTCGACTGGAAATCGCCGCAATAACGCCGGATCGTATCATTCCCGCGAATGGCCTGCCCTCGACCGGATCGGGTGCGGAAATCCGGCCTATTGGTACATCACACTCCAAATAACTTTTATTTGGATGTAAGCTTTTTCAATAAATTTTTCGAGACTTGCATTTCCAGTCTTGTGGAAGCATGAGCTGCGTCCTCGAGTACCGTTAGGACTTGTTGCCGGTCCTGGCTGGAATACTCATTAAAGTGCAGCGCGAGTTCATTCATGGCGTCGACTTTTCCCGGGAGATTGATATCATAACGGGCTTGATACATCAGCATGGCGAACGGTCGATCGAATGCAATGGGAATGGGAAGTGTTTTTTCGTCGTCAATGGCGATGCAGTCCAGAGAGTCGGCGATGGGGAATGAAAATGTCGCACGTGGAGTGTGGAATCGTATGGAATATGTTTTCAGAACTCTGCGAGAGGTGACCGAAACTTCCAAGGGCAGATCGTAGGTGCGGGGGCCGGATTGTGAAAGCGTCAGATCGACATTATTTTTTCGAAGCGAGTAATGCGCCTGGACGCTCAGGCTGTCGGAACGATAGACCCATTCGTCAAAGAACCATTTTAAATTCGTTTTGGCCGCGCGTTCCATCTCTCTTTCAAA
>JAJPIQ010000045.1 GCA_021324685.1 Bacteroidota bacterium
GTAATCAGAGATCATTCTTAACTCTTCATTCTTCATTGTGAATTGACATGGTGGGCGTAGCTCAGTTGGTTAGAGCGCCAGGTTGTGGCCCTGGAGGTCGTGGGTTCGAAGCCCATCGCTCACCCTACATAAGTGCTAAGTGCTAAGTCCTAAGTGCTGAGTATCGCTCAGCACTTAGCATTTATACTATAGGCTTTCTCTCGGCGCTTAATACGTAGCATCACGAATACATTGGTACGAGTCCGCTTTGCTCCTTCTCCCACTGGGTATGTCCATGTCGGTTCGCTCCGGACCGCCTTGTACAACTATCTCTTCGCGCGCCATCACAGCGGTGTCAATATTCTTCGCATCGAAGATACCGACCGCACCCGTTACGTCGAAGGGGCCGTCGAAAACATGCTGCGGACAATGGAGTGGGCCGGCATCGCGTTCGATGAAGGTCCGGTGCAGGGCGGCCCTTTCGGACCGTATGTGCAGTCAGAACGGACCGAACTCTATCGCGATCACGCCGATCAACTGATTGCGCACGGTCATGCCTACGCCTGTTTTTGCACTCCGGAACGATTGGACCAGGTACGTAAAGCCCAGCAAGCGGCCGGTATTCCACCGATGTACGACCGGCTGTGCCGGAATCTCTCGAAGGAAGAGACCGACCGTCGCATTGCGGCCGGCGAGCCGCACGTCGTTCGCCTGCGCGTGCCGATTGGCGAAGCGGTCCGGTTCGAGGACATGATCCGAGGGGAAGTCGAATTCGATTCCAGAACCATCGACGACCAGGTCCTGCTCAAATCCGATGGGTTCCCAACGTATCATCTTGCCAATATTGTCGACGATCACGCGATGCAAATCACCCACGTGATCCGGGGCGAGGAATGGCTTTCTTCGACGCCGAAGCACGTGCTGCTCTACGGTGCTTTCGGATGGGAACCTCCGAAGTTCGCGCATTTGCCGTTGCTTCTGAATGCCGACCGCTCCAAACTTTCCAAGCGACAGGGCGATGTGGCCGTGGAAGATTATCGCGATAAAGGATACTTGCCGGACGCGCTGATCAATTTTGTCGCGCTGTTGGGATGGAATCCGAGTGCCACCGAAGAAATCTTCACGATTCACGATCTTATTCGCGACTTCGACCTGGAGCGCGTCAATAAGGCCGGCGCCGTGTTCAATCGCGAAAAGCTCGATTGGATGAATGCGGAGTATATCCGCAAACAATCGCCGGAAGAACTACTCCCCCTCGTACGGCCCCTCGCGCAGGACCGGAACTATGTCGTAAGCGACGATTATCTCGTCGCCGTCATTCGCTGCATGCAGGAGCGCGTCCGTACCCTGCCCGATTTTGTCGATTTTGCGAGTTATTTTTTCATTCCCCCCGATTTTTCGGACGTAGACGAGAAATATAAATCCAAGCACTGGACACCCGAAGCAAAAGAACGGCTTCGCGCACTCCTTCCGGACTTCGAATCGCTCGAGCGATGGGACCACGATTCGCTCGAGCGTGTCGTTCGAGCGTATTCCGAAGCGAACGGCCTGAGCGCGGGGAAGTTAATTCATCCCATTCGCCTCGCCGTCACCGGCCGCGGCATGGGTCCGGGACTTTTCGAGCTACTCGCCGTGATCGGAAAACCGGAATCGGTCTCGCGCATTCACCGCGCGCTTGTTACGCTCAGCTAAGGAAAAGCGCCCTGAAGTTGCTCCCCAATACGCAGTAAGGATTATTTTCAAAAGTAAAGAATTTTGGTCCCCAAAATCGGTCGTCCCGATTATCGTTGCTGTTTTTGAACGATAGCGAGGATTTTCCGAGCGTGGTACGTATTTCTCTCATGCACCGGCCGTTCTGAATCTTCTCGTCGATTCAGTTCCAAAATCGAACGAATTCTCACTTCCATAGTCATGGGGGCAGGCTGTGTTTATTAAATCCATTGTTTTTACCTCGATCTTCTTATTCTTCTCTACCCTGAGCGGGCTGGCGCAAAGCACACTCCATCAGGATACGACTTTTACAAAAGGGGAAATGCTTTTAGGGCCACACATTGGCCTTGCGGCATTCGGCAGCGCTCCGTCGTTCGGAGCGAATTTCGAAGAAGGGATTATGAATCCCGGCGAAGTCGGTCCAGGCTCGATCGGAATCTCGGGCCGGGTAGATTATTTTTCCTTCAGCGATGTCGATTGGCGATATACCTGGATCGCCGTCGGAGTATTTGCGAATTATCACTTCCAGATGAGCGACAAAGCATGGGATCCTTTTGTCGGCTTAGGTCTCGGATATGAAAATGTGAGCGAAAGCTGGGCCGGCGAAGGGCTCAGTTATAACTATAACGGAGGCTGGAACAGCGGGCTCTATCTGGCAGGAGATGCCGGAATCCGATACTTTTTCTCTCCGAGCATGGCCGCCCGTGCTCAATTAGGCTTCGGCATCACGTACCTCGTCGTGGGTCTCGATTTTCGCTTATAAATTCCCATCCTGTTAGATGTTGATTTTTTAACCGTTCTAAAAATAAACGTATGAAACATATTCCATTTCTCATCCTCGCGGGCATTGTACTAACGATCGGTGGCTGCAAATCGAATTCGACGAACCCCTCGAACCCGAGCGGTTCAGCACCCGTCATCCGATCGTTTACCGCTCAACCGGCCGCGATCAATATCGGCGATTCGACCCTACTTTCCTGGGCGATCGATAACGATCCGACGTCCGTAACGATCGACCAAAATATTGGCGACGTCACGAACCGAAGTTCGCTCGCACTGTATCCGGCGCAAACCGCGACCTATACGCTTACGGCGAAAAATTCGTCGGGCCAGGTGACAGCAACAGCGACGGTCACCGTAAACAACCCGAGCGATCCGGGAGCACCGCCAAACCCGCTGAACCTGACAGCGACGACTGGTAATCCGGGAATTATTAATCTCAACTGGACCGCCTCGACCGGCGCCTCGAGCTACGCGATCGAACGAAAATCGATCTTTGGATTCGTTCAGATCAATTCCGCAAGCGTCAATAGCTTTACCGATGGCGGACTCTACCCCGGCGTGCTCTATACATATCGAGTTCGTGCGCTGAATGCCTCGGGTGCCCATTCGGGATATTCGAACTACGCCTGGGCGACGGCGCCGGGTACTGCGCCCGTGATCGATCATATTTCAATCATTCCGACCGCCCCTCCGACCCTGCAACCCCTGGGAACCGTGCAATTCACGGCTACGGCGTACGATGCCTCCGGTAACAATCTCGGCTTCGCGCAAAATATTTTTGGCTGGAATAGCACCGCGCCTCAGATCGTGAGCGTAACGCAAACCGGATTAGCGACCGCCGGAAATCAACAAGGCGTCGCCGCAATTACCGCGTCGCTCGGCGGCGTAACATCGAATACCGTGAATGTGAACGTTTCCCTGCAACAAAATCACATTCTCGTTATCTTCAACCCCATTAGCGAGGATCCGGGGTTCGCTCCTTATACGGCAGCCCTTGCGAGTTTCGGTGTCGATTATCTGACCGATAACAACAATGGCGGCCCCACCACGATCAGCTTCAACCAGATCAAGAGCTACGATCGTGTTTTCTACTGCACGCACAACGATGAACCGGCCGATGCGACGACCACCGCTCTGCTTCAGGAGTATGCCATGCAGGCCGGAAAGCGGCTCATCATCATGTGCGGTTCCGACTTCATCGAGAACGACCAGGGTTTCATGTCCTTCCTGGGGATTTCGAACGATGGCTGGGAGCATACCTCGGACATGTCCTCCATTTTCACGGGCCAGAGCAATACGGCAATGGCCGGCTTCAACTTCATGCGCGTGGCATCGTTCGACTACACGAGCGATCTTACGCTCGACGAAAGCGGAAAATCGCTGGCGGCGCTAACGGGAACGTTAACGTCGGACCCGGCCACCCCGATCGTCATCTCGACCCAGTCGAATGTCGGTAGCAATACGAAAGTCTTTTATAATGGGTTTGTGCTGGAAAATGTGCAGGCCGATAAACAAACGGCCTTCATGTCGCTCCTGATCAATAGCTTCTGATCCGGGAGCGACCGTAGGGACGCAGAACGAAGCAATCCTTCTCGGGGAGGGTTGCTTCGATTTTTTAAAACGTGATCGCCATCGTTCCGGTAACAAACAAATTATTCTGAAGCCGGTGCGTGAGCCGCCACGCGGCATCGAACCGCAGAACGTTCAGAATATTGCCGATGCCGAATCCCGCTTCCGCGTAGGGAACGCTTCCCAACGTGACCCTCGGCACCGGAAGAAGCGTTTGCGTCGCGGAAGAAAGCGTTGCTCCCGCCGCATTCGCAAAACCAAACCATTGCAGGTCCTGGAAGATCTTAAGACCCAGGGCCCGGGTCGGTAGATCGTAGAAATTCTGTTCGAACATGACCGTCCACGCGCGATCGCCCTCGAATTCAAACGGAGAGAGCGTCCGGAACACGTCCCGCGGCGCGAGCACCGCATCGCGCGCTTCGAAAAAGAAGAGCGACTGCGCCGGCAATGCGCCCAGTAACAACATTTTATAATTTGTCGAGAGCCACGCCTTTCCCCATCCGCCTAACTTGCCGTCGAGCGTAACACCGAGCGCGGCCGTAGCGTAGTGAAAGCGGCCTCCAAGGGAAGGATTTGAGTAAGCAAAATCTGCATTCCAGTCCACGTTCCAGAACCCGGGCCTGGCATCGCCTCCGATACTCGCAGACAACTCGTGCAGCAATCCGTCGTCGATCGTTGGATTTTTTCGGAACGTATTTTTAGAAAGAAGAATGCTGTAGTCCGTCACGTTGGAAAGGCTGCGATCGACTTCGTTCTTAAATTCAATCGCAGCCGAAAAATGGCGGCTGGGCGTAAAATCGAAGTCGATATTGAAACCGCGAGCATGGTAATAATCGGGATAATCGACATGCAGAAAAAGCGCCGTGAGCGTGTTGACCAATGGATCGTATTCGTTGCTTAAACGGACATATTCATCGTACACATTTGCACTCATAGAAGTCGCCACTTCCGGACGGGCTTTAATGGAAGTAAAATGAATATCTCCTCCAATTGGAATATTGAAAGAGAACGCATCGGCCGGACGCATCGTGAGCGCCTGGGTAAATCCGAACGAGTATTTCCATTTGGCATCGCTCACGCCATACCCTCCGGCCACGTTCAGCGTAAACGGGTGCGATTCCGAAAGCGTCCATGAATGCCCTAACTCAAAATGGGAACCCTCGACACGATTGAACTGATAGAGATGAGTCGAGATCAGCCCGAGCGCAAGACTGGCCGGACTAAAGGAGGCGCCGGAGCCATGCGATTCGAGGCTGTCGAAAACAACGGCCAAACTATCGAACACCCGATAGGCCGTATCTTCGTCGTGCGCAAGCGGGATCGTCCGGACCGCAACCCAGTGCAGAGAATCGACGCTGTCTGCGCTTTGTGCAACGACATGTCTCTGATTCGTGAATAACGAATCGTCCAGGCCGCCATTGATCACATAATTTTCGAGTGTCGCTGTTTGCGAAATTTCAAAATTCGGGACCACCGGCAGGTCGAATGCGATCGCGCAGTTAAAGCTCATCTCGGATGGCATCCAGAACGTGTTTTCGACAAAGCTGAACGTTTGCCGGAAGATAATTCCTTTCAATGGCCCAACTTTGATCGCATCGTTCGGGCTTAGCTCGAGATACGCGATCGTGTAATCGGTCTCATCGATCCACAGCGTGCCGGTAAACGCAGGAAATAAATTGCTGGTGGGTTCGACCGCGATCTTATAGACCTTGGCGCCATTCAGTTCCCCTTCCCCTAAGAGGTCGTAATCGTAGCGGTCGAAGGCATCGTGTGCCACCGGACTCACGACGGTGTAGTCCTGGATCTGCATACGATCGTTATAGAAGTTCTCGATATCGAAGAGCGCCACACGGTTTACTTCCGCCGGGACGTCCGCGGTTTCCTTTCTCGCCGTGATCCGTTCGGCATATCCGGACCCGCGCTTCCAATACCCGTTCCCAGCCGATTCCAGAATCGCGAGAATATTGTTTTTTATATGGCTGCTGTCCGAAGCCGTGGAAGTGCCCGAAACCGAATCGGTCTGGACTCGCAGATCGCCGCGGGAATAGAGGTCGAAGCGATAATCTTCGATCTGCGATTGCCAGGCATCCTTCGTTTCGATCACCTTATGCATGATTCGACGTGCTTCATCGCGAGTCGAACTCGCCGTAACGGTGACGGCTCGTGCCTGGATCGAAGAAACAGCAAGCGAAATATCGAAGGACGAATCGGAATACGCCGTAAAACGGACCGTATCGGGGCGGTAGCCGATCGCGGTAATGCGAATGGAATAAAACGTGCCACGCTCGAGCGAAAGCCGGTATTTTCCATCCGAATTCGAAAGCGCACCGCGCGAAGTACCTAAAATGTGAAGCGATGCGCCGGGGACCGTTTCTCGAGAGCCCCGCTCATGGATCGTTCCGTGGACGGTCACCGTCTGCGCAAAGGCCGACGTGGAAAAAGCGAGAAGAACGAGACAAAAAAGTCTCCTCATGCAAACAAGCGTCTTCATAGGACATATTCCTCGTATCGCTTCAAAAAATCGGGATCGCGCTTTCGCAGGTTTTCGCGATCGACTTTTCCGGACCGCGTCATCAATTTATACGCAAATGGAATAGGGTCCAGGTGCATGTAGTCTTTCAGGTTTTCGAAAAGCAAAAGGCTTTCATAGGCCGCTTCCTGATACTCTTCGACGATCGGGCGGCGGGCGGCTTCGAATTCGAGGAGGGCGTCCGGCACGCGTTCGGAAAGGCGCAGGGCATGAAAGAGCGCGATCGAATCTTCGAGCGCAAGTTTCGTTCCTGAACCGATCGAAAAATGGACGGTCGCGAGGGCATCGCCCAGGAGCACGATATTCGTTCCGGCCGTGGAGTTCCCAGGACCGCACCACCAATGCCGGTTCCGTACGAGCACAAAATTGATCCACTTCGAATAGTTCGAAAGCAGTTCCGCGCCGTGCAGGTCGAGATGAAAGACGTCTTCGAGATAGCGCCGCGTCGAGGCCTCGTCCATGTCCTGAAATCCAGCGGTCGTCCAGGTCTCTTCATCGCATTCGACGATAAACGTACTCGTGGTGGTATCGAACTGATACGAATGCGCCGCAAACACCCCGGCCGTATTTTCGCGGAACGTCAGCGTCAGGCCTTTGAAGAGATGCCGCGTGCCGTACCAGATATATCGGTTCGTCCGCGTCGAAAGATCGGGTTTGAAGCACGATTCATATTGGGAACGGACTTCGCTCATGACCCCATCGGCACCGACCACCAGTTCGTAATTCCGGAACTCCGAAAGATCGGCGACGGGCGACCGAAAATGAAGCTTCACTCCGAGTTCCGTGCAGCGCTCCTGAAGGATGCGCAGGATTTCGATCCGTGCAATACCGGAAAATTTATTTCCACGAACGGTGACCGTTTCGTCACGGTGCACGATATCGACGTTATCCCACATCGTAAACCGGTCGGTGATCGCCCGGTACGTCGGCTCGTCCTCCGCCTGAAGATAGCTGAGCGTTTTATCCGAAAAGACGACGCCCCAGCCGAACGTATCGTCCGGCGCATTCCGCTCGAACAGATCGATCTCGATATCCGGGCGCCACTTTTTAACGAGTAGCGAAAAATAAAGCCCTGCCGGGCCGCCTCCGATGACTGCAATCTTCATAGCGTCGTTGGAAACAGTCCATCGTTTTTATAAATCCCAGTGAAAATAGACGGGAAGCAGAACTGAAATCGGCGTTCCTGCGTCTAAGTAGCGTTCCATGCGTTTCGCGCTCTCTTTTTGCCTTCTGCTCGCCATCCGTGCGAGCCCCCTCTTTGCCCAGATGGCGGTTCCCGCCACGCTCGAGCGTCCGGTCGCACCCGACTCGACCGATTACGCACTCTGGTCTCGCGAAGCCGGCGTTCATGGCCTTCGCTCCTTTACCGTCACGACCCTCGATATCGACGCGAGCGGCTCACACCCCGATACGCTCGGCACGCACTACGGCCGCGTTACTTTTACGCGAGCGGGAACCCATGTACTCCTTCGCGCCGACCACCCCATTGCCGAAGAAGGCGATTCCCTGCAAATCGAGTTCGACAGCGCCGGGCATCCCATCGCCGAAACCCAGTATGCGAACGGCCGTTCGATCTCGATCGAACGCTGGCGGTACGACACGGCCGGCCGGCTCGAGCGCGACTGGTACGAATACGCCGAGGACGGCTGGCACGCACCGCAGGAATTTTTTTATGACGAGAACGGCGCGATCGAGCGCGTCGAACTTCGAAACCCCGACGGCAGCCTGCAGGGTAACCATTTTTTTTATCGCCCTTCGACCCCCGACCGGGCGAATCTCGTGATGGAGTACGACACGTCGTACATTAACGGACATGGAATGCTCACCGCCATCCAGTTGACGGCGTTCGATTCCGAGGGGCGCGTCGAACGGTATCTCTACCGCAGCCTCGGTTTCGATCGCAAACTTCGCCCGCCTTTCGGTTTTTTGAATGTCTATCGCGATTCGGCGCGGGTCTATAAAATGCAACAATTCCCTCTCAAACCGGGCCCTGGAAACGACGAGCGGGTTTCCTATCTGAACGAACCTTCCCGATGGCTGCGCTACGATAGCACCGAACGAACCGACGAAGAAACATCGCTCGACAGCACCGGCATGAAAATCACCGAGCGCGACCGCTTTCTCGAGGACGAGCGATTTCTGTCCAGCGACCTCAGGAGCGAACGAGCTCCCATCCAAAACGTCGAGTGCCATTATACACCGCGTGGACTTTTGGAATCGATCCGCACCGAAAACCGGCGCACCGGCTGGACGCGGGTGCTCGTCTTTACTTATACCTACACGCTCACCGGGCCGTAAAAGAATCGCACTCGCCCGGCCGTAGAATGAGAGAGGCGTCCTCCGTGTTCTGCGCCTGTGATCTCAACGTTTACACCGCCCTCTTATCCGGCGATTTCGTCTTCTCCGGACGATCCGCGTCTTGCCTCGTTCATCCAGAGGCCCGAGGAACTCGATATCGCCGACGTCGTCATACTTGGGGTTCCCACCGACGAAGGCATTCGCCGCAATGGCGGTCGCCCTGGAGCGAGTGCGGCGCCCTCGGCCATTCGAGAATGGCTCGGAACGCTTACGCCCTACGCCGGGCCGCAATTTAAGCAGCACCTTGATACGCTTCGCATCGTCGACGTGGGCGACATCCCACACAGCGATTTGGAAACAATGCACGCGCATGCTTCTGAGGTCGTAAAGCAGTTCATCGCCGCAAAAAAAATCGTGATCGCGCTCGGCGGCGGACATGATATTACCTATCCTCTTGCGAGTGGCTTTAAACAAGGCGCGAATTCCGACATTGGGATCGTGAATATCGACGCGCACCTCGACGTCCGCGAAAAAAAGAACGGCCGGCATCACTCGGGCAGCAGTTTTCGGCTCCTCCTCGAAGAAGGGATCGTGGCCGGACATCAATTTGCCGAGATCGGGATTCAATCCTTCGTTACGGCGCGCGAGCATTTCGAGTGGGTGGTCCGGCAGGGAGCACGTATCCTTACCTTCGAAGACGCGACGACGGCGCACCTTCCCCATGCTTTCGAAGAGTGCGAATTCGCGATCTCCCATGGCGATCCGGAGTTCCCAGCCTATCTTTCCTTCGATGTGGACTGTGTCCGCGCCTCCGACGCGCCCGGCGTCAGCGCCCCGGCTCCCATCGGATTTTTGGCCGAAGAAGCATACGAATTGGCCACGGCGGCGGGGCTTTCGAAAAACGTCCGAATGCTGGACATCGTCGAAGTCAGTCCGCCGCACGATATCGACAGCAGGACCTCTCGCCTCGCGGCGCGCATGATCGCAGCCTTTTTAGCCGGTGTCGCAAACCGCAACGTATAAAAAATTGCACTAAGCCCGAAAAAAAATTGTTATCCGTGTCAATGAAGACAAACGGTCACATCGAAACCAACGGTCATACCAAAAACGGCCAGACGTCCAAAACGGGCACGACGCTCGTTAAACGCGCCTTTCCGCAGATGCTGAAAGGTGGCGTCATTATGGACGTGGTCAACGCCGAACAGGCCAGGATCGCGGAGGACGCCGGCGCCGTCGCCGTGATGGCGCTCGAACGAGTTCCCGCGGACATTCGCGCCATGGGCGGCGTCGCCCGCATGTCCGACCCGGAACTGATTACACAGATCATCGAAGCCGTTTCGATCCCTGTGATGGCGAAAGCGCGGATCGGGCATTTTGTCGAAGCGCAGATCCTCCAGGCGCTCGGCGTCGATTGCGTCGATGAGAGCGAAGTCCTTACGATGGCGGACGAAGAGAACCACATCGACAAATCGAAATTCGAAATTCCGTTCGTCTGCGGCGCTCGCAATCTTGGCGAAGCGCTCCGCCGAATTGCCGAAGGAGCGGCGATGATCCGCACCAAAGGCGAAGCCGGAACGGGAGATGTCGTCGAAGCCGTACGACACGCGCGCGCGATCTTCGGCGAAATTCGGAAGCTCCAATCGCTTTCGAAGGACGAATTATATAGTGCCGCAAAAAATCTTGCCGCCCCGCTCGATCTCGTACAGGACATTGCGGCGACAGGAAAACTTCCCGTTGTGAATTTTGCAGCCGGCGGGATTGCCACCCCGGCCGATGCCGCACTCCTGATGCAACTGGGCGTCGACGGCGTCTTTGTCGGTTCGGGAATTTTCAAGTCCGGCGATCCCGCCCGGAGGGCCGCGGCCATTGTGAAAGCGACGACCTACTACAGCGATCCCTCGGTGCTCGCCGAAGTCAGCCGCGGCCTGGGTGAGCCGATGGTCGGGCGCACGGTCGCCTCGCTCGAAGAGCGGGAATTACTGGCGGTCCGTGGATTATAGTTGAAAGTCATCCTCGGACTTCGCTACGATTTATTCCGCTCCGAATGACGGACATACCAGCCAGATCCAAGGATCGGCCCGCAGGATCTAAAACGATCGGTGTTCTCGGCCTGCAAGGCGATTTTCGTGAGCATATCGAAAAATTCCGTTCCCTGGGGGCACACACAAAAGATGTTCGCCGCGCCCGCGATCTCGAACAGATCGATGCCTTGATCCTTCCCGGCGGCGAATCGACGGCCGTCGCCATTCTCGAAAAGTCGGAAGCCGCAAAACATATCTTTGAAGCTATAAAAACGCTGGGCGAAGAAGGCCTCCCGATGTGGGGCACCTGCATGGGATCGATCCTGCTCGCAAAAGATATCGAAGGGTCCACACAAGGCAGATTGGGACTGATGGACATCACAGTTCACCGGAATGCTTTTGGGCCGCAGCGTTTCAGTTCCGAAACGCCGCTTGCGATTCCGGCCCTGGGCACACCCGATTTTCCGGGCGTCTTCATTCGCGCTCCTCTTATTACCAGGGCAGGAACGGGCGTTGAGGTGCTTGCCCGGGTCGAACGCGGCATTGTCATGGCGCGCGAAAAGAATCTACTGGCGACCGTCTTTCACCCGGAAGTCGTGAACGATACGCGCGTGCACGAATATTTTCTGGGCATGATTTAATTCCTTCCCTTCGGGACGGTCCAAAACCATTTCGTGTTCGTCACCGGTTCATCTCGCATGCCGATCGACATTCCCGGAGCGCGAAAAGCGCCGATGCCGCACGAGGTCGAGCCGATGAAGGCCACACTCGCCGATAAACCCTTCGATCGCCAGGGCTGGATCTTCGAAGATAAGTACGACGGGATCCGCGCCCTCGCGTATATCAAGAACGGTTCTTTCGAACTCCTTTCACGGAACCAAAAGTCGATGGCGGTCCGGTATCCGGAATTGAAAGACCTCCCCAAATGGGTCCGCGCGAAGGAAGCGATCCTGGACGGCGAGATCATCGTCCTCAACAAACGCGGCACCGCGAACTTTCAGGACCTGCAGGCACGCTTTGGCGTCACGAACCGGGACACGATCCAGCGGCTCGCCAAAACGCAAAAGATCGTCTATTATGTCTTCGATCTTCTCTATGTGGATGGCTATGACCTGCGGGATGCGCGTCTGCTGCTCCGCAAGGCGGAACTGAAAAAAATCCTGCGTCCGCGGGAGGTCTTTCAGTTCGCCCCGCACGTCCTTGAGAAAGGAACGAAATTATTTCGCAACGCAGAACGCAAACGGCTGGAAGGGATCATGGCTAAGAACGGTGCCAGCCGGTATGAGCAGCGCCGCTCCACCGAATGGCTCAAGATCAAGACGACGATGCGCCAGGAAGCCGTTATTGTTGGGTACACCCGGCCGCAAGGCAGCCGGGAATATTTCGGCGCCCTCCATTTAGGCTTGTACGATGGCAAACGGCTCGTTTCGGTCGGCAAAGTGGGCACCGGGTTCGACCAAAAACGGCTCAAGGAGATCTACGATCTCATGCAGCCCCTCAGGACCGACCGACCGCCCTTCGATATGCCTTTTACCGCGAAGCGCAATAAATGGGAAGCCATTCGCGGCAGGAACTTATCTGAAGTCCAGTGGCTGAGACCGAAGCTCGTCTGTGAAGTCAAGTTTACCGAACGGACCGGCGATGGCAGTTTTCGTCATCCTTCGTTTGTCGGTCTTCGCTTCGATAAAAAACCGACCGAGTGCGTCTACGAACAGCCCATGCATGTGTCCCGCGCGTAGCCGGTATACGCGGAGAATGAATCGGATGCTGAGGAAAATGAATCGGATGCTGCGGAGAATGAATCAGGGAATCGCCTCTCGTGTTCTCGAAAAATGCCCTCGACACCACCGCCACATTCCCAGCACCACGTCCGTCATGCAAAGCTGACGGAAGGCCCGATCCTGCGCTCGCTGCTGACGCTCGCGGTCCCGCTCATCCTCGCGAACGTCCTGCAGGCAGCCTATCAACTGATCGACGCATTCTGGGTCGGACGCCTGGGCGGTAATGCGGTTGCGGCGGTATCGGTATCGTTCCCGGTGATGTTCCTCTCTATTTCGCTCGGTCTGGGATTCGCCGTCTCGGGCTCGATTCTCATCGCCCAATACTTCGGCGCGAAGGACCACGAGAAGGTCGATCATGTCGCAGCCCAGACGATCCTGATGATCGTCCTCATCTCTATTTTTCTCGGGATCATCGGCTATGCCTTATCGCCCATATTCCTAAATTCGCTTGGGGTCGCGCCGGAGGTCTATGGAGGCGCGCTTTCGTTCATGCGGGTCTCATTCATCGGGCTGATCTTCAACTTCGTGTTCTTCATGTTCCAATCTGTCTTACGCGGAGTCGGCGAGGTAAAGATTCCCGTCTACATTGTGCTTGGGACTGTAATTTTGAATTTCGGGCTCGACCCGCTCTTTATCTATGGCTGGGGACCGATCCCCGCGAGCGGGGTGGCCGGTGCGGCGATCGCGACCGTCGGTACCCAGAGCATCGCGGCGATCCTCGGCATTATTATTCTTCTTGGAGGAAAGTACAGCGTGCGCCTGCACTGGCACGATCTGCGGCCGGACTTCGCCTACATCAAGCGCGCCTTTTTCCTCGGGTTCCCAGCTTCGATCGAGCAATCGGCACGGGCCCTCGGCCTCATCGTCATGACCTATCTCATCACGAGTTTCGGGACGGTCAGTATGGCGGCCTACGGCGTCGGCTCCAATATCCTGCAGGTCGTCATGATCCCTGCCATGGGACTTTCGATGGCGATCGCCACGCTCGTGGGCCAGAATATCGGCGCCCGCAATATGGAACGCGCGGCGCGCATCGCGTGGCTCGGCTCCGCGGCCGGTTTTATTGCGCTCGAAGCCTTCGGCATTCTCGTCTTTTTCACCGCCGCGGCCCTCGTGCAGTTTTTCGTTCCGAGCGACCAGCGCGTGATCGATGCCGGAGCTATTTTTCTGCGCATTATCGCCTTTTCCTGGGGCTTCATCGGGTTACAGTTTTGCCTTACCGCCGTCTTTCGCGCCTCCGGCAATATGGTGATGACGATGATGCTCACCCTCATTTCGCAATGGGTGCTTCAATTCCCTATCGCCTATATCCTCTCCAAGCACACGGCGATGGGCATCGACGGCATCTGGTGGTCGGTCCCGATCGCGAATGTCGTGATGGGAATTATTGTCGTCCTCATCTATATGAAAGGCGACTGGAAAAAGAAGCGCCTGATCGAGTCCCCGCAGGAGGACCAACTCTCTTCGCAGACCTATCAGGAAGTAATGGTGGACGATCCCTCGAGAGGATAATTCCCATCAATCGCAAATGCGGGTAGATCCGGCCACTGGCATCACCTGAATTTTCTGTTTTACCCACTCGGGATGCCCGCATTTGCGGGCATGACACAGCAAAGAAATTTTCTTGAAAATCATGCAACCTTTTGGTTGCATATAATGGTTGTGATATTCGAATCGGGCAAGACCATTCGTAAATAACGGAATTACACTTATGGCTAAATCTACATTCCTATACGTCACGTACATCCGCACGACCCCCGAAAAGCTGTGGCAGGCATTAACCAGCGAGGAGTTCATTCGGCAATACTGGTTCGGCAATCGGATCGAAAGCGAGTGGCGGCCAGGCTCCTCGTGGAAGAATATCTATCCCGATGGGCGCGTGACCGACGCCGGCGAGATCCTCGAAGCCGATCCGCCGCGCCGGCTTGTCATCCGCTGGCAACACATCGATCGGCCCGAACTTAAGGCCGAAGGCGATTCGATCTGCACGATCGAGATCGAACCGTTCGATACGGCCGTCAAGCTCACGATCGCGCACACGATCGAACGGGAAGCTTCGAAATTGATCGAAGCCGTTTCCGGAGGATGGCCGAAAGTGATCTCGAATTTAAAGTCATTGCTCGAAACGGGTTCCGTCACCATGCAGGAGCCCTATCCTCATGGCTAATTTTACGATGGACCGGGTATTCAAAGCGCTCGCCGATAAGACCCGCAGGGAACTGCTCGACCGGCTGTTCGCGAAGGACGGACAGACGCTCGGCGAACTCTGCGAATACCTTTCCATGACACGGCAGGCGGTCACGAAGCATCTCGCGATCCTCGGGCAGGCAAACCTTATCGTCACGCAATGGAAGGGCCGCGAAAAGCTGCACTACCTCAATCCGGTGCCGATACAGGATATCTACGAACGCTGGGTCTCGAAGTACGAGCATGCACGGCTCGCCGCGATCTCCAATTTGAAACAAGCACTCGAACAACCATCACATCCTAAAACATCGTTAACATGAAGACATTCACCTACAACACGTACATCAACACGACCGCAGAAAAACTCTGGGAAGCGCTCACGTCGAAAGAATTTACGCGCCAGTATTGGAACGGCAAGGAACTTCGTTCGGACTGGAAGGTCGGCGCCGGCCTCGAACTGGTCGGGAAAAACGGTTCTGTCGGCTGGAAGGGAACCGTTCTCTCCTACGATCCCTACACGTCGCTCTCCTACACGTTCGACGTCTCTCCGTACCCGCACTTCGCGGAGGAGCCGATCTCGAAAGTGACCTACAAACTCGCGCCTGCCGGCGACGCGATGCTGCTCACCATCATTCACGAAGAACTCTCCGATAAAGTGGAAGCCGCTGTCTCGACCGGCTGGACAAAGATCACCTCCAGCCTCAAGAGCTTCCTCGAATCGGGCAAACCGCTGGCAACAACGGATTTTTAACCCATGCCTGGATGCCGGGAAGCGCATGAGCGATCATGGGCGGCGAGGGGATGAGCGATCATGCTCGGCAAGTGGATGAGCGATCATGCTCGGCTGCTTCCCGGCACAACTGGAGCGTTTGGAACTCGATTCTTTCATCGTCCTGTTGCAAAAATGATGAATCTGAGCACAGAACATATCGTTTCCGATCCGGATATGTGCTTCGGTAAGCCTCGCATTTCTGGAACGAGGCTTACCGTGAAGGACGTGATCTCCCATCACCGATTTCAAGGGATGTCTGCCGAGGAGATTGCCGACGATTGGAAAGTGTCGCTCGCAGCGGTCTATGCTGCGTTCGCCTATTATTACGATCATAAAGAGGAGATCGACCGGTCGTTCATCGAGGACAAGCAGTTCATACAATCGTTGCGTGCTTCGAACCGGTCCCTGTTGGACGCCTTGAAACACCGTTCGATCTGAGTGACAGAGATCCGGTTCCATCTGGATGAGAGTGTTACTTCCAAAGTGGCTCGCGCGTTGCGGGTTCAAAAGATCGATGTGACCACTACCCCGGAAGCCGGGCTGCGTTCCAGACCCGATGAATCGCAATTCGAATACGCGCAGCGTGAACGGAGGGTTCTCATTACCAGGGACAGCGATTTCCTTCGCCTCGCTTCGAAGGAGTGGGACCACTTCGGAATTCTTTATTGCAGTCCTGAAACTCCGATCGGCGAAATTGTACTCGCATGCCTGATGCTGCAAAGCAGCCTGACTCAGGAGGACATGCGTGGCCGCGTTGAATATATTTGATCCGTTACAAGGTCATTCCGATTTGCTCTTAGGCTCCCCTTTCCAAGGCTCCCCTTTCTATGCCTCCCCCTTTCGCCGCACCCAGATTTATTTGAGACATCGCGGTTACCTTTTGCCGCTTTGTGGGTCTTCTCATGAGTGGAGATCTCTTCTATGAACCTTCGAATGGCGGTTTGTGCGAGTTTCTTGATGATTGCGGGGATTCCGGCCCACGCGCAGTGGGTGCCCACGAACGGACCCTATAGTGGCAATGTCGATTGTTTTGCGGTCATGGGAATAAACTCACTGGCACCGGTCCTCTTTGCGGGGAATAATAGCGAAGTGGCCAGTGGCGTGTTCCGTTCGACCGACAATGGCAAAACCTGGTCCTACCCGGAATTGGGAGCGAATGTACGTTCCCTTGCGGTCATGGGCACCAATCTTTTTGCCGGAACGGAGTATGGCGTCGATCTTTCGACCGACAGCGGCGCGAGCTGGAAAGAAGTCGATTCGTTGCTGCCGTCGACCCCGTTCAATGCGTTTGCCGTCCTGGGAACAACTATTTATGCCGGTACGGGCCTCGCGTACCCGCCCACGGGCCATGGCGTTTTTTGCTCGACCGATACCGGCAAAAGCTGGACCTCGGACGGTAACGGCTTACCGGCTAATAGTTCCGTCATTTCCCTCCAGGCCACCGGAACGATTCTCGTTGCAGGCGTGGCCTGGCTCGATAGTGCCGGACTCGGAAGTGGCGGAGTGTTCCGTTCTACCGACCGTGGCGCAAGCTGGACGAACGTTACCTCCGGCTGGCCCTTCAACGCTCCGGCGACGTCCTTTGCGCTAAGCGGTAATGACCTCTTTGCAGCAACGCAGACCGACGGCGATTTTCTCTCCACGGACAGCGGGAGAAGCTGGACCAGTATAGGAAATGGCGGTGCCTGCTTTGCGGCGATCGGTCCCAATCTTTTTGCAGGCGGCTTTGGCTCCGTTGTTCGCTCGACGAACAATGGCATAAGCTGGACCGCATCGGGTTCCGGCCTCCCGCAAGCATCCGTCCAGGCCCTTGTTGCGATCGGCACGAACGCGCCCGAGCCCATACTTTTTGCGGGAACGAACGATAGCGGAGTATTTATCTCGACCGACGAAGGCGCAAGCTGGAACGCGACGGGATTGACGAGCATGGATGTGCGAGCGCTTGCAACGATCGGCGAGAATTCACCCTCGCAGGCGATCGTTGCGGGGTCTCCGTTCTCGGGCATTTTTCTCTCGTCGGATAGCGGTGAAAGCTGGGCACGTGCGGGAGGTACCACAACCTGGCCCTATGCCGGAGATGCCGCCACCTGCTTTGCCGTGAGCGGAACGAATCTATTTGCCGGATCCCAGGATGGCGTTGCGCGGACGACCGATGGCGGTGCGCACTGGACGGCTCCGGATAAACGGTTCCAGGGCGACACGGGGGCGAGAAGTGGTACGGTGACCGCCTATGCCGTGATAGGTCCGGGTACCGCCTCACCCATACTCTTTGCCGGAACAGATGACATCGGCGTTTATCGTTCGACGGATAACGGCGCAAATTGGATTGACGTCAATAACGGCTTAAGCTATTTCATCGAGTGGACGACCGTCAAAGCCCTTGCGGTGATCGGCACAAACACATCGTCATCCACGCTCTTTGCCGGGTTGCAGGACCGTGGGATCTATCTCTCGACCGATAGCGGCAACAGTTGGCAGGAGTCGGGCCTCAATGAAAATACGGTCCAGGCCTTCGCCGTGATGAACTCCAATTCGTCGTCGCCCATGATCTTTGCCGGCACAGCCGACAGCGGCGTCTTTCTCTCTACCGACAGAGGCTCCCGTTGGAAGCATGTAGGACTGACGCACCAGGATGTCCGCGCCCTCGCGGTATGCAATGGGAACTCGCCGTCGCCCATGCTCTTTGCCGGGACGTATGGCAACGGGATCTTTTTCTCTCCGGACCACGGCACGACCTGGATTTCGATCGAGGATGGCCTGATAAACCCGTATGTACAAGCGCTTACCGTGACCGGCGGGAACACCTCGTCGCCGATGCTCTTTGCCGCGACGAACGGCAGCAGCGTGTGGCGCCGCTCCCTCTCCGAACTGTCAACCGTGTCGTACTCGATCGGCGTCAGTGCCGATTCCCTCGACTTCGGGAGCGTCCCGGTCGGGAAGGATTCCGTTCGGATCGTGACGGTGTCCAATGTCGGGAAATCGCCTCTTACGATCCAGTCCTTTCAGTTAACGCCCAAACAAAATGCTTTTTCAACCAGCGACCTCTCCGCCAAAGTGGAACTCCTTCCCGGAGAGTCGTTCACCTTCGAGGTATTTTTTCAGCCATCGAAAGCAGGAGTTTTTTCGGCTAATCTCGAAATCGTTTCGGAAGCAGAGAGTGTGAATATCACATTCACCGGCAGCGCATACGCAGCCGCTGAAATTACCCCTCAATCGGACCCAACTTCCCTGCTAACTATTTTCCCCAACCCCTTCTCCCAATCGACCACCATCTCCTTTACTTCGCAAGCGAGCGGTTATGCATATATCTCCATCGTCAACGCGCTGGGAACGGAAATCGCGCATCTCTATTCGGGCGAGCTGGCGGCCGGGGAGCATCGCTTCGTATGGAACCCGGCCAGGAGCATGAGCGATCATGCTGCCGCGCCACGCGTGCCGGATGGAATGTATGAGTGTCTTGTGCGAATGAATGGGCGGATGGAAACCGTACCGATCATGCTCGATCGATAACGCGCACCGATACGCATGTAGAACAGGCTTTCAGCCTGTCCCCGTGCTTTAGCACGCGCAGCTTGAAAGCCGGGGACAGCCTGAAGGCTGTACTACAAAAATTAGTGTCTGCCTGGAGCGTCATCAGCGATCATCGGCTCCTGCAAGGAAGCAGCGCTTCCTTGCACACGACGCGTTCGGCATTCCGAGTTGCCCTCCCCTGGGCACGATTGCCGCCCGATGCCGTTTTGAATGGTGAGTATGTGGACAAAACAACTTCTTGCTTTCACGCTCCTCTTCGCGCTCACGGGCACCCGTATGGCGCGCGCGCAGTGGGTGCAGACGAATGGACCTTCGAGCGGTAACGTCTATTGTCTTGCCAATATCGGTTCCCAGCTCTTTTGCGGAATGGCGACGGGAATATTTGTCTCTACCGATAAAGGGGATTCCTGGACACCAATGAACTCCGGTTTAAAGGACGTTGGTGTGCAAACACTGGTGGTCGATGGCACGACGTTGTTCGCCGGCACATCCAAAGGGGGTGTCTATCGCTCCATGGACTCCGCTAAAACATGGAGTGCTATTAACTCAGGATTAAGCGTGCTCGATGTCCAATCGCTTTGGGTATCGGGAACATCTCTCTTTGCTGGTACTTCCAATGGGATCTTTGTTTCCACTACGAACGGAGCGAGCTGGTCCTCCGCCCATACAGGCATTCCAAATTCCACCCGTGTCGATGCATTCGTATCGTATTACTCCTTGCTCTTTGCCGGGACTTCGAACGGTATATTTCGTTCCAGCGATCAGGGAGCGACCTGGACCCCTTCTAACACTGGCCTTACGAACATCGATGTCCGATGCCTTGCCGCTACGGAACATGAACAGCCGCATAATGCTCTCTTTGCCGGAACGTTTGGCGGCGGCGTATTTCGTTCCAGCGACAGCGGGAGAAGCTGGGCACCGTGGAACCAGGGTCTGACGCAAATGGAAGTCCGAACATTTTCGCAGATCGGAGACCTTCTATTTGCAGGCGCGGGGTATAAATTTTTTGACTTGTCCGACAGCATATGGAACGAATCCGATAATGGCTTGACGTTTACTTCGACAACATGGGTCTATGCCATCCTGCCCGTTCTCGATTCTTTCTCCTCCACCGAAGATGTACTCTACGCCGCGACCGGCAATGGTGTCCGGCAATCGTTCGATCATGGCAATACATGGCCGTTTCAATCGGGAGTGCATCTTACGATCTATGGAGGTGGCGCGCTTGCAACGATCGGCTCAAACGTGTTTTTAGGTGGAGATTCTACGTTTTATTCTACCGACAATGGGACAAACTGGCAGGAGAGGAATCAGCTCTCTTCCATCGAATGTTTTTCTTTACAGGGATCGGACCTGCTTGCCGGAACCTATCGAGGAGAAATTGTTCGGACCACAGATAGTGGAAGGTCATGGTCCCACGACCCAACTTTCGGTGGAAATGCTATTTTGTCGTTCGGCACGATCGGCAATGTTACCATTGCCGGAACGGGTGATCAGCTTCTTTCTTCCGTAGCAGGTTCGAGAACATGGGGAACAATTCGCGCCTGCTCGGAAGCTCGGTCATTCGCGGCGATTGATACCGTATTATTTGCGGCCAGTTTTGACGGCCTTGAACGCAATCAGAGCCCACAAGAACTCTATGGAGCTCAGGATTATGGTGCCAGTTGGAAGCAGGTCCTTCTCACGGGTTTCGATCCGTATCGTGGCATGGTCACAGCGATCGGCAGCGTGTTATTTGCCGGTTGGGGAGATACTGTCGTTCGCTCGACCGATCTGGGAATGACATGGGAATCGGCCTCGAACGGCTTGCCATCCTATTTCGATCTTTGGAGTTTTGCTGTGGACGGGAATGCGCTGTTTGCGATAGGAGACATCGGTGGAGTTTATCTTTCGACCGATAACGGCGGGCACTGGCAGGGAGTCAATGACGGATTAGAAGACTCCACTGCAACAGCTTTTGCCTTTAACGATACCTTTGCGTTTGTTGCAACAAAACTTGGCGTCTACCGCCGCTCCCTTTCGGAATTATTTACGGTATCGAACGCTGGTGCACGAAATGAACCGCAGCCTCAGGAAATTATTCGTTCCTATCCCAATCCCTTCTCTCAATCGACAACCATCTCGTTTACTTCGGATGCCTGCGGCTATGCCGATATCTCCATCGTAAACACGCTGGGAACGGAAATCGCGCATCTCTATTCGGGCGATCTTGCGGCGGGTGAGCATTCGTTCGAATGGTCCGCGGCCAAGATGACCGCGCCACCCGGCGTGTATGAATGCGTTGTGCGGAGGAATGGGACGGATGAACGATCCGCGATGGCGACGCTGCGAATCATAGTTACACCTTGACCTGTTCGGGCACTATCGCAACACGTCGCGGCTTTGAAGAAACAAAAATCATGACACCAAAACGGATTCTCTTACTTGTCCTTGTTTTTTCACTCATACATTTCGAGAGTGCCCGCGCGCAGTGGAGGCAGACGCTCGGTCCGCCATGGGGAGCGGATAAGGTACTGTGTCTCGGTGAGAATAATGGGGACCTCTTAGCGGGCCTGCTTAACTTTGGAGTGAACGTTTCGACCGACGGTGGAAATAAATGGACAAACCCGCAAACGTATCCCCGCGATAATTCGGTCTTCGCTTTCGAAGAAGTAGGGTTGCACGAGCTACTGGGAATCGAATATGGCGTGATGATTGCGCAGAACCCCGTGACCACATGGTCTTATATCAATACGGGACTTGACGATAGTCATTTTTATGCCGTTACCTCGTTCTTTTATGGTAATTCTATGTTGCTGGCGGGAACCGAGAATGACGGTATTTATTCGGCAACATTCGTCGGCCCGGACAGCATCGTCGGATGGACTGCGATCAATAAGGGCCTGCCTGGAACGATTACAAGTGCTACCGTCACGAGCTTTGGGTACGATAATAACGGCAATGTGGTCGCTGGTATTGATCCCTGCGGCTTATTCGTTACCACGAATAACGGGCAAAGTTGGAGTTCCTACGGATTGCTGAATACTCCAATCGATGCATACGTCAATATCGGATATACCCATGTTGCCGGTACGCCTACTGGTATATACATATCTACGGACAATGGCAAACACTGGAATCAGACGAATCCATCGAGCACAAACTCTCTTTCGAGAGATGTCGTATACGGGAACGTATATGCTGGAACGAACAATGGGATATACCTCTCGCGCGATAGTGGCGTTACATGGTACCAAGCCAGTGAAGGGCTGGCCGATACGATCATTACTTCACTTTATGTCGCAAACGGCTACCTCTTTGCAGGCACGGGAAGTCATGGTGTCTGGCGCCGCCCGCTTTCCGATTTCGGAATTAGTTCTGTTGTGCAAACGCCTGCAGCTTCCAAACCTGAAATACAAGTCTATCCGAATCCCCTTTCCCAAGCCACCACCATCTCATTCTCCTCGCAATCGAGCGGCTATGCCGATATCTCCATCGTAAACACGCTGGGAACGGAAATCGCGCATCTCTATTCCGGCGAGCTGGCGGCCGGGGAGCATCGCTTCGTATGGAGCGATCCCACGGTCAGTAATGGGATGTATGAGTGTCTTGTGCGGATGAATGGGCACATGGAAACCGTGCCATTGGTGCTGGCCAGATAAGACTCCGCACACTGAAGGATCCGAGAAGCCGGGCAAGTTTGTCATGGGCAAGTTTGTCATGGGATCGGGGGGCGGATTCTAGTCTGACCGGCAAAAGTCTATGGGGCTTATAGAAAAATAACAATTCCGGGAAACGCGAAACCCTATCTTCCGTATGGCGGTTGAGGCGCAGAATTAACCACCCCCTTCCCCCGCCCTGGAAAGGCGGGGGTGTTTATCTAAAAAACACATGGATCATAAAGAAGGTCAATATAAGGTCAGAGATTTGAAACTTGCCGATGCTGGCCGCCGGCAGATCGAATGGGCCGAAAGCCGCATGCCGGTGCTCATGAAGCTCCGCGAGACCTACTCGAAGACGAAGCCGCTCGCCGGTTACCGCATCGCCGGATGCCTGCATGTCACGAAAGAGACGGCCGTGCTGATCGAGACGCTCCGCGCCGCCGGCGCGCAGGTCACCTGGTCGGGCTGCAATCCCCTTTCGACGAACGATGAAGTCGCCGCCGCGCTCGCCAAAGAGGGCGTCGAGATCTATGCGTGGTATGGTATGAACGTCGATGAATTTTACTGGTGCATCGAGCGCTCGCTCGATTTCCACCCGAACCTGACGCTCGATGACGGCGCCGACCTGATCTTTACGGTCCACAATAAATTCCCGCAGCTCGTCGATGAGATCATCGGCGGTACGGAAGAGACGACGACGGGCGTCCATCGTCTGCGTTCGATGTCGGCCGATGGAAAGCTCCGCTACCCCGTCATCGCCGTCAACGATGCCGAGACGAAATGGGATTTCGATAACGTCTATGGCACCGGCCAATCGACGCTCGATGGCGTGATCCGCGCGACCTCCGTCCTGCTTGCGGGCAAGAACGTTGTCGTCGCCGGCTACGGCCATTGCGGCAAAGGCGTTGCGATGCGCGCCAAAGGCATGGGAGCGAATGTGATCGTCACCGAAGTAAAGCCGACCGCCGCGCTCAAAGCGACGCTCGAAGGTATGCGCGTCATGCCGATGGACGAAGCGGCCAAGATCGGCGATATCTTCATCACCGCGACCGGCGTGAAGGACGTGATCGTGGGACGCCATTTCGACCTGCTGAAGGACGGCGCGATCATCTGCAATACCGGTCACTACGATTGCGAGATCAACATTCCGGAACTCGAAGAGCGTATGGCGACCAAACGGACCATCCGCCAGAACTGCGAAGAGTATCTGCTGAGCGGAAACCGCCGGGTCTATCTCCTCGCACAGGGCCGCTTGGTGAATCTTGCGGCTGCCGAAGGACATCCTTCCGAAGTAATGGACATGAGCTTTGCGAATCAGTTCCTGAGCCAGTTGCGCCTTGTAAAAGTCGATAAGGGCGAAGAAGTGATGGAACGCGGCCTGGTCTATGACATCCCGAACGAGCAGGACCAGGAACTCGCGGCGCTCAAACTCGAAACGATCGGCGCCTCGATCGACGCGCTCACCGAAGAGCAGCTTGCCTACTCGATGGACTACGCGGCGGGAACGTAATCATTTCCCCTCGCTCCAAAGCCGCCCCATAAATCGCTCGCGGCTCCCACTCAGGACATGAATAGCCCGTTCGATATTTCTCGAACGGGCTGCTTCGGATTTGAGACTTGCAAAATAACGTAAGATCTCTTTTTTACGGCTCGGGGAAAGCTTCGTCCAGGCCTTTTTGGCCTCCGGATGTTCCAAGAGCGCAGATCGAAACGATTTTGGAAGTGGGTGTTGCGGACCGTTCCGATACTGATGGTCAAACTCGATCTCGACCGTAACGTGATCTTCGACCTTCGTCCCTGATGCCTTGCGAACATGCCCGTGGAGATAGAGATAAAAGCTCCCATCGCCTTTGGGCATCATGTTGATCCGCCACGGTTTCTTCGGCTCGCCGTTGATGCGTACGAGGACGGGCATGGGGCGTCGCCAGCCGGCCCGCAGCCGCGCGGCGCGGATACGACTGACATGAACGTACGGATTGACGCCAACGATCTTAATCGTTCCTCGAAATTTCATTGGCGTTCCACGACATTTCATTGGCCATGTGCTCCAGTACGTTTTCGACCGAGAGGCGCTTCATGCATTCGTGGGTATAGATCGGGCACGTATGGCTGCCATGCGGCGTGCAGGGCCGGCACCAGAGGCCGGGGACTTCGATCGCTTCCCCGCTGCCGCCGGGCGGTGCGAAGCCGAACGCCGGGACGGTCGGGCCGAAGAGTGTAAATACTTTCGTTCCGACCGCGACCGCCGCGTGGGTCGGCGCACTATCGTTGGCGACCAGCAACGACGACCGTGCAATGGCGCTCATCGACGTCAGGAAACTTACTCTTCCGGTGAGATCGAGAACGTTTCCCGAAGCCGCCGTTTCGATTTTAGATCCCACGGCCTGTTCGTCCTTTCCGCCGATCACAACGATTCCAATATTCTTTGCCGCCAGAGCTATTGCCAACGCGAAGAACTTGTCGTCCCCCCACTTTTTCGTTTCCCACGCGCTGCCGGGTGCGAGCGCGACCGCAATATCGAATCTGTTGAAAAAAGCATCGAATTCCGGAGTACGGGGCGGAACGATCTTTGGAAGAATGTCAAGACGGGCATTCGGATCGATCGCGCGCAGCGGCAGGACGGCTCGTTCGTATCGGTTATTCCATCCGGCGTCCTTCACCGTATGCGTCAGTGTGGCATGCGTCATTCCCTCGAAGCCGACTTTAACCGGGATCGTCAGCCGTGACGCAAGCGATTGCGATCGTCGGGAACCGTGCAGGAGAAACAGGGTATCGAACTTAAAATCATCGATTTGAGCGGCTTTCGTATGGATGCCTGCGAGGCCGGATTCCGCCCCGTGTTTGTCGAACGCGATCGCGCGGGCAACGTCCGGAGAAGCGCTTATTACTTCCCCGGCATCCGGCCGGACCACGTAGGACACCGTCGAGTCTGGATCGAGCTGTTTAATGGCGTGCGCAAGCGAGAGCGATACGATCGCATCCCCGAGGAACGCCGTCTCGATAATGAGCGCGTTCATGGAACGTATTTCCAGCGGCGATGCTGCCAGAGCCAAAGTTCCGGCCGCTCCCGGATCGCCCGCTCCAGGACCGCCGTATGCCGTGCAGTAAGTTCCTTGACGTGTTCGGGCCTGGCATCCGCAAGGTCGTCAAAAGGAACGGGAATAAATCGCGATCGGTAGCCCCGGCGGGTCCGCTCGAATGGTTGTAGAAAAAGGATCGGCGCGCGCGTGGCCAGCGCAAGACGTGCCGTTCCTTCGAAGGTCGGAACGTCAGACCCGAAAAACGGGACGCGGACATCCTCGGCGGTAGCCGCCTGATCGCCGAGGATCGCCAGGAGTTCCCGGCTTCGAAGGGCCCGGAAAATAGCCCGTACGTTACCGGCGTCGAGCATGGCGTTCCCAAACCGGGTGCGCATGCGGACGAGGAAGCGCTCGGCGAACTTCGAACGTTGATTTTTAATGATCACGTCGAGTGGAACTCCGAGGCGAAGCCCACATCCCAGGGCGAGCCATTCCCAGTTCCCCAAGTGACCCGAAAGCAGGATCGCCCCGTTCGCGCCGGCGATCGTGGATTGGACCTCTTCCAAATTTACAATTTCAAGACCGTTCCGGATCCGGCCTTTGGGCGCCCACCGCAGATACGGGAATTCGAAAAAGACACGGCCTAAATTAGCGTAGCTCCGAACGGCGATACGACGGCGCCAGCGGGAAGATCGGTCGGGATACGCCCGCCGAAGATTTTCCAGGGTTACCCTGGAACGAATATTGAGGTAAAAGGCGAGCCGTCCGAGCACGCTTCCCACCCACGACAACAGCCAAAGCATGAAGGCCTTAGTGCGCGAGCCGAAGGGCCTCGTGCGTCATCCAGTCGACGTCATAGTTCTCGCCAATGACATTCGAACTCACCAGGAAGTAATTTCCGCCGCCCATCCGATCGACGAAATCGAATTCCGGGAACGTTCCCGCCTTCAGGCGGATATTCGGATCCGGATCGTACTGCCAGACAATATAGGGCTTGTAGGCAGGGTCGTAAGCGACCGTGCCGATGCGCTTGGGCGGTCCGTACGTAATGAGCACGCGCCCGCGGCCGGTTTTCCAACCCGGCGTTTTTTGGTAATTGTATTCCTTATTCGCTTCGGTCACGCGGCCCATGAACAGCCGGTAGGCGTCGAGCGGCTGGGCGGAATGCAACTTCTCGTCCTCACTGCGCCAAAACGTGAATAGGAACCGCTGTTTATCGGCAAGGGTCTTCAATTTTTTTGCGGCATTCTGGTCCGCTTCGCCCATCCAGTATTTCGACTGATCGATGCGCTCGTCCGCTTCGGGCTCCGACATTTTCATAAAGTCCGATTCCGCAAAAAGGATAGAATCGTTCGATAAGGAGGCCGGTGGCGGCGGCGCGTCCTCGGAGAGCTTCATTTCCGAGGCATAGAAGAATGGCTTTTCGATTTCAGCCACAATTGCGTCTTCATACTTCGCCTGGATACGAAGGCGATAAGAATCGCCCGGAAGACCGTCGATGTCGAGTCCCAGGATCAGGGGCACTGCCGGTCCGGTGAGTTGCACCTTCTCGGTACTCGAAACAATTTGCTTCCCGGAGGCATCGATCACCGACGTTACAATGTCGGCTTTCTGTGCCGGGTCGACGGAATTAGCGGGAACATACAGCTCGGTGTAATAATAGAGCTTGGTGTAATTTTCCCCAAAAATTCCCGATGGGTTCGGAGTGACAATGTATCCGGATTTTTCGAACGGGCTCGGGTTGCCGGAGGATTTCGCTACAGAGGAAGAAAGCTCGACGCTCCCGAACGAAAACTTTGTGCTGTCCTTGCTCGGAAGGTTAAGCGGAATAACGATCGTATCGAAGACCGCCTTGCCGTCCTTGATGCCCCGTTGCCAGATAAATGCGGCCGTTGTGGGACTCACGTACGGAACGGCAAACCCAGCGGCTCCGAGCAATTTATTCGCACTGGCGGAATCGAGCTGCGCCTGTGTGCAGGGACATTGAACCGTATCGTGAATCTCTTTACGTTGGGCGACTGCACCGTTCTGCCAGATCTCGGCTTTTGCAGACGTTATCGCTGTGAAGCCGTTGCCATGGGGCGTAAATGCCAGGGCGCGCTGCAGCACACCATAATCGATCTCGATTTCAGCGTGAGAGCTGTCATAACGATAGGCTTCGGCATCGGCTTCGAGCGGGCTTTGACCGAACGCACTCGAGAACCAGAGACTTAAAAACGGGGCGCAAAGAATAAGGCGATAATTCATATTCGGATAGTATCGCAGTTCTTATGCGATAGGTTTCGTGCCGCGGGGTTTCATGCCGCGGGCAGGTCCACAACAGAAGCCCGTAAGATCCTTCGAGAGAGTTGAAAAACCGCCTCGTGCGATTTACTGGAAGGTCGCGCTGATCGAAATGCGGTGGATTCCGCCCAAACTTTTGGTCGTGTTATAGGCGTAATCGATCACGCCCGAAAAATCCTCGGTCTTGAAGTGGAATCCTGCACCGACTCCGAGCCCAAGCTGGTCCTGATTAAAGGCGTATCCAGCCCGGAACGCGGCCATATCATTCCAGATATATTCCGCACCAAGATTATATTGCTCCGGACCGTCGGAATGGGTCGAAAAATCGAAATCGACATTCAATTTCTGGTTCTCGACTTTTCCCTGAAAAACATCCGTTCCTAAGCCGATGCGGAATATAAGAGGGAGCGGATAGGCACCCGTGATCAGGCTGCCCTGAAGCGAATCCCGGACGGCATTGATACTCGGATTGCTCGTAATGAAGTCGAGGCTGTTACCGCTGAAATTCCGGTCAGCACCCAGGTTCGAAAGGTCCATCGAGATCCGCATGTTATAAAAATCGGTCAGGTACTGCGAGCCGGCATCGAAGGCAAGCCCGTCGGCGGACATGTCCAGGATGGTGCTGCGAAGGTACTTCGCGGACGCCCCGAACGAGAACCGGTCTGTCAGGGAACCGGCGATCGTCGCGGTGAAGGCAAGATCGTTTGCATTGAAGGTACCGGCATTCGCATCCTGTTGGATCGTGGCTTTAGATAAATTTCCATAATCGACCACGATGAGCGAAAAACCGGCACGATACCGCTCGCTGACCGGCAACGTGACGCCTAAAAAGTTCTCGGTCACATCGCCAAACCAGTGGGTGTAGGAGGCGCCGACATTGACACCGGGAAGCCTCGCAATGCCGGCGGGATTCCAGTACAGCGCGGTGATATCGTCAGCCATCGCGCTGTACGCGCCGGCCATACCTGCGGCCCTCGCTCCGACCCATAATTTGGTAAAGACCGAGCCCGAGGAACCGGCGTTCGTAAAATTCGTGGTGGCAGTGGACTGCGTTTGGCCGCCCTGCTGCGCGAACGCCGTTCTACCCACCATCAAGCAGAAGAGTGCTACAAGGGGCCAGACTTGCGTCCCATGGGCGCGTCGATTGACAATTCTCATAAGCTTCAAAGTCGATTTTACTTCTATTTCTCGAATCTTGTTTGTTATTTCGATACGCCGACGACAATGGCGAACTTCGTGGTCGTTTCACCCGTCTCCGCATTCGTGATCGGGTCGCGCGCAATAATGTGTGCGAACAGGACCTGGCTTCCGACCCGCTGCTTTCCAGCCGTCAGCAAGTTCCACGTTTCGACCGACGATTGGTCGCTCAGTTGCGAGTAGTCGTAGGTTGTTGTCGTTTGCGCCGGATTGTTCGGGTTCTGCGTCGTCGACGATGCGTAGCCAATGTGTTCGATCGTGTTAACGAGCGTGCCATCGAGTGCGTAAATCTCGATCGTGCAGCGCGGTGGAAGCCGTGTAAAGAACAGCTTTGCATTATCGGTCGAGGTCTGGCCGAGATGCGTTACGATATACGGGTTCGGCACCACCTGCACCTGCGACAGCATCGAATCGGTGTAATTCCCGGCGTTCGAAAAATCGACTTTCGAACCGCTCTCGGTGACGATATTGAATTGCGCACCGGGGAACGGCACGTTCTTCATTAGGCCCGTAAACGATAACGTGATCTTATCTCCCGGCTGAAAATCGTTCATGTGTGGATTCACATGCGAACCGGTCCCTGCAATCGTATCGCCGGTGTTCGGATCGGATATTTCCGGAGCGTTGAAAATAAGTTCGGCACCCGCGACGCTCAGCTTATGTACGACGAGATGATATTGCCCCTGGTCGATATTATCGTTACCGCCGATCGGGAAATAATATGCCCCGACGCTGGCACCGCTGGCAAACGCCGTCGGCGCGGTCGTCGGCTGGGAAGCAAAGCTCGCATTGGTATGCTGCTGATCGAAGCCCGCCTGATCGACGTAATGGAATGCCTGCATAGTATACCAGCCGGGATTCGGCACATGCATCACATCCGGATCGTCGAATTTCGGGAACAGCGTTGTGCTACCCTGAGGAGAACCGACATCGCTATAGAACCGGTGATCGTATTCTATCGTCATATTGGCCGTCGTATCCTGCACCAGGCGTAGTATCGCCTCCGGGCAGTTTGTAAGACTGACCTGGATCGGCATGACGCGAGGATGAATCACATCGCCCGACGGCAGAACGACGGGAACCGGGCCCGGCGAGATCGTCGGACCGAACGTAATGTCATACGACGTTTCGCCGAGCGCCCCAAGGAACGAAGGCCGAGTGCTGCCCTGGCCGTTATTCAACGCCTCATCGGTCGGCAAACTCCAGATGCTCTGGTTCGTATCTCCATCGGCCCCGTTATTCGTACGGCGCGATAAGCGAAGAATATCCTTATCGAGCGTTGGGTTGCTCGGACCGGGAGTGACCGTGACCGAATGCAGCCGATACGGTGTGCTCAATTGCTCGAAATTCACATCGGCTAAGACTTTTAACGCCTGCGCAATAGTTTGATTTGGAGCGAAGCCTGTATTGTCCGTCGTGAACTGCGAGGCAAAGACCGAGTCCGGCGTGATCGTGCCATTGACATGCAGCGTGATTGCGCCCGGCAGCGTCGTCGGGAAGAAATATGCGTTAGTATTATTCGCCGCGCTCTGCATGGTGCTATACGTATTCTGCACCAGAGGCTGGCCGTCGGGACCTTTTCTCGAATCGGTCACATCGACATACGTAAGCATATAGCTTTGGTTGAGTACGTTCGTGGTAAGTTCGACCCATCGAGGCTGGAAGCTCACATGAATCGTATCGTTCGTGAAGAGCTTCTCGAAAATCCCCGTATCGACGATGTCGAGACGGACGTCCTGAAGGCCGCCGAAATTTGGACCGATGTCCCCGCTGCCCGCAAGGCAGTTCCCAGCGATCCCGCTTGCCGTGTCGCTGGTAAATGGAGCAAGCAGAACCGGGCGGTTCGGTATTCCAACGACGAAATTCTTGGGTGGAACAATAGCGGTGTAGAGCGGCCCGATCTTATTGATCGAGTCGAATTCGTCGTAGGCAATGACGTAGTAGTAGTACTGAACGCCATTATAGAGACCTTCTGTACCTGTCAATACACCATCGTGGTTATCGTCGCCGACGTCGAGGTAAGAATGCGGGATCGGATGCGGCGTCGAGTTCAGGCGGCGATAATGAAAGCGGTTAAAATGCCCGTTCGCATCGAACACAGAGTCCTTCGCAAAATCGTAGAGATGCCAGTCGCCAAGCATGACATCCGGATTGTTCCCATCCGGGCGAATGGTGCTGTCATGATCTTTTCGAGTCGTGCGCCAGAGTTGGTAGCCCATGAAAGGAAGCGTCGCTTTCGCACGGAGGGAATCGGGAGCGCCATAAAGACCGCTCACCGCATCGATGCTCTTTTCAGAAGTGCTGTCCCATGTTACGAGCACTGCGCGATCGAGCGCCGTGGTTTTAATATTCGGAATGTCCGGAGGCACCGGGGAAAGAAAATGGCTCACCGAATACGCATAGGTCGTATCGAGTTTTCCGGTCGTGTCCGGCATAACCGACAGAACGGAAGAATCTACTTCTCCGAAGACCTGATGTGCAAAATCCATGAGGAGAAGCAGGGCACCGAAGTTCTTATGATAATCGGTGTTGTCAACCTGCGCAATACCAATGGCGACCGTCGTCTCCACGGACTTATGCGGCGGAAGTGTGAACGGTCCCGTGGACATCAGAAGGCGCTGGTCCTGATAGACGCCATTGAAAAGATCTTTTTCGCCGGACGCCACAAAATCGTAGCGCAAGTCCTGAGTAGAAGGATCGTTCAGAATGATCCAGTCGCGGAAGGTCGTAAGGCCAAGCTGATTTTTCTGGAAGAGGCTGTTTGGCCCATAGCCACCCAAACCGGCGCTATCGTCATTAGCGATGATGTTACCGCTGGCATCGATGACAGGGCTTTCAAGGAAGCTGAAACCGATCCAGCCATATTGCTTGCCGTTCGGAGCCTGAGTATAATTCCGCCACTGGACGCCCATATTGAGTTTTGCGGGGTCGGAACGGTAGGGTTCGCGTAATTCCTGAACGCTGGCCGCATCCGCAGTGGTCTTCACCAAACTATCGGTCACATAACTGTTTGCATCGTTATTGGCTCCGCCAACCGCCGCGTCGAGATCGGGATCGAATGCCGGCGCCATATAGCAGTCGATCAGGGAATCGCCGGAAGAATTCGTGACCTTCTGGCGAAGGAAGATCATATCACGATAGCGCCCGAAGCTCCACGAATAGATCTCTTCCTGAACATCGATCCCAAACGGATAGCCGGTACCTGCGCGGAATTCAGGGTTATTCGTGGGGTCCTGGTCCGTATAGACATTGAAAATGTCTTCTTCGGAGGTGATCGCAGGTTTGACACTGGTATTTCCACCCTTGGCCTCTGTCACGAGGGTATTTCGGGTTCCAACATCGGAGATATAATCTCCAAAATAAAAATTGTGGTACAGCGTTTTTCCCGAAGCCGTATCCCACAACGGCCAGGGATAATATGGCGAGGGGACGACCGACGAAGACCCGGAGATATACGCGCCCGTCAGTTTATCGTAGCGCGGGCTGACATACGAAATATATTTTGCGGCCGGAGTTGCGCCATCTGTTCCGGTACTTAATCCGACCTGGCTTGCCTCTCCCTCCATGTACCATCCGGCACCCGAGTTTGGATTGTATCCAAGGTCACAGAGCTTCCGGCGCTTGCCCTGGATCTCTTTTTTAGTGGCGAACCACAATCCTTCTCCGAAGAGATAGCTCTGATTCGAGCCGCGCGGCCAGAAAAGGCCTTCGTTCTCACCCTGACCCGCATTAAACAGCACGCCGCGGTTGGTGTAAAAGAATTCGAGGTTACTATAGACGTTCAACTGCCGAAGAAAGTTGAGCGGCGCAGCGCTGCCACCCTTTTTCGACTTCGATACCGGCCGAGCGTCGGCCTTCGAAGACGAGAGCACTGGAACGATAGCCACCGCAACGAACGCTGCCAAAAATGCAGCCCGCGCGCGCGCATTCGATGATAGGATCATAGTTCTCATACTAAAAAAATCTTTGCAAAATCTGCGTCAGAACCGGAGCATGAAGTTCAAAAATACCCGGCGAGGAATTTCATACCAAATTCGACGATCGAAATTATCCGTGCGATAGCGGGTATACGAGGTCTGCTGTTCCTGCAGACTGACCCGCCCATCGTGGTTCAAGTCGAGCCGGGGATTATAAAATAAATTCCCGAGTGCGTCGATCTGCCCGCCACGGCTGTTGGTCGGATCGTTGTAATACTCGGTCGTGGTGCCGAGCAGGCCCGTTTGGCCGTCGTTATCTCCCTGGGCGGTCGTCGGATAGACATAGAGCGCGTTCGTATTATTGAATACATTCGTCACTTCGAGCTGAATATCCAGGAAGAGCTTGCTCATGCTCGCGCCGAAGAGGTCCTCGAACGGGATCGTGCGGGTGAGCGTCGCATCGGTGGTAAATTCATCGGGCTCGCGCTCGCCATTGATTTCACCGAGCGGGGCGCCTTTGAGGTTGACCGCCGTATACGGAGTGCCGGTCTGGTACACTGTGGTCGTCTGCAGCGAGAACCATTCGAGGAGTTTGCTACCGAAGATCGTCGGGCCTTCCCCCTTATTGTAATTTAAGTTAAAGAGGAGGTTCGCCACGTGCGTCCGGTCGTAGCTGAACGGGAACGGCGTGAGCGGCAGTACGGCCTGCTCCGAACTCGGGTCCTGGTTGATGAGCGCGTTATACGCTTCGGTCGCCGAGGAGGAAGTTCCCTTCGCCGACTGGTACGTGTAGTCCAGTTTCAGCGAGTAGTTATCGGACATTCGCTTTTCGGCGATGATCTCGATCGCGCGGTCGTTGCCGTATTGATCGTCCGTATAGATCGTGTAACCGATCGGGAGCACGGGGCTCGAGATCTGTTCGAGACCGGCTTCATTCCGTAGATCTTTATAAATTCCGGTCACGCTGAATGCGAAGACGTCCGAGAGCTGGGTGCTAAAGCCGACATCGACCTCCTTGGTACGTTCGGCCTGCAGCCCGGCATCGCCTAATATTTGATTCCCTCGCTGGAGGACCAGCGCGATTTGCGCGATATTACCGCCTGCCGTATTCGCCAGAACGTTATTCAGGTTCGGCTCTTTGAAATACCAGTTGTACCCAAAATTAAATGTGGTCTGGTCCGTAACGGCATACGTAATGGCAAGCCGGGGAGAAAGCTGCGTTTGAAGCGAGGTCGGGCTAATGCCGGACGCAATAGGATTGTATAAATCGTTAATTTGGAAGGAGTTCGGCTGGTACATATCGAAGCGAATACCAGGAGCGAACGTGATGTCGCTGAACTCCATCTTGTCCTCCGCATAGATGGCCGCAGTATAGGGATGGACGAGAAACGAATCTTTAAAGGGGTTCGCGTCCCAGGGCAGATCGTTCTCGTATTTATAGACCGACATCAGGTTCGTTTCAAACCCTCCCTGTAAATAATGGGAACCGACCTGGAGAGAATAATTTCCACTTAACTGTGTTTGTCCGGTATTCTCGATTTGAAATCCACCGCCATTGCCGGCCACGGGGAAGAGGCCAACGATTCCGTATCCATTTGCACTCGATTGCGTAATAATGGGTCCTTCAATATGACCGGTGAATGGATTTGGACCCTGAATTTGCGAGCTATACGGCTTCGTCGGGTCGGCCGGATCGGGAATTTGTTTGGTGACCGGGGTATAGATGTCGATAATACCATCGGAGCCCGGCGAGATGCTTCCGTCGATCGAATTATATTGATAATTATCGGCAACGGAAAGAAATTGCGGAAGGTGCGAGGCATCGACCGGTTGTGAATGATCGTACTTGCCCAGTTGAATATCGTACACCGTATAACCGGCGGTAAACTCGAGTACGCCATCTCCGATCTGGCCGCGACCGGTCAGCGAATAGACGTTGTTCGTTTGTTCTTCTGCCGGAACGTAATAGGGATCTTCGTACAGCGTTGCCCAGCTATTAAGGAGATCGCTTTCCGCGCTTAACGCTGCGTTCGCTTCGATAGAAAATCCGAGCGCGTCGAAAGAGAGTTTACCCGTTGTGGTGCGGCGATAACGCTGCGTAAGCGGAATTTCACCAAGATTATTACCAAGCGGGTCGGTCACGCCCAGGCCTTCGTTTGCATAGATCGGGTCGGTAAAAATATTATAGTGATCGAAGGAGTTGAGGCGGCCCGTCAAATAAAACTTAATGTCCTGCGTCAGGAGCGGTCCGTCCAATTCAAACTCGTAGATGTTATCGCCGGCCGGCATTTGCTTGAACCCATTGGCATTGGAACCGAATAGCGCCGGGACTTCCGTACGATAGTGCGCATTGAAGGCGATCTCACTACCGCCGGCGCGTGTTTGCGTATTAATTTCACCGCCTACGAATCCACCTTTGGAAGCATCGGCATTTCCGGAAACGATATCGATCTCGGAAACCGCGAATCGGGAAAGACCCTGTTGGAGCGAACCGGAACGGCCGGTGAGCGGGTCCGTTATTTCGACACCATTGAGCCGGATCGAATTCGAGGTCCCGCGGCTGCCGTGAAAGCTGACGCCGCCATTCGAATTATCCTGCACGGCACCGGGGGTCAGCTTGATGACCTCATCGATTCGCTGGCGTCCCGGCATTGCCGCAAGCGTCGAAGTTTCGAACTTCGTACTAATATCGGTCTTCGTCTTTTCCACCAGGGGCGCTTGCGCGACCACCACGACGATCTTTTCTTTCGTTCCGAGCGTAAATTTGAGTGCGGTCGTGATGTCCGATTGCACCTTGACATGATAGACCGTATCGGTAACGTAGCCGGCATATTTCGCGACCACCGTGTAATTCTCATCCGGCGGGACGTTAATGATCGTCGCGACGCCATCGTCCTTCGTCAGCGCGCCCATCCGGTTTTGAACGATCTGTACGACCGCGTGAATGAGCGGCTCGCCGGTCTTGGCATCGATGATCTTGGCGGTGATCTTGCCGTTTTGTGCCCACACCGAAGAAGCTGTGAGCATCGCCGTCAGTACGAAGGCTGCGCTTATAACGCCCTTGATGAAAGACGGGATGCGAAAAGGACTACGAGGAAACCGATTCAGAATCATAATTCAAGGTCAAAAATCGTAGAAGTCTGAAGAACGCTGTAATCCGGCCCATCGCCCATTTTCGTGGTCAAAGCAGAAGGGAGCGAAGCCATGAACAAGCGGGCCGCTGTTGGCGCGTGCCGTCGATTCATTCTCGCTCCGGTGCAAGAACACATGAACCGGCGATGAGTCGCGGAAATCTTGAAATTTTTACGGGTTCGCAACAAAATTTCTGCAGGCCGGAAGAACAAAAGCCGGCGCTCGAATCATGAACTTCGAGCGCCAGCAAAACCATACTTATCGCAGAAGCGACATGCTCTTTGAAATGCTGCCTTCCTCCGTTTGGAGCGTATAGCGATAGACTCCGTTTGGAAGTTGGGCCGCGTTAAACACTGCGGTGTGCTCTCCGGCTCCCAGGCGTCCATTCATTATTGTCGCCACGGTTCGGCCCAACTGGTCGGTTACTGTAAGGGTAACATTCGACGCTTGCGGGAGTGTAAAATCGATCGCGGAAGAAGAAGCGACAGGATTAGGATAGTTTGAAATGCTTGTTACCACCGGCACAGCGGAGGGCGATACACCCGAGAACTGCAAGGCCAGCGTATCATGGAAAAAGTTGACGACATCCCAATCGGGCGCGCCATTACTTGCCGTGGTTCCCGCGGCGGTATCGGCACCGTACATAAGGGTCGGAACAAAATCTGCAGGAGAGTTACCGTTCCAATCGGAAGCTTGCGGCCATCGGAAATCGATTTTCCCAAAGGTATTCGGGTCCCCGGTATTCGTACGATAGGGTGCGGGTTGCGTCCAGGTCAGGCCACCGTCCCTCGTGCTTTGATAAAAAATGCTAGCATAAAATTTATACGTGGTGTCCGTTACGAACACACTATCGCTGATTGGGAACGTCTGATAAAAGACGGCAAATGCTTTTGCGTCGCCATTCGGGGCAAAGACGGGATACGCGATCCAATCGTCATTTTCCTTTAGTTCTGGTTTTTCGAACGACGTTAGCGTACCATTCAGGTTATTGGCTGCGGTATCGTTCGCTGCATTCGTTACAATATCGACGTCCGTATTCGAAGTCACATCGTAGACGTGCAGGCTCAACTGATCGGGATAATAATAATTCGTGTCATTGCTGAAGGTCTGTGGAACGCTGTTATACAGGACACGCGCGTTTTCTCCATAATAATAGAAATCGATTCCGGTCCACGGGCCCGTAAAGAGTTCGGAGCCGGCGGCCGTCGATCCCTGATCGACGATCGGTTGAATGGGCTCAAAATCATTCGGCCAGGTCTTTCCCCCATCCGTCGATTCGAGAAAGTACAGATCCGCTTCCGGAGTCGTATAGTCCGTGCTGCGCCACAGGAGTCCTACTTTACCGGCCGGGGAAACACGAAGCACATAATCGCCGCTCTGCATGAGGCCAGCGCCGCCATGATTTCCATTGTTCGATCCGATCTCGGCATTCCAACCGTTCCATGTCGCATGCCCGGTGCCGTCTAACGCGAAGGTCCCGAATCGAATATAATCGGACTGGGTAACGCTCGAGTACGAAACCGAGCCGACCATATATACCGTCGATCCATCCGGCGAGATACCGATATACGGCCACAGAATACCGGCGGCACCCTGCGGGATACTTCCGTAGGTCCCCGAAGTGCCACACTCTGTCATCTCGAAATTGCCGTCACCCGGATTTCCTTTTTCAACCCACAATGCACATTCGTAGTCCGTGGTGGACGTATCATGCGCGAGTGGCAGCATGAACCGATGGGCAGCGATAATGGGAACATATTTCTCCCCTCGCTTATAAAGGATCATACACGGAAACCCTGTTTTCACATTCGTCAATGCAACCGGCGTTTTCCAGGTGTGACCGCCGTCGCTACTGAACGTATAAAAGACCCTTCGGCTAAGGAAATTGGTATCTTTGACCCAATCGCTTGCAAGTTCCATAATGACCGCATGGACGTTCATCGGATTGCTGGGATCGACCTGAATGTTATGAAGTGCTCGGCCATCACTTTGCTGCTGCTCTAATCGCCCACTTACCGGCATGAGGTCTGCGCCGGGAATGCTGATCGCTTCCGGGAGCGAATTTCCCTTGATTGCTTCATTGAAGCTTTGTCCGAAAGAATGGGTCGTTTGCTCGCTCGAAGAGAGCTGACTCGGTGAAATGGAACGCGGTCCTAATGGCATTTGCGCATGGACCATCGAGCCACCCAAAAATGAAAGTGCGAAAAAAGCTACTGACGGTAGAAATCTCTTCATACGTTAAAAATAATGAGGCTATGAAATTCGCGCGATTCGAACGACGCGACGTATTTAGCCCGGCAAAAATAATGCTTTTTTTGACCGAACAAATGAAATTCGTATTGGCAGGGTCATTCCCGTGCCAGGGAGTGGAACACTTGAGGCGCCCGATCGTCGCGCTCCATCGAGCTTTCGAGAATGAATTTTCGAAGCTGGGCTATGGACTTACCGGTTTCGGCCGAAGTTGCGAAAACATGCAGAAATCCGGAGTCGATGAGCACTCGCGTATGATGGGCAATTCCCTGCTGGCTGGCTTTATCGGCTTTGGTCAGGACTGCAAATGCAGGCAAATGATGGCCTTTGAACCACTCGAGCACGGCCATATCGCTTTCCAATCCGGCATGACGCGCATCGATCAGGAGACCGATGGCCCGGAGTTCGGCCCGTTCCAGAAAATATCGCTCGGCAATTCGCGCCCAATGTCCGCGATCGGTCTTGGATTGCTTGGCATAGCCATAGCCCGGCATATCGACAAGATAAAAATTACCGTTTATCAGGTAATAATTGAGGGTGCGGGTTTTTCCGGGAGTAGCGCTCGTTTTTGCCAACTGTTTTCGCGCGGCGAGGGCATTGATAAGCGACGATTTTCCGACATTCGAACGGCCGATAAGAGCGATCTCCGGCCGCCCGTCTTTGGGCAAGTCCTCAATCTTCGAAAAGCTGGAAATGAACGCGGCTTCGAATTTCATGCACCGCTAACAACCGCCGATCGAAGAACCTCGCATCAGGGATTGAAAATCCGAAAGAGAAGGCCTATTCCGATTTCATTGTTATTCGCGAAAAAAGCACAGAGGAAACCCCCTGTGCTTTTATGAACACGAAAAACAGAAGGCGCTGTCCTTACTCCGCGACTACATTGACTCGGAAGGTCCCTGACACGCCGTGCCTGAGGCGGACAGAGACATCGTGGGAACCGAGCGTGCGGATGGGCTCGTCGAGCACGATCGACCGGCGATCGACGTCGAAACCCTGCCGTTCCAGGCCATCGGAGAGCATTTGGGCCGTTACCGAACCGTACAGCCGCTCTTCTTCGCCCACGCGCATCGGAATCGTAAGGGTCACGCTTTCCAGGCGCTTTGCAAAATCTTCGGCGGTTAACTTTTCGCGCTCGACCACGCGCGCGCGCTGACGCATCTCATGCTCGATCTTGCGCAGCGCACCCGGGGTGGCGGTATACGCCAGGCCGCGGGGAACGAGAAAATTTCGCGCAAAGCCATCGCGCACATTTACGGCCTCACCGGCATTTCCAAGCTTTGCGACATCGTCGCGAAGGATCACTTTCATAAAAATCGTTGACCTTAAGAACAGTTATAAAAATCTATTATGAGGTTTTACGCGTGGCTCTCCGCGGTTTCCTCTGAAAAAATTTCCCGGACCTGAGATTCTTCAAAGCCGACGGCATACACCGCGGGCGGATCTTCGGCCGGCGCCGCGAACGGAAATTCTTCGTTCATCTCGTTGAATTCAGAAGAAAAATCGTTCGAAGCGAATTCGGCAGGCTCGGGCTTATTCAAAAATTGAATCCGGTGTGCTTTGATTTCGACGACCGTCCGGGAGCTGTCTTCGGCATGCCAGGTCCGGCTTTGAAGTTCGCCGTCGACCAAAACCGCGCTTCCTTTACGCAATTTCGCCATGCAGCTATCGGCCAGTTTGCTCCAGGCAACGACGCCGACATAGCAGACGTCCTCGGCCCACTGATTTCCGCCATCGCGATACCGGTGGTTCGATGCGAGGCAGAAATTGATGACCGGTATCCCATTCGCTGTTTTGCGAATAACCGGGTCTTTCGTCAAATTGCCGGCAATGAGCACATGGTTGACTTCCGGCATTTTTAAGCACGCCATAGCCGATTCAAAAAAGGTTAAATGACCGATTCACTCGCCTGCGCTGCCGCTTCGCGCTGTTTCATTGCGACTTCCTCTGCCCGTTTTTTCATTGCAACTCGCCCTTTTACGGCCGATTCTGGCATCTGGAGCGTCAGAAAACGGATCACGTTTTCGTCCAGAGTGAACATCCGTTCCAAACGGGAAACGAGGCTGCCGGGACCCGTAAAATGGGCAGAAACGTAGAATCCCTGCGTTTCTCGGCCAATTACATAGGCCAGTTTTCGGCGGCCCCAGCGCTCCATTTCAAGGATCGAGCCGCCGTTTTTCTGTATGAAATCTTCAGTTTTTGCGACTAATGGATCGATCTCTTTGTCTTCGAGCGATCCTTTGATTATAAAAGTCGTTTCGTATCTTTTTTCAGCCATATTTGTCCTGTGGATACCCGGCAGCATGGGTTTTAGCGCAATTTTGCCGGTTTGGTAGCCCTTCGAGTGTTACTGCGAAGAGCAGGAAAAAACGCACATCCATTGTGCGAGGGGTGCTAAACAATAATTGATCAAAGTGGTTCGAAAAAATCGCGGACGCTAGTTCGCCTCTCTTTGATCGCTAAGCTTTTCCCTTTAAGCTTTTCCCTTATGGTATAAAGAAATTCGCACCAATCCGGAGGCCCGCGGGGATGTCCTGATAAAACGGAGAGGCATGATGGAAAGCATCGCGCCAGGAAATACGAACAAGGCCGAGCGTCAGATCCGAGTGTGAAAGCAGCACCATCGCTCCGACCGTCGTTTCAACATCCCACGCGAGCGGTCCTGTGGGATGTGGCTCTCGGCCATCGAGCGAGGTAACGAAGTCCACCGGTTCCGTGGTGATCGCGAAATGCGGAGAAAAATAGTAACGAAGGATATAGCCTGCTTCGATCGACTGAAGTTCTTCCGCATCTTCCGCAAACGCAACGTCGAGACCACTCGAAAATCCCGGGTTTCTTTCACCGCTCCCATTGCGGTCAAAGAGGAGTTGAACCGATGCACCCAGAAGTCGATTGGCGTATGGGTTGAGCTCGAAATTCAGGATCGTTCCAGAAATACTCATTCCGGAGCCGAGTTTCGCGGTCGCGATCGTGGCCGAATCCGGGACCTTCCAACCGGCTCCAGCAAATGGCATCGGCTTGTCACTCCCAATCCATTCCGAGAACCATTTTCCAATGTCCCAGCCATCCGACCATCCAATGGCGACACCGTAATCATTCGGGATCCACCCCGAAGTCCAGAAGCGCGGTGCTTGGAGTTGGAACCAAAAATGACGCTCGATAATACCTTCGATATCCAAAAACGAAATCAGATTTCGAGTTTCGCCTTTGTGCCCGGAGGTAAAAACAAACTCCCGCTCGAAGGGAACTGTCCGGACTTCAAAATCGTCGGCAAATTCGAACGCAAGGCCGTATCCCACGCGAAGCAGTGACGAAGAAGTTCCTCCCGGATAATACCGTCTTCCGTAGTGAAACACAAGTCCCGGTGTAACCGGCGCAACATCGGGAATGGGAATATCGAGCAAGAGTCCTGCGGTATAATCTCGCGCGAGAATTCCGTTTACCGTTGTCGAATGAACGTCAAGGCCGGCATGGACGAGCGGCCGCCATTCGCGTTCATCGCTTCGCAAGTGCCGCTGCGGCGCTACGCCCTTCCACCCGACAAAAAATTCGTGTAGATACGCATTCCAGGAAGCCCGTTCGAACGCCGTATCGACGCCATGGAACTCTTTTTCTCGCAGGACATTCTCGGTGAGTATAACCAGCAGCTCTTCCAGGGCACGCGCTGCTTCCACTGCTCGGGGCGCGAGGCAATCGTCGTCCACCTGATAAGGATTCGTGGAAGAGGAACAGGTCGGGTCCTTTGTGGCGTCGTCCCAATATTCGAAATCGCGTTTATCGGAGAGTTGATGTCCCCACGGCCCGGCATAAAATCGTTTGGCGTACGGATGAAAAAAATAGGGAATAATGGCGGTCGGTTCCCAAACTTTGAGGTAGATGATCCGCCAATTCGAATCGCGTTCGACATGCGCTGCCGAATACGAATCGGCGATGCAGTGCATGAGGCCATACACATCATGATCGCCGGCGCGTGCGGCAAGCGCGTTGTTGAGCACGAGGTTGAACATCGAGGTCATAAAGGCAATCGCACGTGGATATGCCGAGTCATAGAGCATGTGCGGATAACCATAGGTAGGATCGGTGGTCGTATCCCAATAGACATCGCTCGAGCGTGCCATAAAATGGAAGCACTGAGAGTTTCCCTCGAATTGGCGGGAAAGGACATAATCCAAGTTGCCACTGCGAACAATTGGCAGCGCATTGAGCGGGTCTTTTGTATTTCCATTCGGCCAACTCCGCGGCCGGTCCAAAATCCGATATGCAATGAGTGCATCCAGTGCGTCCTTGCCGGAAAACGGTCGTCCGGCGATCATCGAAAGCCGCTCGATGTTTGCCTGGGCGAGTAAATGGCGGTAGGCGGCGGCCTCGATCACATTATGACCATTTGCCGTGAAGGCATAAGCCGCGCCTGCAATGCAGACCGAGATTACGGCGCACGAATAACTCAGCCATGAGCGCATGCGCCATTGCTAAGCAGGGCTTGTGCCAACGGTTTCTTTTGGAACAAAAAACCCCTCGTTTCGCGAGGGGTTTTTCGAAAAAAGCGTTCTAAAATTGCGAAAGCCTCAAAGATCAGTCTTTGTCCGTTCCGATACGCATGCGATAGAACGAACGCCAGACAAAGTAAATCGAAATGGCCAGAAACCCTGCTGCGAGAATGTGGCTCATGTGCGAGCCAATATCGATCGTGAGTTTCACAGCGAGTTCGACCGCGAGAAGACCAAAAAGTGTCGTGAACTTGATCACGGGGTTCAGGGCCACGGAAGACGTGTCCTTGAACGGATCACCCACGGTATCGCCCACGACCGTAGCATCGTGCAGTGGCGTTCCCTTCATTTTGAGTTCCACTTCGACGATCTTCTTCGCATTGTCCCATGCGCCGCCGGCATTGGCCATGAAGATCGCCTGGTAGAGACCGAAAATGGCGATCGAAATCAGATAGCCGATAAAGAAGTACGGTCCGACAAATGCGAATGCCAGGGACGCAAAAAAGACGGTGAGGAAGATATTAATCATTCCCTTTTGCGCATACTTCGTGCAGATCTCGACGACTTTTTTGCTATCCGTAACCGAGGCTTTCGTCACGCCTTCCAGGCGTATATTGGCCTTAATAAATTCGACAGCACGATACGCGCCGGTCGTTACCGCTTGTGTCGAGGCACCGGTGAACCAATAAATGATCGCTCCACCGGTAATGAGTCCCAGCACGAACGGGGCATGAAGGATAGAAAGATACTGTGTGTTCTCCGTAAGTCCATTAGTGAGCGCCATGATGATCGAGAAGATCATCGTCGTCGCACCAACCACAGCGGTTCCAATAAGGACCGGCTTGGCGGAGGCCTTGAAGGTATTGCCGGCCCCGTCGTTCTCTTCGAGCAAATGCTTGGCGCGTTCGAAATTCACGTTCATGCCAAACTCGCGTTTGATCTCCTGTTCGACATTGGGAACTTGTTCGATCAAAGAAAGCTCATACACGGATTGTGCGTTATCCGTTACCGGACCGTAGGAGTCCACCGCGATCGTTACTGGTCCCATACCGAGGAACCCGAACGCGATAAGTCCAAACGCAAATACGGCCGGTGCGAGCATGAGCGGCGTGTTCGGTCCATGAAGATTGATGTCCAGTCCATGCAAACTCACGTAATAGCCAATCGCCATGAGCGCGACCATGGAAAGACCGATCCAGTATGCCGAAAAGTTACCCGCAACAAATCCGGATAAAATATTAAGCGAAGGGCCGCCTTCACGCGAAGAGCTGACGACCTCCTTGACGTGCGCGGCTTTGACCGACGTAAAGACCTTCACCAGTTCCGGAATAACCGCTCCCGCAAGCGTTCCGCAGGAAATAATACTCGAAAGCTTCCACCAGAGGGTCGTATCCCCGCCGAGAACAGGAATGATCAGGTAAGAAACAACATACGTAAGTATGATCGAGACTACCGATGTAAGCCATACGAGCGATGTAAGCGGCGTTTCGAAATTCATGTCGTCCGAATTGCCGTATTTCGCCTTCGCGAAAATATTATTGATGAAATAAGCTCCCGAACTCGAAACGAGCATCATAATGCGCATGGCAAAGATCCACACAAGGAGCTGCACTTGCACGGTCGTATCGTGGACGCCGAGCAGAATGAACGTAATAAGCGCGACACCCGTCACGCCGTAGGTCTCGAAGCCATCGGCAGAAGGTCCGACCGAATCGCCAGCATTATCGCCGGTGCAGTCGGCAATGACGCCAGGATTACGCGCATCGTCCTCTTTGATCTTGAAAACGATCTTCATCAGATCGCTTCCGATATCCGCGATCTTCGTAAAAATACCTCCGGCAATGCGAAGCACTGCCGCACCGAGCGACTCGCCGATCGCAAAGCCGATAAAACATGGCCCGGCATAGTAACCCGGAATGAAGAGCAGAATAATGAGCATCATCAGTAGTTCCACCGAGATGAGCATCATGCCGACACTCATGCCGGACTGCAGCGGGATCGAATAGATCGGATAGGGTTTCCCACTGAGTCCTGCGAACGCGGTCCGTGAGTTCGCATAGGTATTGACCCGAATTCCGAACCAGGCAACGCCATAGCTGCCCAGGACTCCGACGATGCTGAAGAGCATGATGATGACCACGGTCTCAACGACCGGATGTCCAGGCGTCGGCGCCAGGACACCAAAATAAAGAATAATGATCGCGGCAATAAACAGCCAGAGCAACATCAGGAATTTACCCTGCGTAACAAGATACGTTTTGCAGGTCTCGTAAATCAGTTCCGAAATCTCGCGCATGGCCTGGTGCACCGGCATCCGTTTGAGCCGTGAAAGGATGGATAGGCCAAAGACGAGGCCAAGCACGCAAAAGATGAGGCCGATCATCATCAGGTTGTGGCCCGTCATGCCAAGGAACGAAACGGTCGAAAGATCGGGAACGATCAGGTTTGCCTCGCCGCCGGGATTCTCGGTCGGCGCCTGTGTTTGCGGCTGCTCGCCCGGATGGACGACTTCGAGGTTTGCCCGGCCCGTGTCCGGAAACTTCGGCTGCGTCGTGTCCTGCCCAAAGGCGATCCGCGAGCTAAATAGCGAGGCGGCCATTGCGAGAATAGCCGCAACATGGAAAATCGATCGTACGGTCGGTTTCGAAATATGCATTCAGATTATAGTGTGCTGGTTTCGTAATACTTACGTGAGACTATCCCGGTGCAGTGTAAAAGGCGCACCGAAGCACAAAAATACGGAATTTTTCGGACAATTCATAAAAAAGCCGCCCGGAATGCTCCGAGGGGCCGGTCTCCTTAAAAAGCCGTTGCAACGATAGGCTCGGAAAGCAAGAGGTGCGTTGTGTCGGGATAACTCAAAATCACAAGGGTATCGCGATAGACCCCGGGAGAAGAGGCTATAAACCCCAAAGATGGAACATTGTCATAATTGCCCGTCCTGATTGTATCGACGTTCGCACTGAAATTTCGGATAATCCAGAATACTTTGTTTTGTGTTAATTTAGGTTTTAGAACGATAAAGGAATCGGTCGTATTGTTTATGATCGAGGCACCATTAAATCCTGTATCTCCGGCTTTAACTTGTCCAAAATCCACCATACTCTCTGCAAAGTATAAACCTTCTTGCCGAGGAGATCCTCCGAACAAACATCCGGAACTCAGTGCAATCATCAGAGTGATTGCGCCAAGTAAGGAAATTGATTTTAGCGCTTTCATTTCATGACTACCATCTTGGCGCTTTCGCGATAATTACCCGCTTCTAAAACCACAAAGTAAGCTCCGGACTTCAAGTTTGAAGCATCGAATACAATTTCACCCGAACGGCCGGCTCGTTCATCTCGATCCGTCAACAATGCTACCTTTTCACCCATCCGCAGTGCACGGTTTATCGAAAATTCATAAGCGCATTCAATGCACCACGATGATCGCTCCAATTTTCGCGGCCGTGCCCATGCGCAATCGATACGTATAGCTTCCGGCCGGAAGCGCCGAAAGGTCGAGCACATATTCATGCTCGGCTGGAGCAAGCGCGCCGAAATTCACACGTTCCACTTCCTCGCCGAGACTATTGAACATTTGGAGTTCACCCTCCGAAGCCGATCTAGACGTGAAGTGAAGGTGCAATGCACCCGTCGTCGGATTCGGTGAAATGGTTACCGCACTTTGGGAAATACTTTCAGAACCGACCGAGGACGATGCGAACGCAAAATGATTAGGTGCGCCTGGCATTCCCCAACCAAAATCGTTATATGCCGCGACGGTCCAGTAATACGTTTGTCCAGCCTGGAACGTCGAGGCGGGCGCAACATCGCTCGTGTCGTTCATATCACTTTGGAGAAGATCGGAGAAAACCGTATCTTTCATCGCTTTGTCGGAGGTCACTGCAATCGCATACGACTGAGTTCCTTTATTGCCCACGTGCCACAAGAACGTTACATCGCTATCTGCAACAACAGCATTGTTCGCAGGAGAAATAAGAGCTACGGTACTCGGCGCAAGACCGACCGAAAACGCTGCGGCTTCCGACCACGGACCCGTCCCCTTCGTATTCTTTGCCTGCACACGCCAGAAATATGTTGTGCTATCTTTCAGCACTCCGAACTTAAATGTTGTATCGGTAAGAACTGAATCGTTGGCAACGATTCCCTTCTTGAAGAGGGAATCCGTTCCTATCTCGATGTGATACTTCGTTGCAAGCTGAACGCTGTTCCAGGTAAACGTTACGCTATCGAAATTGACTGTCGTATCGATCGAAGGCAGCACAAGGATGGCCTGCGTCGGATAGCCGGTAAGATCGGGATTGAAATCGACCTTCACATTCTGCCCCTCAAAGTCAATTGTTTTCGTAACAGGCGTAGGAAATGGGCCGCCCGATGCCGTGACCGTCACACTTCCCGATCCGGAAAATGGAATTGCGTATCCGCCGGAACCGGACGTGATGGCATAATACGATCCGCTTGAGACCGTGATCTTCACACCGGAATCGCCTTCTCCAATATCATAGAAATTATTATGATTATTATCGCTATAGGCAACGCCGAGAATAAAATGTTTTCCAGCGTCCCCCAGATCAAGCGTGCATACCAGGGGGCCCGTGTGCGTAGGATAACTACCTTGAGGATACGGAATCATGCCCGGCCCGCATTCGGTATAGCCGGGATTGACCGTATCCGAGCCACTCTTAAATTCGAGGCAATTATTGCGGTGCCCCCATTGAGTGTCGTTCGTGCTCCCGAAGTCGATCAGCCATCCCGCATAGGCATCATACACACTCTTGGCATAGGCCGCGGCATTTTCTCCGACGTAGGGTGGTCCGCCAAACAAACCTGGATAACCTGCTTTTTGAGCGCGATCGGATGGCCACGAACCGTCGGTCCCCTGATGACCCTGATAATTGTTGTCGATCATGTCCTGACTGTGGACCCGCGCTGCCGTGAGAAGGCTCGCATTCATTGCAAGCGGCTGTTTAGGCACATACGTTGCGAAATCTGTTTTAATGCTCGCTCTCGTCGGCTCATTTGGATCCTGACCCGCCCAATAAGTAAATTCAAAAGATACGTCGGGATCGGTCGTATTCGAAATCTCAACTCCTGCCGCCGGCGGATTCATTCGCGCGCGATTGAGCAGTTCAAGATAATATTGCTCTTCGTTTGTCGGATGCCCGCAATCGTATTGAGTGGCAAGAGGCTGCTCCGCGACCGCCGGCTGATTTTGCTCAATTAAATTCATCCGAGGCGACACAGGCGGCGGCAGTACCGGACAGACCTGCGACTGCGCAAAAACGTTCGACGGAACAACGAATGACGCATACGTCCCTATGACAGCGAATAACGCAGCTCGAAATAAAGGAATCGGTCTCATGGTCAGGAACGGAAAAATTGTTTTCCTGCTAACCCGTTGGGCAGCATAACGAATCCCGTTCGAACCCTTGTCGGTTGCTTGTAACTTTCGCACTTTTAAAGCATTCTTGATAAGACTGCTCTGCATAGCGGTCCCAACCGACACGATTATGAGATCTTTCCACACGTTCCCCACGACATGTGTTGCATTCCTTACATTATTCGTCCTCGCTTCCGGCTGCCGCAAGGTAAGTTCTCCGACAATGCCACCCGAAGGCGCACAGATTACCACGACGATCGCCGGTCGCATTGTCGATGAATCCGGCGCGCCGATTTCGGGCGTTACCGTTACGGAACAAACCGGCTCGGCAACGACCGATGCCAACGGCCTTTTCTTCATTGCCAACACAAGCGTCCCTTCGGAGCGGACATTTATTCTTGCAAAGAAATCGGGATATTTCGATGGCGCCCGCGCTGCGGTCCCAACGCCCAATGGCGTCACCTATATGCAGATCACACTCGCGAGCAATACGCCCATCGGGACGGTCGATGCCACAAGCGGGGGAATGGTTTCCCTGCCGTCCGGCGGCAGCGTGTCGCTCCTGCCTGGAGGAGTTGTCACCTCTTCCGGCACGCCGTACACTGGGACGGTTTCCGTCAGCGCAAAACACCTCGACCCGTCGAATGGGAATTTTACCGGCCTCTTTGCCGGCGACCTCACCGGCCAGCAAACCGACGGTTCCCAAACGGAACTTCAGAGCTACGGCGTCATCGTCACCGAATTACACGGCTCCAATGGTGAAACGCTTCAACCGGCGCCCGGAAATCCCGCCACGCTCACGATGCCGATCGCGGCTTCGCAGCAATCGACCGCACCCGTGTCCACTCCTCTCTGGTATTTCGACGAAACGCTCGGAATGTGGAAGGAAGAAGGAAGCGCAACGAAGCAAGGGAGCAGTTATGTGGGGAGAGTCCAGCATTTCAGCTTTTGGAATTATGATATGTACTGCCCCTATGGGACGCTTACAGGCGTGATCGTTTGTAACGACGTTCCGATTCCCGGGGTGGTCGTGAATCTCGGTGCATTAGTCGAAGGAGGCCAACCGTACGTAGTTACCGATGCGGCCGGCCGCTTCAAGGTTCGCGTCCCAGCTAATTCCAATGCGGTACAATTGCAAGTCCTGGGGAGTCAAAATAATGGCCTCTATTGGACCAATAACCCCATCACCGAAAATATCCCGGCGAACGTAACGACAGACGTTGGTCAAATCGCTCTCAGCTCCCCGTGCCCGAGTTATCTGACGGGTCGTCTCGTCGATTGCGGCGGTGAACCGGTGGCGGGAATGATTCTTGCTTCGTTCCACGGTGGAATGAGTTATGTCTATTCGCAGGATGGTAACTTTACATTATTTGTTGGCGCGGGTGAGACAGTATCCATCGGAGCCACCGCCGGAAATGGCGCAACCGCACAGCCGCAAACCCTGACTGCGGGCAGTCAGGGAAGTGTGGTCTCGATGAACGATATAGTTGCATGCAATGGAACTAGCAGCGATGTGAACCGCGATATTTCCGGCAGCTTCTCTGGTTCGTCGCTCGCATTCAATTCAGACGGGTCTCAAATTGCAGCCTTGAGTAGTGCTACCAATCAAATTGCGATCTACAACGTAAGTTCCGGCACGGTAACAATCCAGTTCACGGCGGCATCGGCCGTTGCAAGTTTGCAATTTAGCGCTGACGGTTCGAAAATTTTGGCGCTCGAGGGCAATACCTGGTACCAGGGAAAATTATTTGCGAACCAGTTCGAATGCTGGAACACGAACGGAACAAAACTCACGACCACGCCAGTATCCGCTAATTCCGGGATCTTTACCAAGGATGGTTCCGGCGTTATTGCATGGACGGCTAATGGCGTTATTCAATACGATCTTTCCACCAATACGATCGTAAAAACATTTTCGCTTCCAAGTCCCACGTGGCTGAATGGAGCACCAACGATCGAATGGACATCGAGCGTTGTCGGGCTTGCTGGAAACGGATCGCAACTGATTGCCATCTCGAATTCCGCGATCTATATGTGGGACCTTGCATCGGATCAGTCGATTGACACTATCCAGGTCGGATCGACTGGGGATAGTATCATTGCGAATTATAATTCCGTTTTAAGCCCGGACGGAACGATCATTGGCATTTATAAACTCGTATCGGTCGCGTTTTATAATACACAATCGCGGACAAAAATCAGTACAGGAACGATTGCCGTACCTTCTCAATATTCCTATGCACTAGTGGCCGACGATACACGTTTCATCGCCCAATATCAATCGGGCGGAGGCTCCTCTGTAGGGCTCTTCCATATTACCGATGGAACTTCGTCCTATCTTTTTGATGCACCGGCAAGCTTTGGGAATTCTTCCGGCGTGGCAATCAGCTCCGACGGCAAACTTGCCGCAGCGGTCTATGCCAATGAGATTCGTATTTGGAATGTAAAGTAGTTGGTTGTTTCGGATGACGTGGGTATTCTCGGTACTCATTTTTTTTCGTCCGAGTTACCGCAGCCCTTCCAGCACCACTTCCAACTCCGCTTCGGTTTCGCACATCACAGGCCGAGCTTTGGCGCCATCGAAGGGGCCGACGATCCCGGCCGCTTCGAGTTCGTCCATAATGCGAGCGGCGCGCGAGTAACCGACTTTCAGCCTGCGTTGCAAGAGCGAAACGCTTCCCTGCTGGTGGCGCACAAGGACCTTTGCGGCGTCCTCAAATAAATCATCGCGGCTATCGACCTCCTCCTCGTCTTCGAAGTCGTCATCGGATTCTTTTTCTCGCAGCGATGGCAGCGTCCACGGGCGTGTGTAACTAAGTTTGTCGCCATCCTGCACCGCCACCGCATCGACGATGGCTTCTACTTCTTCCGTTGAAATGAAAGGCGACTGCAGACGGATCGGCTTTGGAGTGCCACTCGGTTGATAGAGCATGTCGCCGTTGCCCATCAACTGCTCGGCACCCATGGAATCGAGAATCGTTCGCGAATCGACTCGCGTCGCGACCTGGAATGCGATACGTGCCGGAAAATTTGCTTTGATGACGCCGGTAATGACATCGACCGAAGGCCGCTGTGTCGCAAGGATCAGATGGATCCCGACGGCGCGTGCCATTTGTGCGATGCGGCAAATGGGTTCCTCGATCTCACGCGCGGCCGTGATCATGAGGTCGGCCAATTCGTCGATAATGACGACGATATACGGCAAATGATAATGCTGTTCCTCCTGGGTCGAACGAAGCTTGCCCTGTGCTACTTTGATATTATAATCGGCCAGCGAGCGGACGGCGGCTTTTGCAAGCTTATCGTAACGGCGCTCCATTTCGAGTTCCACCGCCTTGAGTGCCAGGACGGCAAACATCGGAGTCGTGACGATATCCTCTCCGGCTTCCGGCGAGACGATAAGGTAATGCTTCCGAAGTTTCTTATAGAGTGAAAGCTCGATCTTTTTAGGATCGATAATAACGAACTTAATATCGCGGGGCGATTTCGCGTAGAGCAGGCTTGCGATGATTCCATTTACGCCCACCGACTTTCCAGACCCGGTCGCGCCGGCGATAAGTAAATGCGGCATCTTGTTCAGGTCATCGACATACACATCCCCCGAAATGGTCTTACCCAGTGCAAGCGGCAGGTTCATTTTCGTATTGCGGAAGCTCTCGCTTTCGAAGAGAGAGCGAATCCGGACGATCTTTGCCACGTCGTTCGGAATTTCAACGCCAATCGTTCCACGCCCAGGGATGGGAGCGATAATACGAATGCCGCGCGCTTTCATGGCGAGCGCAATGTCGTCGGTAAGATTTTCGACGCGGGACACTTTAATTCCCTCCGCCGGCGTGAACTCGTACAGTGTCACGACCGGTCCCGGCGTCACCGTGATATTCTCGATATCGACGCCGAAGGTCGCAAGCTTGTCGCGCAGCAGCCGGCCTTTCTTCGCAAGTTCCTCGTCATTCGCATCGAGTGCATCCTTCGGGTCCGCAGGCGTTAATAGTTCTAACGGCGGGATCCGATACTTCGAAAGCATTTCGAGGTAGGGATTTTCCGGGATCACCGGCTTTTCACCCTCCTCATGGAAGAGATCCTCGGCCGCGGAAGCCGCTGCCTTTTGTTCCGACAGCCTTGGAACCGGAAGGCCCGAATCGGTCGAGACGGAATGCGGTAGCGCTTCGTTCGAAAGCACTTTCTCATCGCCCAGGGTAACGGGTGGCGGTATCGCCGCTTTTGGTTCCTTGCTGCGCGGTTTCAAAGGTTCGATGACTGCCTCGGAACGGTCAATATTGTCGAGGCCGGATTCCCCCGCTATCGGTGTTACTTCGACAGCGGAAGTCATCATCTCGGTCTCGGCCAATGCGGGTGCGGCGCTCGTGACCATGGCGTTTATCTCCGGCGATGCCGCCGCGGGCTTTGCAAGCAATGTTACGGCAGAGACCGGGACCGATTTGGAACGATCTTCTTCGGGTGCGATCGCACCGTTCGTTAGGCGGCTAAAATGCATGGAGCGCGAACCGAGACGCTCCTGCCCATTCCGCGTTATGCGCGGAATGCCCGCATCCTGCTTCGCGGCCGGACGAACTTTAAGTAGTGGCTGGCCTGGCTGGGGTACGGGAGATTCGGGTATCGGGTTCCGCAAACCTGCTTCAGGATTCTGTGATGGCGTGGCCGGGATCGCAATATCCGCAGGTGTAACGAATGGAGAAGCACTGTTCGAATGTTGCGCTTCGGGGGTCGCAGCACTCTCGATGCTCGCTGCGGCAGCATGATACTTTGCCTCTTGAACTTTCTGGACTTCTTTCGGTTCGGGAACGATCTTCGGTGACGATTTCGGACGTTCCCCGACCGAATTCACGATACGTTCCTTCTGCTCTGGGATGTCCGATACCGGAGGTTCCGCGCTTGAAACGCTGTCCTCGGAATCGGGCTCCCATGCGGCGGCGGCGGCTTCCTCTGCCTCTTCGGCAGCGCGCCGTTCGGCTCGAACAGCCTGGCGGGCTTCGCGCCGTTCCCAGTATTCGATAATCTTTTTTCTGGACCAGAGCACCAGTGCCTGCCACCAGCCCTGCAACCTCAGGAATGTTTTCTCGATGTCAAGGTCGATCGAGAAAACGAGCATCACGACAAAGGCGGCGGCGTAAATAATAAAAGCCCCGGCACCACCGATGGCCCGCGTAAATGCGACCCCTAAAAATTGCCCGACGGAACCGAACCACTCCCTTGGGATCGAAAAAAAGTTCGCAGCCGTCCCCATCGTTGCACTGAACAGAATCGCCGTGATGAGGAAGAACGTCGTCGCAAGAGTCAGACGCCGGCGTTGTTTATACGTAAATCGGAAAAATGCAAGCGACCATGCACCGAAAAAGATAGGATAGAGGATCGCCGCATACCCAATTGTTTTATTGATCAGGAAATTGGCGAGCATCGCGCCAATGAGGCCCAGCCAGTTCTTGGCCTGATCGGCGCTGGCGCGAACGGCTTCGCGGACCGGATCGGGCGTGTCCCCATGAGGAAGAAATAACGCCGGCAGGTCGCTCACGCGCGTTTCGGCGCGCGAGGCATCGTCCCCCGAATAGCTAACAATCGCGAGCAGGACGAGTACCGCCATAACGATACAGCAGAACCCGAGGACCTGTCTCTGTCGGACCATTGCATCAGGGCGTTCTTTCGGCGCCTTGAGCGGAAGGGCAATTTGCTCGACCTTCTCAGTGGAATTTTTCTTGCGTCGCGGCGCACGTTTTTTCGTGACCGGCTCGGCGGGCTCTTCGACGGTTCGTGCTATTCGTGCCGCTTCGGCGGCTTCGCGTGCTTCTTCCGAGAGCCGCTTCGGCATCGGACGCTCCCGTGTGGAAGGCGCCGGGGCTTCCATCGCTTCGCGTATCGTGGCATTCGATGAGGGCGCAAGGTAGCTCTCCGGTTCATCGACCAGATGCGTTACATTGCCATCGCGCGTGATGCGAATGTAAGGTAATTGTTCCCGAGTCTCGAAATCGTCAGCCATTCCCGACAGCTTAGGGATACGAAGCCAAATGACGAAATGTGTTCTTCGCCATTCGCTCTATTGTCACTCCAATTGTGGGTATAAAGGGAGAAAAGTGGGAAAAGTTCATTGCCCGAAAAATATTTTTAAAAATTGGCTTTCGATGTTCCATTTTCAATAAAACTTAGTTATATTCGTGTCCTTTGACTCGTTCCAAAACGTCCATGAAAAAGTCCGTCCTTTTATGGCTCTCCTGTTCAATTTCGCTTTGCGTGTCTTCCACATTCGCGCAAACCCGGGTCTCCTCCGATGGGACCGACTTTATATTCGCTCTGCTGCCGGTCGGCAATAATCAAGCGACTTATAATTACCAGAGTAGCTATTGGAGAATACAAGTATCCGGATACGATACCGGGGCCGTCTCAGTTTATTCCTTCGATCCACAAGGGAATGAAATACTGCAATGGACTTCTGCCTACGGCTCGGGAACTCCGGCCATGCAACAACTTAATACGTACTCCGCTCAGGCCGGTGCTCCACCCTCGTTTTCTGGGTTCCATTTAACTTCGACGAGCCCAGTCAGCGTTCAGCTCTACAGTGAAGGAGATGACAACGGCGAACTTTACCTGCTCTTGCCCACGATCGGATTGGGCACGTCATACGTTGCGGAAAGTTATGCAAATGTCCCCGGACAACCGCTGCAAATCAATCCCAAGGTTTGGAATGCCCTGCCGGGCCGTAGTATCGTGCTTCTGACTGCGGCATATGATAGTACGCACGTTCAGATCATTCCTTCCTGCCGGACCGTCGACGGCCTTTCATCGGGCTCGACTCGTAACATCGTTCTCGAGCGTGGACAGACCTATCTCATGGAAGCCGATACGTTTGCCTCGGAAGATATCTCGGGAACGACGATCACAAGCGACCGGCCTGTTGCCGTTTTCTCCGGCAATAACAATCCTTTACTGCCTGATCTTAGTAGCTATTCACTTACCGTTCCGGGCGATAACTATCGAAACCCGATCGCAGAGGGAATGCTCCCGTTATGGAGTTGGGATTCAACGGGATATGTTTCCATTCCTTTCTATCCCGTTTCGACAAACGCTACGACTCCCGGGGGCGATGGCGACTTTTATCAATGCTTTGGCATGTCCCCGATTTCGGCAACCATTACTGACGGCAGTACGAATTGGACAAATTCCGCTCAGAATGTTATACTCCCAATCAGTATTCAGGATCGTAAGCCGTTTTCCGCTATACAATACGATTATTTTACAGGGAACGATACGAAAAATGGGCTGGAGACCTTCACAAGCCCCGATGCCAGTGTTTTAATTCCCACGTCGGCATGGAAGAACGCGTATGCCTGGGTTGTTCCGCGCAACTCAGAGTATCGCGGTGCCCAATATGTAAATGTCATTGCCCGAACTGCGAGAGTGAATTCAATCAAATTTTTAAAAGATGGGAAAGCGATCAAAGTCTCGCCGATCGCAACTTATTCAGTACCACAATTTCCAAACCTGACAGGAATTACCTTAGAACTCGCCCCGGGTCTTTATCAGGCGTTTGGTGATTCAAATTTTATCGTCTACTCGTACGGTCATACGACCGGGGAGTATAAGGGCGGGTATGGCTATGCCGCTCCCTGCGGGCTGATGCTTAACGTTCCCAATAACATTCCTCCGATTTTTTCGGTCGATACGTTTTGCCATAGCTGGATCGTTCATATTCACGAGACGCGTCCAGACTATTTACGGATTCATTCAGTTCTCATGTATTCGGATTCTGCGACAGCATCGAAACTTGGCCTCAATGTTTCGTTCAATATCAGCCCCATTCAAAAATTTCCCTCTCTTAAGGATACGGACGAAACGTTTGAAGTTGACGTCGCTGACCCCACAAAGCCGGCATCGGGATTCCTTTATTTCACGGATGGCGAAGGAAAAATGTATGCGCTCGATCTTCGATATTTAGGAGCTACCTTTTTCCCACAGTTTTCTCCTTCCTCTTTTTCTGGCCGCGTGATCACTCCCAGTGACACCTGTATTACGATTCATGTCTGGAATGCCTACTCCACACGATCGATCCCCGTGGACAGGATCGGATTGGATTCTTCTTCCTCGTTCTCCCTCGATACCGTTGGACTCGGGCTACCCAAAATGCTTGCCCCGCACGACACAATTACCGTAAGGGTGTGTGCATCCGTCTCCGACCACGATACGATCCATGTCGATACTTTGGCAATCGATGCAGGATGCCTTTTTCACATTCCGCTCGCGATTACCGGCCTTCTGCCCCGGGTCAACTGGGATCGCGATTCTGCGACGGATACGCTGCTCTGCGGCTCACCGGATACGGTTCGCATTACCCTCCAAAATAATAGCGCCAATCACACCGAAGAGGTGATCGATTCGATCGTCATTCAAGGTGCTGACGCCACGGAATTTTCGTTCGCGGGAAATCAGTTCGATTATCCTCAGCTCGTAAACTTCCCGCTCGACTACGGCGAAACCGTTTGGATTGACGTCGCCTTTACCCCCGATATGTCAAAACCGGTTCCGACACGATGGAACGACCGGCATGCGGAGGTCATCGCCTACAATGAACTGCACAGCAATCCCATTGTTCAATTGACGGCGCGCGTTACTTACGGTCAGATCGCGATCGATCGTCCGGAAGTCGATTTCGGAACGATTCCCATCCAGACCTCCAAGACGTCCACCATCCATGTCACCAATACCGGCACCGCCCCGGTCACCGTCTCGAAAATTCTCATCGGCGATACGGAAGTAACGCTTTCCGGACTTTCGATCGGCGATCCGATCAGCCCCGGACAATCGATCCCTGTCACGCTGACCGCCACCGCTGCATCGCTCGATAGCGAAACGGTGCTCGTCCAGATCTGGACCTCGTCCGTGTGTACATCTCCGGACACCCTGCTCGTGACGTTCTATGCAGCCGGCAAGCCGCATGGCGTGCAGTCGCAGATCGTTCCGGCCGCAATTCCTCCGATTTATACCTGCGGAAGATCCTCCGGTGCTGTAACCATTACGAATTTCGGTCCCGATACGATGCATGTTCTGTCGCTTCATATTGCCGGTTCCGGTATAAACCCCGATTCCACTTTCTTCACACTTGCGAACGGAACTCAAACGGAAGCTCTTGATTCCAAGCTTGCCGTCGATTCCATGCTCGCGATCCCCCTTTCCTACCATCCGACGCAGGAAGGATTCCATTCCGCGGTTCTCGAGATTACCTGGGACAGCCTGGGAACGACGGTCGTCTCGAGTGTGGTCGTGAATGGTGTCTCGAGTACATTGCATACCACCCTTTCCGCATCCATGACCGGGGTCGATACGAATTATTCCGGTATCATCTCGAATGTCCTGCGAGTTCCGATCGTCCTCGATTCTGCGCTGGATGCCGCAGCCCAGGTATACCGTCTTCCGGTCTCGATCTCGTTCGACCGCGATCTATTCGAGTACGAAGGGATCGTCCCACTTCCGGGTCTTTTCATTTCCGATTCGAACGTCAGTGACAATGTGAACAAAACCACGGTATCGGTCACCCTGAGCGCGACGCAGCCCATACGCATAGCCGGGCAACTGTGTACGTTGAAGTTATTGCCGGTCGTCGCTCAGACCAATACCAGCGAGCTATCCCTCGCGGCGCCATTTGGGATCGATTCCACCGGCGACACGCTGTGCCTTGCCAGCGCCATCCATCCGGCGACGATCGTCGTGGGCGATTCCTGTGGAGACCGTTTGCTGCGAGAGGCCATGAATATGGAACCTATCGTTATCTCCGGCATCGTTCCGCAGCCTGCAGCCGACAATCTCACGATCCGAATGAACGTCTTGTCGCCGATGACCATGAGACTGACGTTATCGGACGCACTGGGACGGACCTCGCTCGAGCAATCGACTGCCGCGGCACCAGGAACGAATTCATACCTTCTCCAGATCGGCCAGCTCCCTCCCGGCTATTACGAGCTTACCGTCGCCGGCGAGGGATGCATTGTGCGAAAACGCATCCTCATCGAGCGATAACGATAGGGCGCTGTTGAAGGTGTGATAACATTCTTATCACAACTCGTTTCGCCTACAGTACCTTTTCGATCCTGCCGGTAATCTCTTCAATCGTTCCCAGTCCGTCGACGAGCTTAACGCCACGCGACTGGTCGTAATACGATTTTACGGGCTCGGTCTGGGCGGAATAGACTTCGAGGCGGCGGCGAATCGTCTCGGCGGTATCGTCCTTGCGGCCCTGTTCCAGGCCGCGGCGGACCATCCGGTCCAGGAGCTCCTGCTCCGGTGCCGTGAGCATGACGATTCGGACGTCCGCAATTCCAAGTTCCGAGAACAGGCGGTCCAGGGCGCGGGCTTGTTCGAGCGTGCGCGGGAACCCGTCGAGCAAAAATCCCTTGCCTTCGGCGTTGGCTTCGAGCACCTCGCGCACGAGCCCGATAATGATGTCGTCCGGCACCAGCCCGCCGGACTCGACATAGGTCTTCGCCGTACGGCCGAGCGGCGATCCTTCCGCGATCGCGGCGCGAAGAATATCACCGGTAGAAATATGGAGCAAGTTGTGCGAAGCGGCAAGGCGCATGGCCTGCGTTCCTTTGCCGACGCCGGGCGGCCCAAATAAAATTAGGTTCACGGGGAGCTTGAATCTGTTTTGAAACTTTGTTAACGATGAGGAATGAGGGGACGGTTTCACGGATCGCGAAGGTCGGCGGTACGATTCCTGCATGAGAATCCTTTCAGGATGACCCGAAACCGATCGAATCCGAGCAAAGTTGGTCTTATGCTTATGCTCGCGCGTACACTCTCGTTTCTTCGGTCTCTGCGGTTCGCGGTCCTCCTTCTCGGAAGCCTTATCGCCGTTCCCGGCCGTCCCCTTCTCGCTCAGGAACCCGACGAACCGCGTCAGGCCATTCCCATGAGTCCCTCGGAATACGCACAAAAACTGCAACTTGCGGAAGTGTATGAAGAGCGGCGCGATGCCACCAGTGCCGCCCGTTTGTACGGGGAACTCTTTACGATCCACCCGAACGATCCCGTCGTATTCGATGGCTATACGCGCTCGCTCATGGTGCTCAAACGCTATGACGAAGCCGAGAACATCGTCAAGCGGAGGCTCGACGTCGATGGCTCGCTCGACATGCAATTGCTCTACGCCCGGCTCGAAGCGAGGATGAACAAGCGCTCCGAAGCGCTCGATGCCTTCCATAAAGCCGAAACGGACGTCAATGCCCACGACTGCGCCGCGCTCTTCCCCATTGTCTATGCGATGATGGACGTCTCGTACAATCAGGACGCTTTGGAACTTTTGGACCACATGCGCCAGAACGCTTCCCAGGACGCCGACATCTGTTCCAGCCAGATCGCCGGACTCTACCTTCGGCTCGGCGATTTCGACCGCGCTTCGAAAGAATTCATCGCGATCCTCAAATCGGGCGAGGGCAACGTCGGCATGGTCGAGCAACGCCTCGCAGAATACCTCACGGACTCCCTTTCGCGGGCCACGGTGCTCGGTTCGCTCGAACACGAGATCCTCTCGGCCAATACAGCGACGCCCTCGCGCGCGAACCTGCGATTGCTCGCCTGGCTTTATGGCGAGGAACGGTCCTACGACAAAGCGCTCGCCACGATCATTGAGATCGACGACCTTTCGAAAGGCGAGCCCGGCAACGAAGGTCCGGAACTCCTGCAATTCGCCGACCGGGCGCGCAGCGAAGGTGCGCTCGAAGTCGCCGCCCGCGCCTATGCCGAAGCCGGAAAACGACTGAAACAAAACACCGCTTACCAGGGCTCGGCCTACTTCGTCGCGCAAGCCGAACTCGGCGCGCTCAAGACGTGGGAAGCTTATTACCAGACGGCCCCGGCTCCGAACGATTCGATCGTCAGCCTGGTGTCGCAGTACGAAGCGTTTGCCGCCGGTACCCGCATGAACGACCTTGCGCTGGACGCGCTCGCACACGCGGGCGCGCTCGCCTATTCGGAACTTTTCGATCTCCCCCGCGCCACGCGGGATTTCGAAGCCGCCCTCGCCTTTAACGGCGGCGGCATGACCGATCCACTCCGGACGGCGGCGTTCGGACTCGTGGACATTGCCTATGCTTCGAAGAACTTTCTCCTTGCCGCTCAACGACTGGCGAAGATCGATGCCATGCTTGCAAATGCCCATAGCCCGAACGAGAAAGACATTCGCGATCATATCATCTACGAACGCGCCCTGGGTGCGTATTACCAATTGAAATTCGATACCGCGACCACCCTGCTCGGCGAGGTATCGAGCGACGCCTCGAGCGACGATGCGAACGACGCCATTTCCCTCGCGGGAATTATTCAGGAGAGCAACAATCCTTCCGGTATCGCCGGGCTCCAGCATTTCGCCTTGGGCGCGCTCGACGAAGAAGCCCACGATTACCCGGCGGCCGAAGCTGCCTATCGTTCCATTATCGACTCGGAAATGAATGCACCCCTTGCCGACGATGCCACGCTCCGCCACGCCCAGGTGCTCGTAAAACTCGGGCACCCGGAAGCAGCCGTTCAGGAACTCGATTCGATGCAGACGAAAATGCTCACGAGCCCGCTCCTCGATGTCGCCGCGTTTCGCGAAGCCGAGATCGTCGAACAGGACCTTCACGATAAAACCCGCGCGGAAAAACTTTATGAGGACTTCCTCGCCCGCTATCCCAACTCCAATTTCGTTACCGATGCCCGGGACCGTGCCCGCAAACTCCGAGGCGATGCCTTTTAAGCGGGAGCGGGAGAGGAACGGAATGTAGCGCATGCTTCAGCTTGCGCTCATAAAATTATTTCCGATAAAATGTAACGGATAGCCATGTGGGATTTCCCCAATTTACTGGACTCGAACCGCCTGGGTACCAGGTGTCGACTGCGAAATCAATTTGTCCTTCCAAATTCTGACCTCGAAGCTCATAGCAAGCGGAATCTGGTGTAAACCAAATTAAACGCAATGAACGACCCGCAAACCATTCCGATTGTGCAGTGACATCCGAAAACGGTGTATATATAGATTCAGTATACCAGTAATCGGAAATAGAGTCCACTGACATTCCATCGGACGATATTGATCCATACAAAAAGAAATTGCTATAATTTATGTAATCGATCGAATAGCTTGTATCCATGTAGCCGTCTGAGAACTTGTTCCCATTCCAAAAAAGCTGTTGTGCCGTAGGAGATTGCATTGTTTGGTCCGAAAAAACAGCAATGGCTCTGTGAAAAGATGACAATGTGGATAGGGAGAAACTATCTAAAAGTGGACCTACGGAAAATGTCATACTCACCTGCACGAGACTCTTGGAAACGGTATCGGGATAAAAAACAGAAACGGTGTGACGTCCGATAGATGCAAAAGAAAAAGATACAGTATCGCAATTCGATCGCTGAACAGTATTGCTGTCAAACATCCATATCAATTGATAGGATCGAGGGAATTGTTCAGGACTCAAATGAGCAGTGAAAACGATAGGTGCAAGTATCTGAGATTTCGAGGAATCGAATGAAACGGAGATCTCTTCCGGCACGACCGTAAACGTATCCGTCACAGAACACAACTTCGCATTGTCGCCCGTTCGAAGGACATCGGCGTGAATAATATGCGGCCCGAGTTTCTGGAAGGTCCAGGATACACTCGAAGAGTCGGGCGTTGTGTTAGATGTGAACATGGAGTCGTCGAACGTCCAGCGATAATAGAGCATGGCTTGGGAGCTGAAGTTGATCGTTCCGTTGAATGTATAGGAACGATTCAATAATCCGGTCTTCGGTCCTGCAATGGAAACAGCATCGGCCGGGGTGGGCGCCGTCGGAGACGAGCAACCGGCCATTATTGCCAAAACGAAGATTGGCAGAAGAATTTGAAGAGCACTTCGGTTCAGGACTGGCATTCGAAGTAAGATCGTATTACTCAATAACTCTCGAACTCGAGTTTTGTTACACCTCACTGCCGCCGGCCGATGACGATCCAACTTGTACCGTTTTTTTGACTAACTGCCATGACGTGAAATAATCGAGCGTGACACCTGCAAAAAAAAAAATGGGAATGTGCACTGAATCGTATTCGACCCCGAGATCCGCAATAACGCCTACGCCGATCTCGGCGGACAGGCCGGGCAGAGAATTTTTTTAGTTTTATTCATTTACGAAATTTTTTTGGGACTACCTTCGGTTAACGCCTCCCCTGTACCACTCGTCACGGCATTTCATTACTGTTCTTTCTGAAACAACAAGAGATTATAGAGGTGCAATGAGAATACTGGAGGATGTCCACCACCGCCTGAACCGGGAACTTCCACGCTGCAAAACGCACCGCGAAGTGGAAAACCTGTTTTCGGAAGCCCGGAAGACCCTGACCGAAAGCGAGGCACCGCTGGGCCAGAAGCAGCGTATGTGGGAAAATATCAAAGAGAATCTAAACACGCTTATTCGCCGCCCCGATATTGTCAATGGCGCTCAAGCCATGATCGACCGGATTTTGAAAAATATATCCTGACTATCTTTCCGGAGTTGTTGTCGTCCTCTCTTCTAACCGAGACTTCCATGCGTATTCCCCTCACGAACGCAATATGACAAAAAATTCTTGTCTGGCCCCCTTAAATGATATAGCGGAGAGTAATTGTTTTCCTCTTCAGGGAGTTACTTATTCGATGCTCACTCGGAAACTCCTTCTGCCGCTGGTCACGGCTCTTCTACTTCTGCCTTCCCTTGCCTTTGCACAAGGCAAGTTGCTTATTCCGATGGACCTGGACCAGACGGACCATCTGAAGGCCTATGGAATTACGTTCTGGGCACTGCAAAAGGGTCTTTCGGTCGATTGGCTCCTGAACTATCGCGGCGGCAGTTTTATGGCCGATTATTCCGATCTTCTCGCGGCCGAGTGCCGGATCCGTGGCGTTTCTTTCGAAAAGCTCGACGCTTCGAGCGCCAATTCGATCTACACGCTCGTCCAGTCCCCGGACAAGAATATGGACGTCGTCAAACTCGAAAAAGCGCCGAAGATCGCGGTCTATATCCCGCCCGGATACCAACCGTGGGACGATGCCGTGACGCTTGCGCTGCAATATGCCGAAGTCCCCTACGACCGTGTGTGGGACGATGAGGTCATGGGCGACAAGCTGAAGAACTATGACTGGCTGCACCTGCACCACGAGGACTTTACCGGCCAATACGGAAAATTCTATGGGAATTATAGTTCGGCGCCCTGGTACCAGGCGCAGGTCCGGACGCTCGAAGCCGAAGCGAAGAAACTGGGCTTCGCAAAAGTAAGCGAAGAGAAAAAGGCGGTCGCCAGGAAGATCCGGGAGTTCGTCGCGAACGGCGGTTTTATGTTCGCCATGTGCTCGGCCACCGACACGTATGACATTGCTCTCGCCTCCGAGAACGACGACATCTGCGACGCCGTCTTCGATGGCGATCCCGTCGATCCGAACTATCAGCAGAAGCTCGATTTTTCGAAGACCTTCGCATTCGAAAATTTTCACGTCGATCCCAACCCGTTCATGTACGAGTTCAGCGACATCGATGTGCAGCCGAACGACGTCGGCCCCAAAGAAAACGATTACTTCACGCTCTTCGATTTTTCGGCGAAGTACGATCCGGTCCCCACGATGCTTACGCAGGACCATACGAACGTCGTCAAAGGTTTTATGGGCCAAACGACGGCGTTCCATCAGCGCTTTATCAAAAAGAGCGTGACGATCTTAGGACAACGCGATGGGACGGACCAAGTGAAATATCTTTATTCTACCTATGGGCGTGGATTCTTCTGTTTCTATGGCGGCCACGATCCGGAAGACTATACGCA
>JAJPIQ010000057.1 GCA_021324685.1 Bacteroidota bacterium
GAAGGCTGGCTCGTGAAGCTGGAACTCAAAAATCCGAAGGAAGCTGAAACTTTGTTATCGGCCGACGAGTATAAGCAGTTGATCGGTCAGTAAAAGGACCAGGAAAATTATGGTGCTGGAAGGTTCGCTTCCAGCACCGTAGTTTTTTTTTTGGACCTATGGCTCATTCTGGCGACTCTGTTCTTATCCTCGATTTCGGTTCCCAATACACGCAGCTCATCGCCCGCCGCGTTCGAGAACTCGGGGTCTATGCCGAAATCCTCCCCTGCACGGCTCCGCTCCGCGAGATAGAGGCATTCAACCCCCGCGCGATCATTCTTTCGGGCAGCCCCTCGAGCGTGTATGCGGCGGATGCTCCCCGGTGTGCCGCGGAAGTATTTTCTATGCAGAAGCCGATTCTCGGCCTGTGTTACGGCCTTCAACTGATCGCCCACGAATTCGGTGGCGCGGTCGATAAAAGCGCGAGAAGGGAATATGGCCGCGCGGAAATTCGCGTCGAAGATAAAAATTCAAGACTTTTTAAGGATATTCCCGTTGCATCGACGGTCTGGATGTCCCATGGCGATTCGCTGAGCAAAATCCCTCCCGATTTTCATATTACGGCAAGCAGCCACAATGCTCCGCTTGCCGGTATTGCCAATAAGGACGAATCGATCTCCGGAATTCAGTTCCATCCGGAAGTCGTGCATACCGAGTTCGGGACCCGAATCTTATCGAACTTTCTTTTCGAGATCGCAAGACTGAAGGGCGATTGGTCGCCCGAAGATTACATCGAGTCGACCGTCCGGCAGATCAGGGAAACGGTTGGGAGCGATACGGTGATCTGCGCGCTCTCGGGCGGAGTCGACTCCGCGGTCGCTGCCGTGCTGGTCCACAAGGCGATCGGCCGTCAGATCAAATGCATTCATGTCGATAACGGCCTGATGCGGCGCGGCGAGAGTGCGGAAGTCGTGCATACGTTTCGCGATCACTTTGGGATCGATCTCGATTTTCGCGATGCCTCGGAACTCTTTCTCGATCGGCTCGCCGGCGTTACCGATCCCGAGCAAAAGCGGAAGATCATCGGCAGAACGTTTATCGATGTGCTGGCCGAAGAAGCCGCGAAGTTCCGGGACGCTAAATTTTTGGTGCAGGGAACGATTTATCCCGATGTGATCGAATCGAAATCGTTCAAAGGTCCGTCGGCGACGATCAAAACGCACCACAATGTCGGCGGGTTGCCGGAGCAGATGCACTTAAAGCTCATCGAACCGCTCCGCGAGCTGTTCAAAGATGAGGTGCGCAATGTGGGGCGCGCGCTCGGGATCCCCGAGCATTTTATCGACCGTCATCCGTTCCCCGGGCCGGGACTTGCGATCCGTGTGATCGGCGATATTACGAAGCAGAAACTCGAACGGTTGCGTTCGGCGGACGCCATTTTTATAGAAGAACTTCGGGCATGGGAGCTTTATCCTGCAACCTGGCAGGCGTTTGCGGTAGTATTGCCGGTACAGACGGTGGGGGTTATGGGAGACGAGCGGACCTACGAAAATGTCGTTGCTTTGCGCGCGGTGACAAGCGTCGATGGCATGACCGCCGACTGGGCGCGACTTCCGCACGATTTTCTTGCGCACGTCTCGAACCGGATTGCCAATGAAGTGCGCGGCCTGAGCAGGGTCGTCTATGACATTAGTTCAAAGCCGCCGGCCACGATCGAGTGGGAATAAAGATTCAAAAATCATAAATTCCAAGCCTGGCCTTATAAAAATCCCTATATTTGTAGCGATTCGATGAATCTCGCTCGTTCCCTCGCTGAACAGGGAAAAGCGACCTATTTCCACTAACGTAGGAGAGCCTTTATGATACGAATTCGAACCCGCAGTTTTCGCATGGCACCGAAACTGCGCCTCCGCTCTTTTGCCGCGATTGCAGCTTTCGGCCTTGCGCCGCTCGTTATGAGTTGCTCCAATAAAGCGACGGAAGAGCAAATGAAAACGCTGCATAGCCTCGACCAGCAGCGCGATCAGCTCAAGATGGACTTACAGCACGCGCAGGATAATCTTCGCGATGCCCAGGGTAAGCTTGCCAATGCGGACCGCGATTTGGCCGATTGCCAGACCGATACGAAGGCCGCGCAGGACGGCTTAAGTCGCTGGCCCAATGTTTGGCCCGATAGCGTCGATTGGCGTGTTGCCCCGCCACCCGCGCCCGCACCCGAAACGACAATGAAAAAACATCATCATCGCTAAGGAGAACGACCATGAAGAATATACTTACAACCATCGTATTCTTTGGCGCGGCGCTCCTGATCACAGCGAACGCCTACGCGCAATATCCGGAAGACTTCACAAAAGATCAGGCCGATTCGACGATTAAATATCGTCAATCAGAAATCACCGGTCTTAAATCGGATCTCGATAAGACGCAGGCCGATGCACAAAAAGCCGCTTCCGATCTTCAGCAGCGCATGGCCGCGAACTCGCAATGCCGCGATGCCCTGTATGCCATGCTCGGTTCCGACCGAAATGGTTACAATACCTATCGCGAACAACTCACGCAGGCCGAACAGGAACTCGCAGCGCTCCGGCAAATGAGCCCGGCCGATCTTGCGGCGGCGAAAGCACGAGTCGATGCGCTCGAAGCGAAGATCCGCGCGTTACGCGATAACAAACTGGTGCTGATTCCGGAGCATATGCGCCGCGTCCAAACGCTTTCGACCGATTTCATGCAAATGAAACGCGGAATGGTCCCGGCCAATACGACGTACACCGTCGGAACATGGCGCAAGGACCGCGATTGTCTCTGGAATATCGCAAAAAAACCGGAGATCTATAACGATCCGTTTGCGTGGCCAAAGATCTGGCGAGCCAATATGGACAAGATCCATAACCCGGATATTATTCAGCCGGGGATGCAGCTTACCATAGCGAAAACGCCGATCACTCCGGAAGATCGCGACCTCACGGGTTATCGCCATCGCCATACGCATTAAGCAGAACTTCCATAGTTCGAATTTTGAATGGACTACGCGGACGATTCACAGGATTCGTCCGCGTAATTTATTTTATGATACATTCAAAATTAGCACGATTTTGAAATATCTAAGTTAAAAGATAAGATAAAAAGTCGTCCGCGTCATTATTCTAATTCGTAATCGCGATTCTGTTGAATGGAAGTTATCGAGCGTAAAATCAAGTTAGCTCCGGCCGATCCGATGAGCATTCTCGGGCCCAGCGACCAATATCTTCAATTGATCGAACAGAAATTCGATGCGAGTATTGTCGCCCGCGGGGACACCGTGATCGTCCATGGCGATCCCGACGAAGTGACGCAGATCGAACGAGTCTTTAAGGAACTTAATTTCATCCTTTCCCGCTCGGGCCAGCTTTCGGTCCGCGATGTCTCGACGGTGCTCGACCTGATCGAGACCGGTCCGCCGGACGGGGTACAGAACGAGGACCTCGAATCGGTCATTGTGTTCGCCCATCACGATGCGATCAAGGCCAAAACGCCCACGCAAAAAGAGTATTATCAGGCCGTCAAACGGAACGATATTGTGTTCGCGATCGGGCCGGCGGGAACCGGGAAAACGTATCTGGCCGTGGCGATGGCGGTTTCGGCATTGAAGAACAGGGAAGTCAATCGCATCGTCCTCGCTCGCCCCGCCGTGGAGGCCGGCGAAAGCCTTGGATTCCTGCCCGGCGATCTTGCGCAGAAAGTCGATCCTTACCTGCGCCCGCTCTACGACGCGCTGCAGGAAATGCTGACGGGGGAAAAGGTCCGGACCTTCGTGGAACGTGGAACGATTGAGGTGGTGCCCCTGGCCTATATGCGCGGACGGACCATCAATAATGCGTTTGTCATTCTGGACGAAGCGCAAAATGCGACGCCCATGCAAATGAAGATGTTCCTGACCCGTTTGGGGAACGGTTCTAAAGCGATCATTACGGGCGACCAGACGCAGATCGACTTGCCCAGCCGCCAGCAGTCCGGGCTCATCCAGATCCAGCGTGTCCTTCACGAGGTCTCCGGGATTCAATTCGTGTATTTCAACAAGGGCGATGTTGTCCGCCATAAATTGGTCAAGGACATTATCGACGCGTATGAGAAGTTCCATGAACTTCCCGGTCACCGGAGCGAGGAAGAGAAATCGACCGAGCGCGTAACACGGAGTTCGTCGGAAGACTAATCCGTATGGAACTCTTTCATTTTGGATTTCTAACGGTGACCTGGATGGACGTGATCGACGTCCTGCTGGTCACGTTCCTCTTTTATCGTCTGTATGTCGCAATGCGGGGTACGATCGCGGCCCAAATTTTTTTGGGATTGCTCATCGTCATTGCCGGTTCGCTCGTTGCGCGCGTCGCAGACATGAAGGCGCTCTCGTGGCTGCTCAAAACGCTCACCGATATTTGGGTCATCGCGCTGATCGTTTTATTCCAACCGGAATTACGACGCCTCCTGCTGTTCCTTGGCAGGAACCCTGTAGTGAAATTTTTTATTCGGTTCGATGTCCATGAATATGCGGACCTCATCATCGGTGCGCTGGAAGAACTGCGGCAAAAAGGAGAGGGAGCGCTCATTGTCATTATTCGAACGACGGATATAAAACTGTTCGTGGATACGGGGTTGCCGATCCGCGCTCTTATCTCGAAAGAATTACTGGTCTCTCTTTTCAACCGAAAGGGACCGCTCCACGACGGTGCCGTTGTGATTAAGGACCGTTATATTGAAGCCGCGCGCTGCACGCTGCCACTTTCCCCCGTAGAACGGATCGGGCGAAAAATGCTTGGGACCCGGCACCGTGCCGCGCTCGGAATTTCGGAACAGGCGGATGTCGTTGCGCTGGTCCTGAGCGAAGAAACCGGCCAGTTCTCGTTTGCTCAGTCCGGTCGGCTGGCCATGGACCTTTCCGCCGAAGAAATGAAGACCAGGCTGGCGCAGTCGATTACCGGCGTCGCGAACACGAGCCCTGCCGCACAGACCGCAAAAGTTTCCAGAGATTACGCGCTCGAAGCGCGAGAAGCATTCGATCGATAACATGCCCATTGCTTTAACCGTGAATGGCTCGGCCGCAGGACTGCTCTCCGACGAACGTCGGAAATTAGTGGAGGACTTACGCGCGCGCGGGATCCACGATCCGCGCGTTCTATCGGCCATCGCCTCGATTCCAAGGGAGCGATTTTTGGACCGGACGTTCACTCCGCGTGCGTATGAAGATTCGGCGCTGCCGATCGGCGAAGGGCAGACGATCTCTCAACCGTATACGGTCGCGTATCAGACCCAGACGCTCGAATTAAAGCCGGACGAAAAAGTTCTTGAAATTGGGACCGGTTCCGGATATCAAACCGCGGTGCTTGCGGCACTCGGCGTTCGTGTTTTTACGATCGAACGTCATGTAACACTCCTCGAGCAGGCGCGAAAGCGGCTCGAATCGCTTGGATTCCATCGCATTATCTCTCGCGCGGGCGATGGTTCGCGTGGCTGGCCCGAGTATGCGCCGTTCGATGCTATTCTTGTCACGGCCGGAGCTCCGGACGTCCCGGAATCGCTTGTGAAGCAGCTTTCTCCTGGCGGTGGACGGATGGTCATTCCCATCGGCGGCCAGCGAAACCAGAAGATGTATTGTGTTACCAAAAACGGAGAAGAATTAAAGGCCATCGAACTCGCCGATTTTGCCTTTGTACCGCTGATCGGCAAAGAGGGCTGGTAACATGCCCGAAGGCCGCATTTTGGTCATCACGGGTCCTACGGCATCGGGAAAAACCGAGCATGAATTGGATGTTGCGAGAAAAAATCCCAATATTGAAATCGTAAACGCCGATGCCTCACTGTTGTACCGCAGGTTCGATATCGGCACTGCAAAGCCATCCAAAGAAGTACAAAATGAAGTCCCGCATCATGTGATCGATATCTTAGGTCCGGATGAACCGTTCAATGCGGCACAGTATAGTGCTCGCGCCCGAGCCGAGATTCTGCAGGTATTTGAAAAGGGAAAAATTCCAATCGTTGTCGGCGGGACGGGACTCTATATCGATGCACTCTTTTTTGGGTTGCCGACCATAGAAGTTCCTAGCGAAGACGCGAAAGCGCGCTATGCGACCGAATTTCAGGCATTCGGCTTCGATACCATGCATGAACGGCTCCGCGAGATCGATCCCGATCTTTACCTGCAAATTCGAAGGGAACGGAACCCCATCCGACTCGAGCGAGCCTGGACCCATTATTATACGACGGGGGAGCCGTTAGGATCGGCTCGAAAACGGCAGGCGGGCCGCTTCCCGTACGACCCTGAATTTACGGTGCTCGATCGACCGCGGCCGGTTCTTTGGGAACGTATTGAAGCGCGCGTGGACGCGATGATCGCCGGAGGATGGCTGGAGGAAGCGCGTCAATTACAAGACGCCGGCGTTACGCGTACCATGCCGGCCATGCGTGCGATAGGATACGGGGAAATGTTCGATGTCCTCGATGGAATATGCTCTATGGAACAGGCGCGGGAGCGCATTATCGTCCGCACGCGACAATACGCCAAGCGGCAGGAGACCTGGATGAAAAAATACCGTTAAACGCGTAGTTTCGTCCAGAATTGCTCGACGGCCAGGAACATCACCCGGAGCAGCCCAAGTCCAAGCGGGAAACGGACCGCATTCCCGACGACACCCAGTGCAAATAGGAGTGCAAAGGAAAGCACTAAAACAATGGGCCAGTATCTTTTTCCAATTCTTCGCATTCGAATCGTTCCTTTCCAAAAAATGCAACTTACAATAAAATGCAACTTACAATGCGGCTATTTCGGGAATATTATCTTCCTGCAATGGAACCATTATCTTTTTTCCTACCCGAATGGCCGAACATTCCCGGGTTTTACCCTCTAATTCGATCATATTATAAAAATATCCACCACCGCGAAATACGGGATAGACGGCCCCGCCCCCATTCAGGCAGGGGATCCCTTCCCGCGTATAGCCGCCCGTAAAATGGATGTGTCCATGGAGGACGAGATCGACGCCGATCGATTTGTACAGCTTGAAGAGGGCTCGCTTTCCGTGCAGTTTAAGCGTTCGCTGTTCGAGACGCGCTGCGATTCCGCTGCGTGAAACTCCATCCGCGACCTGTAAATGCGCAATATCGCGGGGACGGAATGTATGGTGGTGCAGCAGTGCAACGCGCGTTTGCGCCGTATGCCAGGCAATATGCTTTGCAAGTTCGCGGCTTTGTTCGTGTGCCGCGTTAGAGATCATTCCGTTGGAACCAACGGGATTTTGGAGCAGGGAATGCGGTGCAATGGAGTTAAAGCCCAAAAGGCAGACCTGTTGTACCCGCTTCAGGAATGGGTATCCCTGGGCGCTCATCCGGATGGTGTCGACGAAGAGTTCGGCAAACGTGTCCTGAAAGATCGCAAGCTTTTCTTCGTAATCCAGCGTCCGGCAACGTTCCGGGAAGGAAAGGACATCGTCTGCCAAATGAGGACCGCCAAAAAGATCGTGGTTTCCAACGATCACGGTCAGCTTGCTGCTCTTCATGATGCCGAGCGATTCGAAGAGCCTCCGTGTTGTTCGAAGATCTCGGGCATCGGCATTGCTCGTGAGATCTCCGGTGATGACAATGTGGTCGGCATTTTTTCCGAGCGCGTCTTCCAGCGTTCTTCGGAGCCGCGGCAAATGCTGCGGATGATACTTTAAGTTAATGTGCGCGTCCGAAAGGTGTGCAATTCGCATGGCAATGTCTATTGGCGGGCATATCATCGAAACAGCAAACCCGTGTTAAGCGTCACGCGGAGAGAATATGCCGATGTTATTTGTTTATTAAGTAATTGTTTCCCGGGAACTGCATTCGCCACCACTTGTGAGAATGAACCGAACGAAAGAGAACTATTCCAAGCCTGCCGTTTCTAAGGACATATCGCGTTATCTTTTACCCGACGAAGTAGCGACCGCTAAGGTGGAACTCCGCACGTACCCGAACGGACTGCGCGTACTGAGCGAGCGGGTCTCGGGTGCTTCGTCGCTGGCGTTAGGACTTTGGGTGAATGCCGGTTCCCAAAATGAATCGAACCGCACGAGCGGGATCGCCCATTTTATCGAACATGTCGTCTTTAAAGGGACCGCCGGACGCAGCATGCGGCAGATCATGCGCTCGATCGAATCCCGAGGCGGATACCTGAACGCGTTTACGACGAAGGAACATACCTGCTTTTACACCTGGACTCGTACGACGCACCTCGAAGAGTCGGTCTCCGTATTGTTCGATCTTGCGACGCGACCGGTATTCTCAAAAAAGGATATTGAGAACGAAAAAGCGGTGATCGTAGAAGAGATCAATGGTCTGGAAGACGAACCGGACGAACTTGTGTTCGAGCTATTCGAGCGTGAAGTATTCGGGAACCATCCGTTAGGCCGGCCGATCGCGGGTAACGCTCGATCCGTGGGCCGGTTCGATAGAGATAAACTTTTATCGTTTCACAACAAACATTATCGTGCGAGCGATATGGTGATGGTCGCCAGCGGCTCTCACCAGCATGATGCATTATTCCGAGCGATCGATAAAGCCATCCGGCATGTTCCTCCGCATGTCTCCCGTCGTGCGCCCGCGGTCTCGAAGTTCCCACGGCGAACGGAAGCAGAGCGGCATTTTCCACGGGCGGCCGGCCAGCAGTCCCACATCATCCTCGGGCGCCGGGTCCCTGGGATTCAGTCGCCGCGTCATCTGGCCATTAATGCCGTTATTACGATCGCGGGAGCAGGCATGAGCAGTCGGTTGAACCTGCGCCTGCGCGAAGAGTTAGGGCTGGCGTACGATGCCATGTCGTTTTATGCGCCGTTTGAACGCGTCGGAACGCTCGGTCTCTATATCGCGACGGCGACCGATCCACCGAATCGCGTTCAACGAGCGGTCCGTGAAATGCGACGAATTGCGAGCGGTCTTATTACAAAACCGATTTCAAAGGCCGAACTTGAGCATGCCAAAGAGCAGATGATCGGCGGCCTTGTCCTTCCCATGGAATCGGTCACGAACCGAATGATGCGAGCCGCGCAGAATATGCTCTATTTCAATCAATATCAGCCGATCGAGCGTGATGTTGAGAAAATTGTAGGACTTCGGTTGGAGGACGTCCGGCGTGAAGCCGAGCGCCTGTTCGGAAGTCCGCGCGAAATGATCCTTGTCAGTGTCATGCCAGCTTCCGAAGAAAATCACACGTAAAAAATGAAATTTGGAAGTGGACAAAAGTCGTTTCCCGGGTGTTTACCGACGTTCTTACTAACCATTTTGTACACAGCATGAAGATCGGCGTACCGAAAGAGATAAAGCAAAACGAAAACCGCGTCGCGCTCACCCCGAGCGGAGCAGAGATCCTGAAATCCCATGGGCATACGGTCTATGTCGAGACCAACGCCGGGAACGGTTCCGGGTTCCGAAACGAAGATTATATCGCGGCCGGAGCCGAAATGCTCCCGAACCCCAAAGCGGTCTACGATGCCGCCGACATGATCATGAAGGTCAAGGAGCCGATCAAACCGGAATACGAATTGATCCGAAAGGGACAAGTTCTTTTTACCTATTTTCATTTTGCAGCGAGCCGGGAGCTGACGGAAGCCATTGTAAAGACGAAGTCGATCGCCATTGCGTATGAGACCGTCCAGCGTGCCGACCACTCACTGCCGCTCCTTATCCCGATGTCCGAAGTTGCCGGCCGCATGGCCCCGCAGGAAGGCGCGAAATATCTGGAGAAAACAATGGGTGGACGCGGTGTCTTGCTCGCCGGAATACCGGGGACCGAGCCTGGGAACGTGGTCGTCCTTGGCGGCGGTGTCGTCGGAACGAATGCAGCGAAGATCGCGGCCGGCCTTGGTGCGCGTGTGACGATCCTCGACTCGAACCTCTATCGACTCCGCTATCTGGACGATGTCATGCCAAAGAACATCGCGACGATGATGTCGAACCCCTACAATGTCCGGAAGGTGATCAAGAGCGCCGATATGGTGATTGGGGCGGTACTGATCCCGGGCGCAAAAGCGCCTCACCTTATCACGCGTGAGATGCTGAAGGACATGAAAGAAGGCTCTGTTGTGGTCGATGTCTCGGTCGATCAGGGCGGTTGTATCGAAACGTGCCATCCGACGACGCACGAGAACCCGACCTATGTGATCGACGGTGTTGTCCACTACTGCGTTGCGAACATGCCGGGCGCCGTTCCCATGACCTCGACGATCGGACTCACGAACGCGACACTTCCGTACGCCGTGCAACTTGCGAACATGGGATATGAAAAAGCGATCTCGACCAACAAGGAACTCCGCCTGGGGCTGAATGTCATCGATGGAACGATCGTCTATCAGGGGGTGGCCGACGCCTTCGGCATGAAGTGGGAAGAGAGCACGAAGTTTATTAAATAGAGAACAACGCTCCTGCGCGGAGGGATAATTTTCTCTTCTATTTCTGTTTTACGACTCGACTTATCTTAGCATTGCTGATGCCGAAAATCACCATCGACGGAAACGAATACGAAGCCCAGGCGGGTCAGACGATCATTCAGGTCGCGCTCGATCATGGGATGGATATCCCGCATTTTTGCTGGCATCCGGCGCTGACCGTCGCTGGGAACTGCCGTATGTGCCTCGTCGAAGTCGAGAAAATGCCGAAGTTGCAGATCGCCTGCGCCACTCCGGTCTCCGATGGCATGGTCGTGAAGACGCTTTCGGACAAAGCCGTCGAAGGCCGCGAAGATGTGATGGAGTTCCTTCTCATCAATCACCCGCTCGATTGCCCGATCTGCGATGAAGCCGGGCAATGCAAGTTGCAGGACTATGCCTTCGAGCACTCCACGGGCGTTTCGCGGTTCGTAGAAGGGAAGAACCACAAAGATAAAAGAGTCCCGTTTGGTCCGCAGGTGCTCTTTGACGGAGAGCGGTGTATCTCGTGCTCGCGGTGCATTCGGTTCGCACAGGAAGTGGCCGAGCAGCCGGTACTTACCTTCATTCATCGCGGCGATCACGTAACGATCGTTTCGAATCCCGAAATGGGCTTCGATAATAATCTGTCGATGAACGTCATCGATATTTGTCCGGTCGGCGCACTGACGAGCCGCGATTTCCGCTTCAAGGCGCGCGTCTGGGATATGTCGTTCACCGAGTCGATCTGTCCCGGATGTTCGATGGGATGCAATGTTCGCGTCGGGGTTCGTAATAATGAGATCGAGCGATTGGAGCCTCGAAACAATCCGAATGTCAATGGCTATTGGATGTGCGATCATGGGCGCCTCACGACGTATCCTCCTGTGAACGAAGAGCGTATCGGCGGTCCGCGCATGAAAGATCCGAACGGCAGGGCGCACACGGTCGATTACGATACTGCGGCGCGCCGCACAGCGGAGGAACTATCAAAATATTCGAAGAACGAAGTCCTGATCGTCGGTTCGGCATACGCGACGGTCGAAGATAATTACGCAATGGCAAAGCTTGCGAAAGCTCGCTTTGGCAAGCCGCATATTCCTTTCGTTCCACATTTTGTGGGACAGGACGAGCGAATGCTCCTTAAGGCCGA
>JAJPIQ010000031.1 GCA_021324685.1 Bacteroidota bacterium
CGACAGCGTTTGCCGGGGAGCTATCTTTCCCAGCGGAGCATCTGTTCGTACATCGGAATTCTGTGCGTATTGAACATTCGAATTTGATCGTTGCGATAACCTCAAAGCATGATAAACTTTGGTTTGATCACGACCGATAAAAGAAATCCGAGTTCCATTCCACTCGGTCGATGCCGGATTGCCCATATCCTTTACCGAAGCCGCAACGAGCGCTGGTGAATGCGCAAAGGTCGTAGGCTGTTTATATGTTTCCCATGACGCCGTCACAGCCAGAAGGAGAAGTGCAATAACACTTGTCATTGTCGATATCCTTCGCAGCGACCACCACCCGGCAGGAAGCCGTTCTTCCTGCTCAAGGGCTTCGATCCGAGAGAATACGGCTTCTTCCAATTCTGGTGCGATCGATATATTTCGAGCGGCACGGACCGCCAATTGGCGAAGTGCACGGTGCTGTTCGAAGAGGTCGCGAATTTCGGGACTGACCGAAACGCGGTGCATAAGTTCCGCAGACTCGGTGTCATTCAAGCGCCCATCGAAATAGGCGATGATCGTGTCTTCAATTTGATAGGTCTTCATTGTGCAAACACCTCCTCGGTTCCGCGAGCGATATCGTTCAAGTCTTCCGTTTCGTCATCTACGGTGTACGTCTTTTCCGAAGGCTTACGGCGACGCCGGTTGCTCATTCCCGCTTCGTACTGATAATGTGGCGCGAGCAATTCACGCAATTGCTTCTTCGCACGCGTAATGCGCACTTTGACGTTTACTTCGGTCGTATTCGTCATGCGGGCGATCGCTTCGTAATCGTATCCTTCGAATTCGCAAAGCAAAAAAGCTTCCCGATAGATTGGCGCAATCTCGGCTAGCGCCGAACGAAGCATATCATCTGCAATCATATGATCGAGCGGATCGGCAGGGCGGTCGAGTGTGTCGCCAAGTGCGTCCACGCTATCCGGGCCGCCGATCGAGACGAAATCCGGAGTGAATTTCGATTCCCTCAGTAAATTAAGACATACAGACCGCGTGATAAGCAAAAGCCAGCTTTTGAGCGCTTTCGCTTCACGCAACTGTTCACGGCGGGTATAAACTCGAACGAATACTTCCTGAAACGCGTCCTCCGCCAGTGCGCGGTCGCCCATGTAATAAAGGCAATAACTAAAGACCCGTTGACGGTACAGCGAATAAATGTACCTGAAACCGGCCATATCTCCGCGTTTGAATGCTTCGATAAAGTCAAGTTCGCGTTCCGTTGGGGCTTGTGGTCGTGGTGGCATCGGTGGAGCGTTTACGCTTCACCCTCAAAGACACTACTGTAGCAGTCTTAGTTACAAAGTTAGAATTCTCTCAAGAGTCCCAACAAGCCGATTTTCGCCATTTTTATCGGACCCTTGGTGCCGTAGCGCCCCGCGGACTGGTATATCCGCCCCCACCCAGCATAGCTTTATAATAGGCGTAATTCTGCTGATTTAGCTGAGTTCCGGTAGGACCTGGCATTCCAGCCTTTTGGAGATCAGCATTGATAGCATCGATACGCTCCTGATCGACCGGGTGCGTTAGAAATAGCTGCTGGAATTTGCCCGGCTGGCTCGGCGCCGAAGCGAGGGATTTCGTGAGGAAAAGATTAACGCCCCCGGGCCACCACGGCTCACCCGGAATTTGTGCAAGATCGTCGAAGGATCCCTGGTCCGCTTCACGCTCATCGTCACGGCTGAATTTGAGGACGGTAAGCTGGCTGCCAAGGCCCGCAACAATCTGTTGGATAAGTCCTGCATTCCCGCCCAGGGCAACAGAGGCCAGCATTTCAAGGCCATACTCCTGCGTCATGTTCCGTGTCGCATGCCGATGATCCGCATGGGTCGTCTCGTGAGCAAGGACTCCGGCGAGGGCCGACTCATTATCGATAAAATTAAGAAGTCCGGTATAAACGTAAATTCCTCCTCCGGGGATCGTAAACGCGTTTACAGTCTTCGGATCGTTTATAATATGGACGACATAATGGAAATCTTTATTCTGGACATTGGGCGATTGTACGATACGATCTTCGATCGATTGCAAGTACCCTGTGAGTTGTGGATTATCGAGAATTGGATAGTGTGCGGGGTCCGCCGCGATTTGCTGCGCCATTTGCTGTCCCAATTGAACATCATCGGACTTTGAAAAAAGATTAATTCCCGATGCACAACTCATAAGGACCGAAGTGACCGCGACGATGCTGGCAATCAGCACGAGGCGACCTTTCGAGGCAACAATAAATTTCCAGGTTCTCATCGTTCGTTCATTCCTTTTTCACTTCCGATTCGTCGATCGCGCTCCGCTCGATCTGTTCCCCGATGTTCCAAAGGTGGAACCGCTCGGGATATTCGATCCCCTCGAGGACCAGGCCATGCGCAGGAGCAATATATTTGGCGCGCCAGCGTTCGCGAGGTCCATGCAACAGTGCTTGAAATTCGTCGATCGTGAGAGCAGCCTGCCCGACCTGGACCATCGCGCCGGTGAGCGCGCGTACCATTCCTCGTACAAATCGATTGGCTCGGATCGTCAGCGCAAAGGTTGTGCCATGGCGTTCCCAAACGGCCGATTCGACAATGCAGCGATAGTGCTTTACATCCGAGGTACGCTTGCTGAAACTGGTGAAATCGTGCTCTCCCGGCAGAAGAGTTGCACATACCTCCAACTTCGCAAAATCGAGTGGCCGGCGGATCGCCCACACAAAATGACGGTCGATGGCCGTGCGTTCGGTTTTGATGGTAAATCGATACTGACGCGATTGCGCGCTATGCCGAGCATGGAATTCCTCTGGGACACTCCGCAGGTCGCGAACGGCAATATCCTCTGGCGTCGTCGCGTTGATCGCCATGAGGAGCTTCCGGAGCGGGATCGAGATGTCCTCCGGGAACTCAATATGCGCGACCATTCCGCGTGCATGGACGCCGGAGTCCGTTCGACCGGCCCCGTGAACGGCTATCGTTCGAGAAAACAATTGATAAAAACCGCGCTCTATCTCCGCCTGCACCGAGCGGCCTTTTGGATGATCGCGTTGTGTTTGCCAGCCTACAAATTCAGTCCCATCGTATTCGATGAGGAGTGCGATCTTCATGCCGCATCTTAAAATCGGCTGGAAGAATTCGGCAGTGTGACAGGGGCCTTGCTTATCCCCGCCACCTCTTCGATCCGTTCTCGCTCACGGATTAAGCGATAATCCGTCCCATCGACCAGCACCTCTGCTGCACGCGGGCGAAGATTATAGTTGGAGGCGAGCGCATATCCATAGGCGCCCGCACAGAGTACGGCAATCGCATCGCCTCTTTTAAGAGATGGCATTTCTCGAGACTGGGCAAGAAAATCGCTGGTTTCGCAAATGGGCCCCACGATATCGACCTTCTGGGTCGCACCGCTCAACAGTTTGAGCGGGGCCACCTGATGATACGCCTCATATAAACACGGCCGGATAAGTTCTGTCATGCCTGTATCGGTGATGACAAATTTTTTGACACTGTTCTCTTTCGTATAGAGGACACTCGCGAGTAAGGCGCACGCGTTTGCAACGATCGCACGGCCCGGCTCGAAAATGATCTTAAGTCCCGTTTGGTCAAGGATCGGCAACACCGCGCCCACAAATTCGCTGAGTGAAGGAACGTACTCGCCTTCTTCTCCGAATTCATCCTTGGGAAGCAAGGGATGACGGACGACATTCCGATAATGAATCCCTTGTCCGCCACCAAAATTCAAGTGTTCGAGAACGATTCCCGATTTGACACGCAGAGAATTTACGAATTTTACAGTCGATCGGGCGGCCTTGATAAAGGGGTCGAGCGACGTAATTTGGGAACCGATATGCACATGAATGCCGACTACTTCGAGTGCCGGATGTCTGGAAGCATACATAAATGCTTCACGCGCATTCTCCATCTCGATCCCAAACTTATTTTCTTTCATCCCGGTGGAAATATAGGGATGGCTTTTCGCGTCCACGTCGGGATTGACACGAATCGAGACTTTTGCACGCACGGCATGGCCGGCAGCCTGCCCGAGCCGTTCGGCAATGCTATTGATAACGGCAAGTTCTTCGAAACTTTCGACATTGAATGCGTGGATATTCGCCCGAAGCGCCAGTTCGATCTCCTCATCGGTCTTGCCGGTCCCGTCAAACGTAATTTTTTCAGGCGCAAACCCGGCGGCAAGGGCCGCAAGTAGTTCCCCGGCGCTCACGACATCCGCTCCGGAACCCTCTTCCGCTAAAATTCGAAGCAATTCGATATTCGAATTCGCCTTGACGGCATAGCTCACGTAATGTTCTTTACCGGAAGACTTGAGCGTGGCATCGAACGAATGAAAATTTTCGATAATCTGCCGCTTCGAATAGACATACAGCGGAGTTCCGAACTCCTGCGCAAGTTCAGAAAGTGGAACCTCTTCGCAAAGCAAATCCGGCTCCGCGGCGGAAGAATATCGAAACGCTTGTTGATCTAATACGTCAGTCATAGCAGGTTACGCAAACGCTCGTTTGCAATCGGTCGTAAAAAAAGCAAATGACAATTTGCTTTACATTAATCAATGATGGTAAATGGAAGATACGGATGAAGCACCTCTGGAATTCGTATCGTTCCATCGGGTTGCTGATAGTTTTCCAAGAATGCGACCATCAGCCGCGAAGTCGCAAGACCGGAGCCGTTCAGGGTATGCACAAATTCCGGCTTGGCTTTCGGTTCCCTCCGAAAACGGATATTTGCACGGCGAGCCTGAAAATCTTCAAAATTCGAACAGCTCGACGCTTCGAGCCATTTTCCTTCCACCGGTGCCCACACTTCAAGATCGTACGTTTTCGCGCTGGAAAAGCTGGTATCTCCGGTGCAAAGTAAAATTCGGCGATAGGGAATTTCGAGGAGTTCTAACACACGCTCGGCATCGGCCGTCAGCGATTCATGCTCCTCGTACGAAGTCTCCGGCGGTACGAATTTTACGAGTTCGACTTTATTGAATTCGTGAACACGTAGGAATCCTCGTGTATCTTTCCCATAGGAACCTGCCTCGCGCCGAAAACAGGCACTGAAGCCGCAATGGTAGATTGGCAACGCCTCCGGACTGAGTACTTCTTCCGCGTAGAGATTCGTGATCGGTACTTCGGCCGTGGGAATGGCATACAGTGCATCCTCGGGCATGTGATAGGCTTGATCGACAAACTTTGGGAACTGCCCGGTTCCTCGCATCGACTGCGCATTTACAAAAAATGGCGGAAGGACTTCTGTGTACCCGTGCGAGCGCGTGTGCAAGTCGAGCATGAAATTAATAAATGCTCGTTCCAGCTGCGCGCCGCGGCCCATATACACCGGAAATCCGGCAGCAGCGATCTTCGCGCCACGTTTGAAATCGAACAATCGATGCCGTTCCGCGAGGGCTAAATGATCGAGACCGCCGCGGGCCGTAAACGCATCTTCGTTTCCATTGGGCGACCAACGCTTGATTTCGACATTCTGGGCTGCATCCTCTCCATTCGGAACCGAAAGATGGGGCACGTTGGGAATGGAATCCATAAGAACGCCGAGGGCAAGTTCCTTCTCCCGAAGTTGCTCATCCAGGGAGGCAATCTGCTCGCCGACGGCCTTCATGTCGGCAATGCGATGCTCGGCCGGCTCCTTCGCGCGCTTTAGCTTCGCAATCTCTTCCGACACGGTATTGCGCTCGTTTTTTAGAACTTCGACCTGCTGAATAATAGAGCGGCGGTCGCGATCGAGATCGAGGATCTCATCGACAACATCGTCCGAATGCTTTGCTACAATGGCGCGTCGCACCACATCCGGATTTTCGCGAATCAATTTAATATCGAGCATTCTATGATGAGAGATTATTCGTATAAATAGAGATCGCCTTTTGCAAAAAGCTCTTCCATTCCACGTTCCATGACGCGCAGCCCGTCCTCCACGTTTGAAATTCGGAGACCCAGATCGGTCTGCGCTTTGAGTGAAACCAGTCCATTTCGTGAGGGTCGCTCCGCACGCCACCGACCGCTTTGTTTTAGTTCGGCAACCGTAGTTGGGAGGATCAGGCCGGCATTGAGCCCAAAAACTTCGGCGATACGCTGAGCGAATTCGAACCGCGTGATCATCTCCGGTCCGGCCACATGATAGAGGCCCAAACGTTTTCGTTCTGTAGCTCGGACGATCGCCAGCGAAAGATCGTCCACCAGCGTTGGGGAAGAAATCAGATCGGTCGCCGCATGCACAGGCTGGCCTTCTTCGAGCGACAAGACGACCGAAAGCGCGTAATTCGCATTCGCATGTTCGACGGCCCCATACACCAGGCACGTTCGAAAGATCGTATGATCGAGACCCGAAGTCCGGAGCACATTTTCACTCGCGAGCTTCGTTCGCCCGTAATAGTTCACAGGATGTGGCGCGTCCGACTCCATATAGGGCGCTCTTAAGCCATCGAATACGAGATCGGAAGAAACATGCACAATTCTTGCGTCGACTTTGCGGGCCGCTTCTGTAAGATGCTCAAGAGCAGAGACATTCGTTCTCCACGCCGCCTCGCGGTTTACCTCGGCTTCGTCCACTTTCACAAACCCGGCGCAATTGACAATGACGTCCGGCTTGGTAAGAGCGATGACTTCTTTGACGGCCACTCGCTGTGAAACGTCCATCGTATAGTATCCTCGAATGCGTGGTTCTTTCGCTATTCCGCTAAAAAGCGTGCTTTCTTCACGGGCAGTAAGGACCAATTCGCAGTTCGACTCTTCCACGAACAGCCGAACGACGTGCTGCCCTAAGAATCCGTGGCAGCCGGTGATGAGTACCGTTTCGCGTGTGTGGTGGTCCATGGAATGCGCTGAACGAATCAGCAAAAAACAAGCGAGCGGGCTTTCCGGGCCGCTCGCTTGTCTCTAACTCTCGAATGTGTGGAGCGGGTTTCACTTCGCTCCATTATTTTACGTCCTACCGGGCGATCGCCAATCGTGACGTTGCAATTTCCCCGTTCGAGCCGAGCACGCGGACGAAATAAATTCCATTCGGAAGTCCATCCGTGGAAAGTTCCGACTCGTGCTCGCCGGCCGCGATCATTCCCAATGATTCCGAATGTACTTCGCGACCCGTCGCATCGTAGATCTCGAGTTGCGCCGCGGATGCGCGTTCGGCCTCCAGCGTCACGGTCACGCGGTCGCGTGCCGGATTCGGAGAAAGCACGACGTCCCAGCCTTCGGAACGACTGCTCGAATTTACGCCGGCGCCATTGATCGTCGCAAAGCCCGAGACCTGGAACGATGTCTGCGTATTATCGCTGCCGGTGGTGATCACGAGCGAAGCGGACTTCGGACCCGGCGCATTCGGAGTGAAGGTCACATCGATCCCCAGCGTATCGCCTGGCGGAAGCGTGGCCGGAAGCGAAAGGGTACCGAGTGTAAACACACCGGACTCCGGCACGATGCTGACGCTCTTGACCGTACCCGCAGCATTACCGTTATTGTGCAACTGAGCATGAATGGTCATCGACTTTCCAGTATCGACGCCGCCAAAGTCGATCGGGTCGGGTACCAGTGTAAATAGCGGCGCAGGAGCGCTCGATGGGCCGTCGGTCAGCGCGACCTTGACAAGCTTCGCAGCGCTGGAACTGCTCAGGACCGACATCCACGCCGTCGTTCCGTTTCCACGCGGATCCCATTCGAGTGCACGGATATTGCTCGATTCCGAACCTTCGACCATCGGCATGGCACTCTGTTCTTCGCCGGAGACCGGATCAAGGAATAGAATGTCGCTCCCGTTGAATGTTGAACTCTGACGCGTTCCATCGAATTCGGTGTACCCCAGCAAATATTGCTGGATCTTCGAATCGTACGTCAGGCCACGGGAACCATATACCGCATTCCGAGTGCTCGAAAAGTCGAGCGGGTTTAAGGCCGTAAAGTCTGTGGAAGGTAGCACGCAACGGAAAATCTGTTCTACCATACGGTCTGCCACGAGCAACGTATCCCCTTTTACATAAACACCCGTCCCGTATTCCGCCGGCGATTGCAGGGTTTGAACGACCGTACCCGATGTCGTCACTTCATAGAGATAACTTTGCCATGCATAGGGATCGGACGTATTATTGACCTGTTGGATCCAGAGGTGCTTGGTGCTCGGATCGTACTTAATTCCGGTGAACCCTGCGCGGCTGGTGGTATGGACGAGCGCGATCTTCACCGAATCGAGGAGGGTCCCCTTGTCGGGATCGATCTTATAAATGTCGCGGTCGGATCCATTAAAGTTCGTTCCCCACAGCACATTGTCGTCTTTATCATACGCAACATCGTAGAGATAGAACGGATATTCGGCGACGGTGGCGACTTCCTGACCCGCCTTTTGCTGCGCGATCGAAAACAGCGGCGACATGAGCGTTTGGGTGCCGTCACTCACGCGGACGATCGCGTTCTCACTGGCAGGGTATATCACATTTTGAATCGTATACGACGTCCCGGTTATGCCGGAGCCGATATTCTGCCAGGTCGCACCTCCATCGAGGCTAAGGTCCAGTGTTACGCTCGATCCGAAATTATGCCAGACGATGCTTCCCGTATCGCCCAGCGTCCATACGGTCCGTTGCGCCGGAAGACTGATGCCCGTCACGTCATCGACCAACGGAATTTCCCAGACCGAACGGCCGTGGGTTCCGACTCGGAGCACTCGCTTCGTGGCCTGGATGTCCATAAAGTCGATCGCCACATTCGGAAGACCGGTGCCATACGGGACCCAAACGCCGCCGTCATTCGGCGAGAAGAACACGCCGACGTCCGTCCCAATATAGAGTGCCGTCGGATTCGTTGGGTCCATTTCGATCGAATTGACCGGAATATTGGGGAGAGTAGAACTAATATTTAGCCAATGGGCGCCGTTATCGGTCGTCTTGAAGACGTGCCCGGCACCGAATCCGGAAACCGTGGCATAGAAGGTCGTCTTCGTCGAAGGATTGAATTTGACACACGTCACCCAGCGACCGGGTAAGCCCGTGGAAATATCGGTAAAGCTCGTGCCACTGTTCGTTGTGAGGAATACGCGCCCACCGCTCGTTCCGCAAAGGACCGTCTGCTTATCGCCAAATGCATCGATCGTTTGGATCGAGGTCGAGGAATCAGAAGGCTCAGCGATTCGCGTCCCGCGTCGTACCCACGTATTCGAACTCGATGGATTCGTATTGAAATAGAGATGGTCCGTACCAAAATAAAGAATATTATTCTTGGCATCGAGATGCAGGGCGTTCAGCCAGCCTAAGTAATCGGTTCCCGGATTGAGGCCCATACTCGATAGATTTCCATTGGCATTCCGTACCGGCGGCTGCTGGGTAAGCGTGAAATACAATACTCCGGAGTGGTTCGGATCGGGCACCGTGAACGCACCATCGCCGCCATAGATACCGGCCCAGTCCGAGGGCGTGGAACCGCTTACGACCCCATTATCCTGGAGTCCACCGTAGGTGATATCGTTCGAGGACTGGTCGATCCCGATCGTATAAAATTCCGAAATGGGAATGTCGAACGAAGCACCATTAAAATTGCGTCCACCATCGGGAGAATAATATACGCCGCCATCGCAGCCAACATATACTTTCGTCGGATCGGACGGCGCAAATTGGGCATCATGATGATCGACGTGGATTTCTGTATGCTCGTTCCAGGTCTGGCCGCCATCGTTTGTTTCCCAGAATGGAACCCCACCAACGAGCATATGCGTGAAGTCGGAAGGATCGACACGAATATATGCGTCATACCATCCCTGGGGTGGTGTTCCAGAACCTTCGTAAAAGGGTTGAAAACCGCCGCCGGTACCATCGGTCCAGGTCTGGCCGCCATCGTTCGAGATCTGAATACCGCCAAGATCGTCCTGTCCATTGCCGCCGGAACCGTTCACATCGAGGACTACGACATTCTGGGAATTCGTCGGATCGACATCAAGGCAGACGCGGACATAATCGGTCGGCTGCCATGGCAAGTTTTGTAATAAAGTCCACGTATCGCCGCCGTTCGTCGATACATACACACCTTTTCCGACGACACCGGCGTAGAGCACGGCGGTATCGGCATTCATCGAAAGCGCAAGGTCGGAAACAGAAGTATTCTGAGGCAGCCCTCCGGCAAGCCAGGGCCATGTTTTACCCCCATCTGTCGAGCGCATAATGCCGCCACCCGAACGTCCGGCCGCCGCATAAATAATATTCGAGTGCTTCGGATTTACGATGATCTTGGAATACGCCGCAACGGAGCTCGGGCCGATGCTGGTCCACGTTGTCCCGCCGTCGGTCGAGCGCAGCAGTCCATAGCCACCATAAGAGTCAGCCGTCGAGGGAAGCTCGCCGGTACCGGCATAAATGGTACTCGTATTTTGCGGATCGATCGCGAGCGAGCCCATGGCGAGCGATTGCATTTGGTCTGTAAGTGGAGTCCAGTCGCCGCCCGCATTGGTCGTCTTCCATACACCGCCGTTGGCTGCACCGATATAGATGGTATTTGCGTCGTGAGGATCGATCGCGATCGCTTCGACGCGGCCGCCGGCGTTCGTCGGTCCCACGAGCGACCAGTCAGGTTGCGAGGCAAGCACCGTCATCCCTTTACCTGCGGCAACACGCATGGCAGCGGTCTGGTGTTCGGCGATCTGGAGCGCATCTTTCGGAATGTAGCCGAGCCCGAACGCTCGCTGGCCCCAATACCACTTCAGCGCATCCCCAATGCCATGCGTTTCGTGTTCAAGACGTGGCCGCTCGCGCTCATGAAAAGGCTTTTCATCGGCTTTCGTCAGCCACTGAGCCTTAACAGTAGTTACGGAAAAAAGGAAAGCGAGAACGAGAACCAAACTGCGTGTCTTCATAGGTCGAGTAGTTGGATGATGACGATGCCTAAACATCGTTGGAATGGACAACTCGCATGGGCGGATTTTGCGACTCGCCCGGCGACTTTCTCCCCGGAAATCAAAGCAAGACACCGCCGCAAAAGTTCTATTTCAGCCGCGTCAAAATTACGGCAGCTTTAGATGTAAAGTTCGCTACCACCTTCTTCCTTTTACTGCACCAAAATACTGCACCAAAACAAGGGGCTTCTGGTTTCTGGGGCGAATGCATTATATAACCCGCAAGGCTTTTACTCAAAAACCTGCTGAAAAGCCTCCCGTTCTCCTTCTCCTCCACGGCTACGGCACCGATGAGCACGATCTGCTCCCGATTGCCGATCAAATTGGGACCGGTTTTCTAATCGTCAGCCTCCAGGCACCGATCGAGTTGCCCAACGGCGGCCATTCGTGGTACGACCTGCTGCAGACGCCCTCCGGAATCATTCCGGACGATTTTTCCCGTCACGAAAGCGAAGAAATTTTGCTTGCCGCACTGCCAAATATCATTTCCCAAGAAGGCGGCGATCCCGAACATGTTGTCTTGATGGGATTTTCGCAGGGTGCCGCGGTTGTCTATTCGCTTCTTATATCTCGCGACCTTAAAAAGCACGGCATCGTTCCTCTTGCTTCGATCAATATGTCTGGCTATATTCCCAGGGATATTGTCGAGAGTGTGCCTCAAAGAAGATTCGACAAGTTCCCATTTTTTATATGCCACGGCGAATATGACGAACTCATTCCACCACAAGCCCTGGACGAAGCCAAAGAACTTTTGACAAAGCAGGGAGCGAACGTCACCGCGCGAATGCAGCCGTGCGGGCATGGTGTCCTGCCAGAAACCGTGGAGGAAATAGGGATATGGCTTGAGAAAATAATGGAGAACAAGAATGCCTGATCTCCTGCGATGCCCACAGGTGCGCGCAACCCGTTGTTTCCTGAACTACTAATATGCTGGCTATACAGCGACTGGATTTCCGCGGGCGCCGGTAATGATAATAAAAGAAAATAGTTGAATGAAAAAGTTGAATTACTGAGGCTGCATTCGTGTTAAGCGCCGCACTCTTCCCATCATTTGCAATTTGTAATCGATCCATGCCAGACACGATGATCGCCCTGCGCAAAACGAAGCGCGCTCGCGGCGCAGAAATCCAGGAAATCCCGATTCCGGACGTAAAACCGAACGAAGTTCTTATCAAGATTCAGGCTTCGAGCCTCTGCGGCACGGACGTCCACATCTATGAATGGGACCCCTGGGCAGAATCCCGAGTAAAAACGGTTCCCTATACGGTCGGCCATGAGACCACCGGGATCGTTGTCAAAAAGGGCAATGTCGTAAGCCGGGTCGAAGAAGGCGACGCCGTTTCGGTCGAAACGCATATTCCCTGCATGCACTGTAAACAGTGCCTCACCGGACAAATGCACATTTGTCATAATCTTAAAATTTTGGGCGTCGATACCAATGGCGCGTTCGCCGAATATCTTGTGGTTCCCGAAGTCGTGGTCTGGAAAAACGATCCCAGTGTGCCACCTGAATATATGAGCATTCAGGAACCGCTTGGAAACGCCGTCCATGCTACGCTTATCGAACCCGTGCATGGCAAATCGGTTGCGATCCTGGGCGATGGCCCGGTAGGACTTTTTTCCGCCGGCGTTGCGCGAGCATGCGGGGCGACTCAGATCTTTATGACCGGGATCGAGCCATTCCGGTTAAATATCGGCAAGCAGATGGGAGTCGATCGCATTATCAATGTCGCGAAGGAAAACGCCATCGAGATCGTGAAGGAAGCGACGGGAGGACTCGGAGCGGACGTAGTACTCGAAATGTCCGGCGTGGCCAGCGCCATGAAGGACGGCATCGCGATGCTGCGCCGCGGCGGCCGCTACTGCTGGTTCGGAATTTTTAAAGACAATTCCGTTCCAACGCCACTCAACGATATCATTTTCAACGGTGGCCGTTTTTACGGAATCAACGGGCGCCTGATGTTCGATACGTGGTTCACCGTCTCGAACCTGCTCGCCAGCAAGCGGCTCGATGTTCGCCCCGTTGTGACACACAAAATGCCGCTCGCAAATTTCGAGGAAGCCTTCGAACTCATGATCGAATCGCCGAAGAAAGTCGGAAAGATCGTGCTGTTCCCGGATGCATCAATGATGAACTAATTCTGATCATTGCACAATGATCGCTAGTTGGATAATCATTTTTTCTATCGTAGCAGTGGTACTGCTTATTTTGTTGTTGCGCTATTCAAAAGCTGGAAGAGAATACTCAAAGCAACCCCATGACATAGACTTGAAAACATTTGGCCAAATTCCAATAAATGGTCCTATCATGGCTGATCCCGGCGATCTGGAAATGATAACCCGATTGGTAGAGAAATTAAAAAATCCCGAAAGAGTAGAGAAATTAAAAAATCCTGAAAGAATTGAATATTAAAAATAAATCGACTGTGAATTTTCTTAAAATCGGCCACTCTCCTGACCCTGACGACGCCTTCATGTTTTATGGCTTCGCCTCGAAAAAGGTAACGATCCCCGGATACGAGATCGATCATGTACTGGATGACATTCAGTCTCTGAACGTTCGGGCCATGACGGGGGAACTCCCGGTGACCGCGATCAGCGCGCATGCCTATCCGTATGTCGCAGATAAATACTGGATCATGAAGACCGGCGCCTCGATGGGCGAAGGCTACGGGCCGATCATCGTTTCGAAGAAGTACAAGTCGATCCAGGAACTCGAAGCCGATCCGAATGCTGTCATTGCGCAGCC
>JAJPIQ010000078.1 GCA_021324685.1 Bacteroidota bacterium
GCCAATATTGCGCGCGAAAAACTCGAAGCACTCGTTTCGACGTCGACGCACGGTGAATACCAGCTCAGCTTTACGCGCTTTACCTACCATCGTGGGACGGTCTTCGCCGGCGGCATGGACCTGCGGCGCGTCGGGTACCGGCGGCATGAATCCGGCACGACCCTGCGGGACCTTGGGATCGATTCGGTCACCGTTAGTGGGATCAGTTGGTGGGACATCCTTTTTGGCAAGCCGATCGGGCTTCAGACGATCCATACCTACGAGCCCAACGTCTATTTTTGTACGTTCGCACAGGGCGAGGACCAGTGGAAACTATTGCCGGATACGATCCCGCCCGCGGGGAAAAGTTCGTTCCATCCGACCGTCTACGTTTCGCATATCCAGATCCCGAATATCGTGATCTATGGCAGAAAGGGAACGAAAGATGTCGCCGAAGGGACCGGTTCGTTTTTCTCGGACGATGTGACCTATGATGCGAACGCGAAAAAGCCGCTCCCCGTCAGCGCAAAAGCATTTTGGTTCTCCGTGCCGTGGGTGCAGTATTCGGATTCGAGCGCCCGGATTTTCATTCGCACGGCGAACGCTTCGAGCGCGAGCAAGCTCCTTACCGTCGATACCTTTTCGTATGCTTCGGGCCAGACGATGTTCCGCGGTTCGAATCTCCGTGGAACGGGCCTCGACATGGTCCGCACGCTCACCGAACAAGGCGTTCGGCTTACGGCGCTCAGCGCCCGCACCTGGGCGGCACAATTGAAAGTTTCGAGCAGAAAAAAAGACACGACCGTAAATAAACTTCCCTGGCAGGACAAGCTCGCGCACTCGGTCTCCTTCCCGATCCATATCGATTCGATCGCGCTGGAGGGTGGCGCACTCGACCTCACGCTCGACTCCGTCGGAAGCCGCGTCGAAACGCGCGGCCTGGCCGTTCATGCCATAAAATTCGATTTCGATACCGGTGCGCCGGCGCGGCAACCCTTCTTTTCCGACCGGTTCCTCCTGCGAGCGGTCGAAGCGGAGTATTCGGCGCCTAAACTCGCGGTGGGAGCAAACGATTTGCTCGTCTCCCCGCAGGACTCGTTGGTAAGCGCCGGCAGTGCGACCTACTTTCCAACGGGAGGCCATGCACGAGTGGCTCCTATCTCGATAAGCGGCCTGCGAGCGGAGGGGATCCTCGTTTCGGAACTCTTCGCCGGCCGCGAGATCGCCGTGTCCGCATTGCGAGGAAGTGCATGGCATGTGGCCGAACTTCCGGCCAGCAGCAACACAGGGACGAAAAAATCGAAACAATCCAAACCGGCCAATTCTGTCTGGGATGTCCAGCGACAGATCGCGGAATCGATTTCCATGCCCATCCGGATCGCAAAGATCGATCTACGGGGAGGGACCGTTCGGGTGCAGGGGGGAACGTCCCCTACGATCCTTGCCGATGGGGCCGCGATCGATGCCGACGATTTCGCACTCGATTCCGCCGCCGCGCACAGCCTGCTCTTTTCGCGGGATGTCAGCCTCTCGGCGGGAACGTTCCATTTTGCCGACCGCCGCGGGCTCAATAGTGTCGATGCGCGCAATGCGTGTACCCGCACGAGCCGCCGTTCCGTGAGCGCGTCGCGGGCCGCATTCACCACCCGTTCGTATTTCGAGCCGCAGTCCAATAATACGACCTATGCGGCAAACGATCTCGATCTGACTGGGATCGATTTTGCGGGCCTCCTGGCGAGTAAAAATATTACGATCGCTACGGCGAGCGCTCGTTCCTGGCAGATCGAGCGCAAGTCCGATACCGTAAAAAATCCCGAAAAAGCCGAAGTAAAAGCGACAAAACCGGCGTGGCAGATGCCGATCCGCATTGGCAGCGCGAGCCTGCCGAACGGAACCGTGGTTTTCTTCGAGCGCGATACCGTTCCCGGCGGATTTTCGCAGACGATGAACTCGAAGATCACGCAGCTCGAGGTGACGCAGTTCCGGTTTCTGCCGCCGCATAAAAAGCGGCCGCGCCTCGGGTTCGACCAGATCCTGTGCGTCATGCCGAGTTTTACGTACGCGCCGCTCGATGGATTTTACTACGCCGAAATCCGCAATATGCACGCGAATTTCAAGGACTCGATCATCACCATGGACAGCTTCGGTTACGTTCCCAAGTACTCCGAGGACGAATTTGCCGCGCTCCATCAGTATTCACGCGGCCGGACCGATTTCCGGCTCGCGCCTTTGGAGATCGTCGGGATCGACGCGCGCCGTATGATCAACGGCGGCGGCGTCGTGATGGACAGCCTCGTTGCGCCGACACTGTGGGTCGATTATTATAAAGACGATCGGAAGCCGAAGAACCCAAATCCGGGCCCCGCGGTGATGCCGAACGATATTGTTCGTTCGCTCAATCTTCCATTCACCGTCGATGTCCTTTCCGTTCATCGTGGCCATATCCAGATCCGAGAAATGGACCCCGCGCAGGACTCGACCGGGGATTTCACGTTCGACTCGGTGAGTGTCGCGGCGTATCCGATCACGCTCGATTCGGCGAGTCCGCTCCTGGACACCCCGACCCATATCGATATGCAGGGGGTGTTCATTGCACAGGCGCCGATGAAAGTTTCCATGGTCTATCCGTTGCACGATTCGGCGTTGAACGTGGACGTGAGGGGGCTCGTCGGGCCGTTCGACCTTTTAAAACTCAATTCGTATTTAATTCCTTCGGAGCGCGTTCAGGTCATGAACGGCCAATTTTATCATGGCCAGATCGACATGATGATCCGACGCGATATTGCGACGACCTACGTCGAGCCGATCTATAATCACTTCAAGCTGCGGGTGCTTCCGCCGAATCCGGCCGATAAACGGGACATTGAAGAAGGCGTGAAAACATTCGTCGCCAATACGTTTATTCTGCGCGATGACGATCCCGACGAAAAAGGCGGCCCGCCGATTACCGCGACGACGACGCTCGCGCGCAAACCCGACCAGGAATTTTTCCAATTCCTCTGGCTTGCGATTCGACAGTCCCTGGGAACCGTCGTCGGAGGTTTTAAATAAGGCATCGGCTCTTCCTAAGAAGGACCGCTCGTAATAGTGCGGAGTGAAGATGCATGGGAAGCCGGGCCGTTGTTTCGTGCAGCCTTCGCTTGTCTTGTGTGCCTGTTCTTTCCGTGTCCGTCGTGCGAAATTCTTCTGGTGAGGTGGGAAGGGGTGCGCACTCGTTCTCGGGAACCGATAGTTCCGGCGTTGTGCACCACGTTACGGACGGTGTCATCTCGAAGGTCATTTTTGCGTTACATTAGCGAACTCGGCGGATAAAGATTGCCGGGCTGCTCGGGACGGCTTCCCAAGTTCCCGAACCGCGATCGTACCTCGCAATTTTGAAAAAGCTGCCCAAAGGCCAGATTCCTTTCCAGAAGAAAGATTTACTTTAAAAGCCTGAAATTCCGAGCTTATGAGGGCTGAAAACCCGAGAAATTTTAGGAAAAATGCTTACCCGGTTGTAACCTTTTCCGCGTTCGCGGGTCTTCTTAGTACAAATGAGCCGAATATCGAAAATCGGGTTTGGGTCAGTTCGTTCGTCCGTGGACGAAAGGGGAGAACTGCGCGAAACTGAGGAAATTTCGGAAAATCTGGCTTATGAAGCGCCTCTCTCGACTGCATTTTCGCCTCAGGCGCCACAAAAACGAGCTTTTTCGGCGGAAGCCGATCCGGACCAGGCCTTAAAAGAGGCATTCCTCGCTGGAAATGACGAAGCCTTCGTGGCGCTCTACGCCAAGTACGAAGTTTCGCTTTTCTACTACTGCAAGCGAATGCTCCATAATGAGTGGACGGCGGAGGACGCATTCCAGGATGTGTGGACTCGAATTTTCGAGCTGAGAAATCGGCCGGACCGCCCGGAAATCACACATTTTCGTGGTCTGCTGTTCCAAAGTGCAAGGAATTTGTGCTGGAACATGCTGCGCGTCGATCATACTGGAAAAAGCATCGAGCAGGATGTCCTGGAGGGCAGCGAACTGGCCGAAATTCCAGAGCTAACGCTCTCCGAGCCGATGACGTCGGCGGCATCGGGCCGTGAAATTCAGGCCCTCATGGTGCAGGCACTCGGCCGCCTGCCGTTCGACCAGCGGGAAACCTTCGTTTTACACGAATATTCGGGGTTTACGTATGCAGAAATCGCTGAAATGATGAATGTTCCGGAGCGGAATGTCAAAGTACGGGCGTATCGGGCCCGGCTCCGTTTGAGAAAGTTTATACAGGGATGGCTTGGTTTAGGCGAAGCCGACGATCCCGCCAATTATATCTAATTTGTTTGCCTGAAGGAGACTTCATATTATGGTTATGAGTAAAGAAGAACAATTGAACCGGTTTTTCGAACGCGGGATGTCCTCGGCGGAGGAGCAGAATTTTCTGATTTCCATCGCGGCGAGCGATGAATTGCGGATCGCGTTTCGCTCTCAACTCGAACTGATGAAGGCTGTCCGGTCGGATAAGGACTCACTGCGTTCGGTCGCGCAGGTCCGGAACCGGACACTGGCTGCGTTGGGACTCTCGGCCGCCGCCGCCACGCCATTCATCGAGCAGGAGTTGATCAGAGCAAATCGGGCCACGCGGCCTGAAACGAGCGATTCGGCCAGTCAGGATGCGGGAAGGCAGCTCCCGCAGAGCGCGAACATGGCCACGACCCTTGAGGAAGGGGGCGTGCAAGTATTGTCGGGGGTGCAACGGATTGGTCACCTGTTGCACACCCCGGCGATTTCTCTTACCGCCGGCCTGCTCTTCGGCGTTCTTGCCACGATCGGCGTCGAACGGTTTTCGGCGAGTGACGTACTTCCGGTTCATCGTCAAGTGCCCGCCGTTGCCGTTCAAAAAGAAAATTCGTCCCATAGACCCCACATGAGATCGGAACAGGCTTCTTCCGATGAAACAATATCGGCCGTAAATGGCTTGAATAATAGAGGCGATCGTTCAGAAAAATCGAGCGGTCGTTCTGCTTCGAAAATGGTACCGAGTCCGGGCCGTGCGATATCCGGACCGAATCCATCCGAAGCTGTTCGTCCCGCTTCTGCGCTTCCGAATGTGGAGCAAACGCCGACAACGGCCAACGTGGCCAAAGCCGGTGTTTCGAATCCGCCGGTCGTAAATCGCAGTAATGCGGGCGAGATGCACTCGAAACTCAGGATAACAAACACAGATTCTGCTACGGCGAAGTAAGAAGTAAACGAGCTACCATTAGCGGGCAACGAGGAATGACTCGGCTGCCCGTTAGCGGTTTTCTTTTGCTTGGGACCAGCGCCCCTTGACTCGAAATGGTACGGGTTGGGTGGAATACGCCAAGGACGGTTCACCGTCCAGTGATGTGCCGCGCCAAAATTTCGGCGCGAAGAGTTGTTTTTGTCTTTATCGCGCTTTGGGGAATATGCTCCCCGGCGTTTGGCCAGATTGCAGAGTCGACACGTCCGTCCCTCTTTATCGGCGTTTCGAGAGAAGATAATATCAGCTCTGCTGCGATCGATGCCTTCGATGGCAGCACGTTATGCGGCATTTTTCGTTCCGGTTCCGGGATGGCCATGGGTTACCATGCCGGTGCAAGCTTTTTTTTAGCCCCCGCCTGGTCGTTCACACCGGTCTTCGAATATAACGATGTCTCGACGCAATTCGAAGCACCGGTCTCTTCGAGCAATCCACCGCTGATCTATAATTCCGGGTCCTTCGATACCGCGAGCAGAATCCGGTATTATAATGCCAGGCTCTCCGTATCGAGTCTCTCGCTGCTGGCTTTCTACGAACCCCTTTCGCGCCTGTTTTTGTCGGCGGGACCGTTTGCGGGAATTTTAATTCAGCGCGGTTATACCGAAACAGAACATATCACGGCGCCTTCCAATGCGGTGTATGTCGAAAATAATCTTCACGAGCGCACCGTCAGTAGCAATTCGATCGGGAATACGAATTCGTTTCAATTCGGCCTGGATGTCGGGGTGAGTTACGAACTGCCGTTCCAAGCGCATCTTGGGCTTCGGCCTTCGCTCAGCGCGACGATCCCGCTCACCACGGTACAGCGTGCGACGGCCTGGCGGACGTATCCGATCGCGGCGTCGCTGGACCTTGTCTATCACATTCCGGAGGCCACCGCGAAGCCTCAAATCGCCGAGGTCCCATACCCGGAACTAAAACCATTGCCTTCGGCCCCGCCGGCGAAGCGTTCGGTCCTTGAAGTTTCGATTAAAGCGTTAGGGATGGAGACGAATGGCCAACCGGTCTCGGAACCTGTCGTCTCGATTGCGCGCACACACGTTACGGAAGTGTACCCCATGCTCCATTACGTCTTCTTTGAAGACGGATCTTCCGATATTCCAGAACGATATTATCGCGAAACGGCCGAAACGCGGCAGCATTTCGATCCGAGAACGCTCTTTACAAAAAACGCGCTCGAAATCCATCATCATGTGCTCGATATTATCGGCCAGCGGCTTGCGCAGAACCGTTCCGGGAGCATCACGCTGATCGGAACTCGGAGCGAACATTCTCCGGGCGATTCGGCGGCTGGAGTTTCGCTTTCGATGGCGCGTGCCCAGAGCATTCAGGACTATTTCGTGTCGGTCTGGGGTATTGCCCGGGAACGGATTCAGCTCCGCGCCCGAAATTTGCCGGAAGCGGCATCGGACGATTATAATCCCTTTGGAGAGGCCGAAAACAGGCGCGTGGAGATCGTGCCGTCCTCGCCCGACATCACCGCGCCGCTGTGGACGGAACGGATCGAGCGGATCGCGACGCCTCCGCGCATCGAGTTCCAGCCGGCGATCGCGATGCACGGGCACGCCGGTATCCGTTCCGCGACGATCATGGTGCTCCAGCGCGGCCGCGTGCTTCGAACGATCGATGCACTCGCCGATAGCACGACCAACGAATACCAATGGACGATCGACGATCGTTCGATGCCCGAGGACGCGAATGGGAAGGAAGATTCGCTCACGTATATTTTTACCGCGATCGATAGCGCCGGCGATAGCGCGTCCGCTCAGGGGATGTTGCGGGTCAAGAGCGAGGCGAGCGATGTTTCCCGTCACGCAAGCGACACGACGTTCGATCGAAATTCGAATGCCCGGGCTTCGATTGAAAAATACAGCCTGATCCTGTTCGATTATAGTTCTTCCCAGTTGGATGAGAAGGAGTCCGAACGGATCCTGAAGGAGATGGCCTCTTCCATCGGCGAGCACACGCGCGTCATGCTCACCGGACATACCGATAAAACGGGGGATAAAGCATTCAATGACCGGCTGGGACTCGACCGCGTGAACCGCGCCGAAGCAATGCTCAGGAACGAACTCAAAACGATCGGAAAACCAGTTCCGGCAGAAATCTCTGTCGAATCCCGCGGTTCGCGTGAAGCATTGTTCGATAATTCGATCCCGGAAGGACGTGTGCTTTCGCGGACGGTCCGCGCCGTGATCCAAAACCCAGCGAATAAGTGAGGGCCACGCTTTCATATGGTGCATTCGGGCGGCTTCGCGATCGCGGGATCGTGTGGCTCGTGGCGGGCCTTGCTTTTGCGTTCTCGTGCCAGCTCGCAAACGCGCAGGACTGCACGCGAAATATGCTGACGATTGCCGGCCCCGAGTCCTACGTCGCCACTCCCGACGTCCAGGCCTTGCACCTCACCCACGGGTTTACCATCGAATGCTGGGCGAAGGTCAATACCTTTGTACGGCTCTCGGCGATCGTCGATAAGGGATCTCCGGCCAGGAATTGCTACGGAATTTTTCTTTCGACCGATTCGACGCTCTTCGGGTTCGTTCGTGGGAACCGCAATGCATTCGATACTTCCGCGGCGGTCGATACGATCGCGAATTGGCACCATTACGCGTTTGTGTTTACTCCCGGGGACAGCCTGCGGTTTTACGTCGATTCCGAGCTGCAGTCGTCCCAATATATTTCGTTTAACTCGATCGATTCCTCGACGGACAGCCTTCGGATCGGCATCAGCGCCAACGGGAACGTATTCCTTGGGTCGATCGATGAACTCCGGATCTGGAATATTCCCCGATCGTTAGCGCAAATCCGCCAGACCCTGTTCCATACCTTGCCGGGGACCGATTCCGGACTCGTGCTCTATTATTCGTTCGACGATCCCGCGGCGACGGCGCGGGTCCATGATTTCTCGGGGCATGGCCGCGATGGTTTTGTGTGCGGCCAGAATGCGGAGATATTACCTTCGAGTTCTCCGATCCTTAATAGTTCTCCGGGCTACCGGCTCTCCGCACTCGAAACGAATATCGTGATTCCGACGCGGCGCTGTATCGCCTCGTTCGATACCGTGGTGCATGTTCGCAATCTGGGATCCACACCGCTCTTTATCGATACCGCCGGATTTTCTAACGGGCAGGCATTTTCTATTATTCCGAATTCGCCATTTTGGCTCCCCGCCGATTCTTCCAAAATCGATTCGCTCCGGCTTCATTTTCAACCCCATTCCGGAGGCGTCTTTTACGATTCGCTCTACATTTCGAGTTCGAGCGATTGCGGAGGAAAAGTTCGGATCGGCCTCGAAGCCACGTATGACAGCGTAGGCCTTTCCGAAAGCACCGATACCCTTCGGTTTGGACCGCTCACGGAGTGCTCGCTCCCTGCCCGGCAAACGATCACGCTAAAGAATACCAGCTCGACCGACTCCGTTTGGGTTCTTTCCGCGATCCCTCCGGCCGGTTCGGGACTGACGGTCTTGCATTCGTTCCCGTTCGCGCTGGCCCCCAGCCAGTCCGTGCAAATTACCATTCAGTTATCGAGCGGACCGCGCGGGCCGCTTACCGCGTCGATCCCGTTCGAACTCGATAAGTGTGCGTTCCGCGATGTGATGGTGAATGTTTCGGCGGACCGCCAGCAGGACGCGCTTTCCATGCCGCCCACGATCGATTTTGGATCCGCCGAAAATGCGCTCGGGGGCGTCACGCGGGATACGATCATCGTCGTAACCAACACCGGGGACGTTCCGACCGCCATCTCGAAAATGCAGGCCGGTCCTTCCGGCCTTATAGAAATTTTAGATGCTCGAAACGGAATTTATAAAGCTCCGGGCGATACGCTCCAGGTCCGTGTGCGAATGCACGCGACCGATTGTGGTATTCAAACCGCAAAGATCAATATCCAGACATCGCGCTGCCTGGTCGATACGTCGACATTTCTTACGATAAACCTTTTTTCGCCCGAGCCATTGGCAGCACCTTCGGTCGATTGGGGTTCCGTCTGCTCGTTGAAAGATTCTACGATCTTTCTTTCGAATCCAAACGGCCAGCCCGTCACCCTGGACTCCATTACGTATTCCTCCAATTTCGTTTTCAGCGGTACGATCTTACAGGATACCGTTCCTGCCAACGCGAGCCTTCCTATTCCATTCGAATTCAATGCTTCTCGAAATGGGGAATATGCGGACACGGTCTATTTTCATACGTCTCCGTGCGGAACGGCCTCGGCGGTGTTCCGCGGGGCGTGGGGGTATGCGGGGCTTTCGTTTACCGGTCCGACGTTGCTCTTCGGTCGGGGCTGTAAGACCGATCCGGTCCGTGAAACGACGACGCTCACGAATAACAGCTCGCGGACCGTCACGCTTGCGAACAACACGTATCATGGTTCCCTGGCGTTCCTCTTCGATACATTTACATTCCCCATCGTGTTAGCGCCGGGAGCATCGAAAACGTTTTCCGTCCTGTATACGCCGTCTCTCAATATCCTGGACAGCGGCACCTTCAGTCTTCTTTCGAGCGATGGATGTGTCGCGGCAAGCCTGCAGCTTCGCGGTTCCCGGGAGATCGCAAAGGGGAACTGGAGCATCCCCAGTGGGGAATTTGGGACGGTGTGCCCCGGCGATACCGAAACGATCGCGCTCGATCTGCAAAACCGCGGCATCGATTCGATCGACGTCCTGAATACGGCCATCAGCGGCTCTGCGTTTACGCTGGTGCAACGCCCGTCTTCCTTTGGAAAGGACGGGATCTTCGATGTACGGTTTGTCCCGCAAACCGAACAGGACGATTCGGGAACGCTTTCCATCGTTGTGGATAGCTGTGGGACCGCGTTCTCGATCCCGCTCCACGGTTCCGGAGGTCCCATGCCGCAAATGATCGCCATCGATTCTTCTTACGATTTCGGTAATGTACCCGTGGGCGATTCTGAAGACTACTGTTTTGAGGTCCTGAATCCGAGTTGCACACCGCTTTCCCTTCGAGTGGATACTTCGGTGTTGAACGGCGCCTTCCGGACGGTCGGCGCGTCCGGCCCGAAGACCGTTCGGCGCGGCGATACAGTGTTTTTCTGTATTCAATTCAAGCCTTCCACGTACGGAGAACGAAGTTCAACGCTCACCCTATTGGCCGATAGCGGCCTCACGAGAACGATTGCCCTTCAGGGGAACGGAATTGCCGCGGATGTATCGGTCTCTCCCACGGTGCTCGATTTTGGGTATGTGCTCCGGAACACGAGCAGTACGCTCGCGGCCATCGATACGAACAAGGGGAATGCGGGAACTCCCATAACGGTGTCCCACGATGCCGCAACGCCGTTTTCGGTTTCCACGCACGATTCGTTATCCGCCCAGTCGAGCGATTCCGTTCGAGTTATTTTTTCACCGCTGACAACGGGGACCTTCCAAGATACCCTCTATCTTCATTGGATGGGCCGCACGGACTCCGTGATCCTGCGAGGAGTTGGGATCGAAAGCGGTCTGCAGGTGAGCGCGGTCGGGCTGGACTTCGGGAACGTTCATATTGGGCACGATTCCACCCGCACGATCGATCTTTTCGCGCTCAGCGGTGTGCCGACGATCGATAGCGTCCACATTCGCTCGGTCTCGCCGGCTCCGTTCGATACGTTTAGCTACGCGAGCGATGCGATCTTACCCCATTCGATCGCGAACGGCCACGATACCGTCAAGCTTACGGTCACGTACCAGGCAAGGCTCGAACAGTCCGATACGGGCGAGTTGGTCCTATACTCCGGAGCCGATTCTATCTCCGTACCGCTCGTCGGCCGTGGGGTCGAGGCCCATCCATGGATCAGTCCGGATTCGATCCCGTTTCCCGCGATAGTGCTCGGAAGTTCCTTCCAATGCGAGCCCGTCCAGATCAGGAACCTTGGCGAGTATCCGTTGTACATCAACTCGATCGCGATCTCGAATCCGGTATTTTCGGCCAGTCCCATTGCCCCGAACGAACCGATCCTTCCGGGCGATACGCTCTTCGATACGGTCACGTTTACTCCCGCGCGCGCCCGGCAGGTGACCGGAACGCTCGCGTTTCATACGTCGTACCGCGACAGTGTCCTCTCCGTCGCCCTGTCGGGAACTGGAATTTATCCGGCCGGGACCGGCCCCAGCTTCGGCTATACCGTTGCCTCGATCACGACGGAGCCCGGCGAGATCGATACGATTCCGGTTTCGATCTCGGGTGTTCGACTCTCGATGATCGATGCCGACAGCCTCGTGCTGGACTTCCATTTCGATCCCGAAATGGTCCGAATGTTGGGGGCGGATGCCGGACAAAAGCAAGTCCCCGTTTCGAGGTTCACCCGGCTAAACGATCATACGGTCGAAGTCGCCGTTCCGATGACGAGTTTTACGTCCGGGACCGTGCTGCGGTTATATACCGAAGCGCTGCTCGGCCCAACGCCGCTCAGCTATATTACGGTCGCCGGTGTTCCCATCGCCACCCAGGCGGCGAGCAACGGGGCGTTCTCCGAAGTCGATTGCAGCGGCCCACTGCATGGAGTGACCCTCGCGGGCCCCTACGGAGTCAATGCGATCGTTCCCAACCCGACGCCCGACCGAGCGCGCCTTCCGTTCACGCTCGGCCTGGACGGCCCGGTGACCATCGTTTTTTATAATTCGATTGGCGAAGTGGTGAAGCAGGTCGATGCCGGAACGGGAACCGCCGGCGCGCATACGCTACAACTCGATCTTTCGGATTTGCCGCCGGGGCGCTATGTGTATCGGCTTTCGAGTCTCGATTATCACGCCGAAGGCGCGGTCGTTATTCTGCGCTGAACGTCAGTTCGATGGGTTTTTGGGTTCCCGCGGTAGGCGGAAGCTCGGCCAGGGCCAACTGGCCGCACGCCGCTTCGATATCTTTTCCGGAGCTCGATCGAATGAAGACCGAAACCCCCGCATTACGGAGCATCGAAAGAAAGTCCCGAAAGTTCGCCTCCGAAGCCGGGCGTAATTCCCGGGAGACGCCGGTCGGGTGCGTAAAGTCGATGGGGTGAAAGGGAATAACGTTCACGCGGCTGGGAACCCGGCGAGCGATCTTCGCGAGCCGGGCGGCATCGCTGGGTGTGTCGTTCAATCCTTCGAATAAAATATATTCGTACGTTACCGGCTGTTTCGTGATCTTATAGTAGTCTTCTATGGCCGCGAGCACCGTGGGGAGAGGATATTTTTTATTGATCGGCATCAGTCGCGTCCGGAGCGTGTCCGTCGTGGCATGCAAGCTCAGGGCAAGTTTTACGTTAAGCCCTTCCCGGGCAAAAGCACGGATCTCATCCGGCAGTCCGCTCGTCGAAACGGTGACCCTCCGTTTGCCCAGCATTTCTGTTCTGGGATCGGTAATGATCCGTAGCGCCCGCACCACATTCTCATAATTCAACATGGGCTCGCCCATGCCCATGAAGACGAGGTTCGTGATCGTCTCGCGGGTCGTGCGCTCGACTTCGAAAATCTGGAGCAGTATTTCCGCCGTGGTCAGGTTTCGCTTTAGCTTTAACGAAGCCGTCGCGCAAAATTTACAATCGAGCGGACACCCGACCTGCGTGGAAACACACAGGGTCTTTCGCTGGCGCGAACGCTCGGTCCGCATCTCACTGGGAATCAGGACCGTCTCGATGGACCGGCCATCTTCGAGCGTGAACAGAAATTTTTTCGTTCCATCCCTGCTCTCCGAAACGTGACGGATGCCGAGCGTTGGGATCGTATATCGAGCGGCAAGCTTCGATTGCAACGGACGAGGAAGGCTCGTCATTTCGGAGAACTCTCTTGCTCGCCGGGCGTACAGCCATTCATAGACCTGATCGGAGCGATACGATTCCGCATCGAAAAGATCGGACGCCAGCAGTTCTCGCAACTCGTCACGAGTACGACCGAAAAACTCTGGAATAGCCGGTTTCTTCATGGATGGGTTCGCGCACCGAACACAAGGAATCGATGGGTTCACCGAAAAACAGGGAATTCGGCATGCAATTCCCTGAAATAATAGTCAGCAACGCCGAAAAAGACCGAAGCAACGCTGAAAAAGACCGAAGCAGGGCCGAAATACGGTTTTTAAGATTCATTTCCTATTTTTTGTTATATTATACGTCCATGTAAGACGGACACATGTGGCCGCCGTGGCCAAAAGAACAAGGTGGCGTATGATAAGCACGGTTGAGAATACGTTTCCAAACATCGGCGCTTCGGAATTATCAGAGGGTCCTCGCGGTACGATCGATCGTAGCGCTTCCGGAGTTCCGATCCTTCCCGAACGATCGGCTCGCGTTATTACCCGAAAACCGCAATTACCGATCACCGATCACGAACTGCGGGCCCGCATCCAGTGGGAACGAAGAACGAGCCCTCATTTCGACGTGAGCTACGATCGGACCGCGTTCGCGGTACCGGCCGTGCAGCACCTGATCGAGTCGATGGAAGCGGCCTATAGCCGGATTTTTCATTTTACGCACGAATCATTCCCAGACCGGCTGCAGGTCTATGCGATGGACCAACGCGCGAGTTCGTTGTTGGGACGAAGCATCCAGTCTCATTTTAATTCCGAAGAGCGGGCCGTCTATCTCGCGGAAACGGGTTCCCAACCGATCTACGCGGAACTCGTCGAGCTGCTGACCCACGCCATGCGGACGGTGCGGTATGCGCGGCACTACGACCGAACCCCCGGATGGGCGGTCCTCGAAGAGGCCTTCAGCATTTTCCTCAGCGAACGACTGGCGACGCACGACACGACCTTCCCGTTTTACGGCGCGGAAGCCGATGTCATCGCCCATTATCTGTATAAGGAGCACGCGAACGCCGATGGCTCCTCGTTCCTGCTCCGAGTATGGGAGACCGCTGCACATACCCTGACGACCGATCAAATCGTCCTGGCGGGTGCCTTCATGCTCTATCTTGGCGATACCTTCAGCGACGACCGGGTCATCCACTTCTCGAAGAGCAACGATCCCATCGGCAACGAAACGTTTCGAACGTTCTTTGGAAGTTCCCTCGTCGATCTCGAAGCGGCGTGGCTCCAGCACTTACCGATCTCGCTCCTGACACTGACGGAATCCGAACAGGAGGCCTCGATCCAGCATTGGGACCGGGCCATCGAGTGCAAACGCTATCGGACCTTATAATTCTTCTTCTTCGTCGCCCACGATATCGCGCTCGACGTACGCTTTAACGTCCTGGGCCAGGACCTTGGGGACCAGGAAGTATTGGTCGGCGGCTTTGGGAGCGTTCCGGAGCGCGGTCTCGACCGGGAGCGAGGGCTTTACTTCGTCGCTTCGAAGGACCGGCGTTTCGATCGACTCATTCAAATTTTCGAGCGGCGCGACGTTCAATACGTCGGCTTCCTTTAATTGGTCGATATAACCAAGGACCGCATTCAGTTCCGTCGTGAGCGATTCTAATTCGTTCGGATCGAATTCGAGCCGGGCCAGGCCGGCAATATGTTCCACTTCTTTTCTCGTTACCATAGCGTTACGAAGAATGACGAGGCGTTACCTCGAGGGGCCGATTGATAATGATCCCGGTTTGATGCGAACTATGAGTCAAATAATCGGCCAGCGGTTCTTCACTGATAATAACTTCACCTTGTAAGCTGGAGGCGTGCATAAAATGAATCCGGCCATCCGATAAGCGGACCGCGATCCCGGTATGCGAACAGTCGAGCCCGGGAACATTCGTTGTGATCCCAAGAATGTCGCCCGTTTGAATGCCGGCTTCTACCGCGGCAACGTCCTGTTTTGGAATATAATAGAACGCTTTTCGGGCATGGATATCGTTCTCGATTTCGAGCATCGCTGCGAATTCGGCCGGGTCGTTGACCAGCGGCTTGTAGAGGGCGCGATGCTCGGTCATGAAATGGATCGCGCGGGTATCCAGGATCGCATCGCTACCGCCGATTTCGCGAGTCATGACTTTCAGAACGCCTTTTTGTTCGTTATTATAAAAATAGTCGATCGAGTAATGCAGCCGCGAGTGATATCCGGCGATGCGGCCGTTCCGGTATCGCAAATAGGTGAGTTCGTCCTGAAAATTCCTGACGGTCGGCGAGCGGTACTCTCGAACGATGCGCGCAAGCGCGAGCATGTTCTCGTAAAACGTCACACAATCGAACCCTCGAAGGTCCGTAACGAGTCGTTCGGGCCCGGCGCTGGAATCCAAAGTTCCGGCGACGTACGGCGTTCCTACGAACAGCCGTCCCATCGCGACGATGCGTTCGCCGATCGGGAGCGTATCCAGCCGTTCCGCTTTCGCGGTCGCCATTCGAGCGGCGAAGATCGAATCGTCCGCCGAACGGACCGCTCGGTGCGGCGCAAGCGCAGAAAAAACAAAAAGGAGGACGGGTACGATCATTCGATGTTCTGGACCTGCTCGCGCATTTTTTCGAGCTCCTGCTTAATATAGACGACGTGATGTGCCACGTCGGCCGAGTTCGTTTTCGATCCCATCGTATTTACTTCTCGGTTCATTTCCTGCAAAATGAAATTCAATTTTCGTCCCGCCGCCTCGGTGCTTCCCATGGCTTCGAGAAAGAACTTGAGATGGGATCGGAATCGAACGAGCTCTTCCGTAATGTCGAGCCGTTCGGCGATCATCGCAACTTCCAGTTCGAGCCGCTGATCGTTCAGCACCTGGCTATCCTTCGTCAGCTCGAGGATCCGTTCCTTGAGATTATTGTATTCTTCTTTTGCCGTTTCGGCGGAAAGGCGCTCGATCTCATTCGTGCGGGTTTCCATGGTCGTCAATCGGGTGCGAAGATCGCGCTCGAGTTCGCTCCCTTCGGAGGTACGCATGGCGTTGAGCTGTTCGATGGCGCTCGCGATGGCCTGCTGGGTGAGTTCCCACTCGATCGCCGCTACGGAAGAGGCCCGGTCTTCCGCGGTAAAAATATCGCCAAAGGAGGTCAGGTCCCGAAGTTGAATTTCGGCCGTGAGGCCGGTCGCGGTGCGGAGCTGGTCCAGCAAATTAAAGTATGCTTTTGCGACTGGCTCGTTCACCGTCAGCGGTATTTCCTCCGTGCCCTGGCGATCGACCGAGAGATTGAGCGAGATCTTTCCGCGTTCGAGCCGTTTGCGCAAAACTTCGCGGCATTCGAGCTCGCGTTCCGCAAGCGTGCGGGGCAACCGGACCGCAATTTCGATAAAGCGGGAGTTCACGCTCCGAATTTCAGCGGTTACCGTAATCGTCGCACCGGACTCGAGCGTTCGAGTTATTTCTCCGCGGCCAAAGCCGGTCATCGAGATAAGCATAATTATTAAAATTCAAAAAAGGAAAGAGATTCGAACCACGTTTAGCTGTTCTTTGAAGGGTTTAGCTGTTCTTTGAAGGTCGAAACCGCATCATAAGGTCGTCCGTGCCTTCCATTCGTTCGAAATGGAAGAGCGAAAGGCGAGCACCGTGAGAGAGATCGGTAAGATGAAGCGGCCCCACGGCCGGCAATGCATCGCTTCCAAGCACGAGCGGCCCATAAAAGACAATGAGTTCATCGAACAAACGCTCTTTAACAAAACTTGCCGCTAATGTTCCCCCCGACTCTACCAGTACGCTTCCAACGCCCCGCGCACCGAGGCGCGCGAGGGATCCCTTAAGATCGATGGCGCCGTCGATCTTTTCAACCTCGATCAGTTCAATATTTCGCTCCCGGAACCAGGCGCCATCTTTTTCGGCTGCAGTTGCCGACGTCAGCACGATCGTTCGTGATGCGTGCTCGTCCGAAAACAACTTTAAACTTCGACGTAATTCGAGCCGGGCATCGAGCACGATCCGAAGGGGTTGCCGGCCGTTTACGAAACGGACGGTAAGGGCCGGATCGTCCATCGAAGCCGTCCGAGTGCCGACCAGGACGGCGTCGTGCTCCGCCCGTAATTCATGTACTTTCGCGCGCGAAGCTTCCGAGGTGATCCATTTCGAAGTGCCATTCCCGAGCGCCGATCTTCCATCGATGGAAAGCCCCAGTTTGAGCGTGACGAAGGGAACGCCGGTCGAAATGTGCTTTATAAAAAAACGATTCAGTTCCCGCGCCTCCGCCTCCAGTAATCCGGCTTGCACTTCGATCCCGGCCGCTCCGAGTTCGCGAATGCCTGCTCCGCTTACTTTCGGATTCGGGTCTTCCATGGCAACGACACATTTTGCAATTCCTTTTTCGATCAGGACTTTCGTGCACGGCGGCGTCTTGCTTTCGTGGGCATGTGGTTCGAGCGTCACATAGACCGTCGCTCCCGAGAGCGAATGTCCCTTTGCTTCGGCATCGGCCACGGCATTCGCTTCCGCGTGCGGGCCGCCAAAGCGAAGATGCAGGCCTTCCCCCATCACTTCGCCTTCCGAATTTACGATGACACATCCGACGAGCGGATTTGGGCTGACATAGCCGCGACCCTGCTCCGCCAACGCCAGGGCCCGCCGCATCATCGCTCGGTCGAATTCGGTAAAAGCCATTCGGTCGGGATACAACACGATTTTGCCTCAATTCTTTACCCATAAATCTTCACCCATAAATAAAAAAAGCCCCTCGGGAAACGAGGGGCTTGTGAAATCGATAACGGTCGATTACTTGATCACGATGAATTGCCGCGAGAGCTGGACATCGCCGCTCGTCATCGTGAAGAAATACGTTCCACCCGCGAGGCCTTTTGCATCGATCCGAATGGACTGCGTTCCGGCCGCCAACGTACCGCTGAACGCATTGCGCACGAACGCTCCGGTGGCATCGACCAGATCGATCCGAACCGCGGCCTGATGGGGCAGCGTGACGTTCAGATTCGTGGCGCCATTGGTCGGGTTCGGGAAGCTTTGTCCGAGCTCGAAGCCATCCTGCGCCGTTTTCTCAGTCACGCTGTTGGCGGCACCGATGGCATCGATCGTATAGGTAAAGGCTCCGGAGACGGGAACTGGATTTTCGCCCGGGAACGATAGCACGATCGATTCCGGACCGGCCATGCTCGGGCAGAACGAGATCGAGAGCGTCCCGGTACCGCCGGCCGGGATCGTAGTCGGGCTTAACGTGGGCACGCCCGCAATCTCAAAGTCCGCAGCATTGCCGCCGCTGATTGTCGGGGTCCCGGGTGTCCACGGGATGTTCCCGTTATTGGTAATCGTTACGGCGAAGGTATCGCGCGTTCCGACTGCGACCGGTCCGTTCAGAGCGTTTACGGCACTCGCGGCAACGCCTGCACCGACACCGGCCAGACTGACGTTCACGGGATTCGGTCCGCCCGTGATCGTAATGCTGCCGTTCGATGCGCCGATCGAAGTCGGCGAGAAGGTCACGCAGAACTGTGTCGATCCACCCGGAGCGATTTCTGCACTCGTCATCGGGGCAAGCAGCGTATATGCGGCTCCGACCGGTGCGGCCGCGGTGTACGTAGCAGGAATATCTCCGCAATTGCTCACCGTGATACACGATGTATCCATCGCGCCGACGGCGGTCATGCCGGTAATTCCAAACGTTGCGACAGAATCGGCAGAGACACAGGCAGACACACCGATTCCCTCGAGCAGGATCGCCTGCGAAAGCGATTTGTCTGCCGTCGAGCCGGCGAATAGCATCGTATCGAACTGCACTCCGCGCGCGGTCGGCATAAAGCACAACGTGACGTTTTGGCTCTGGCCGGCCGCGAGTGTGAACGGTGTGGTTATTCCGGTCAGGCTAAACGCAGAGGCATTCGGTCCTGTGATTCCGACGCTCGAGACGGTCAGGTCCGCCTGGCCGTTGTTCGTCAGCGTCTCTGTCAGGCAATTCGATTTCCCGACTTCCGCCGTATCGATCAATTGGCCGTTGAAGGTCAAATGACCATAGGGCACGCCAACCCCGGTAATGTTGATCTGGAATTGACTCGTATCGCGGCTGGGCTCCTCGAAGGTGGAAGGAATATTCGTATAAAAACGAAGCGTGGCTTCACGCGTGCCACTTCGAAGGGGCTTGAAGCAGACGTTCACTAATTTCGACGCACCCGGAAGGATCATCGTGTCGGACCCGGTGAGTGCATAGAACGAAAAATCGTAATCGCGGGAGGTCATTACCTGGTTTGTGATCCGCAAGGTATCCGTTCCCGGGTTCATCAGCGTGATCGTCTGGCAGACCGAATCGCCGAGAGCGACCGAATCGAACATGACCGTATTCCCGGTTCCCGGCGGAGGAACGGTGATGACTAAGCGCGGGAGCGTTCCGACTCCAAACAGCGGGATCGTATCGCTCGGAAGATTCGCCGCGTCGGAAGCGATGACGACATGCGCATCGGGCCGGCCTTCGATCGTCGGCGCGAATCGAATGCCGATCGAATCGTTCATGCCGGGTTGGATCGGATTCGTCGGGAATCGCGAAACGAAATAATCATTCGCATTCAACCCGGTAAAATAAATATTGTTGATCCGCAATGGCCCGGCACCCGTCGAGCTTACCGGAATATAAAGGGTCCCGGAAGTATCGCCTAAGGGGACCGCAACGCCACGGAATAAACTCGAGACGCCATACGATACGTCGGGGACGGCACCAATGCCAGTGAGCGATACCGTTTGCGTGCTCGAATCGCGTGCATCGGTCGCAATAGAAAGCATTCCCGACTGTAATCCCGAAGCGGTAGGCTTGAATTGAATGCAGAAGGAACCGGAATTACCGGAGACGATGCTATCGCCGACGGCAGGACCGTTGACGATCGAGTATGCACTCGAACCCGAAAGGGTAACTCCCGTGATGTGCAAATTCGCAACTCCGATACTTGACGCGGTCACACACAGCGTATCCGGAGAGTCCGGCGTCGCGCTCCCAAAATTGAGGGATTTGGGTTGAAGCGAAAATTCCGCCGGAGGTACGCTAAACGCCGTGATCGTGACATTGTCGATCGCGGCATTCGAGCAACCCCAGCCCGGAATGACCTGGAAGCCGAGCTGCAACGCCGACGTCCGGTCGGCGACAGGAACTAAAAGATGATAGTGCACCCAATAGGACGGGTCCGTTTGAATATTATCCCAGCTATAATCATTGGGATTGTACCAGGTGTACAGGTCGCTTTCGGTGCCGGACTGAATGACCTCATTGCCGGCCAGGACCTGCCAGGTATCGGCACCATTGCTAACGTAAGCATTGTACTCCCAGAAAAAGTCGAAATCGACCCACACGGAATCCTGGTCGCTCGCGTAGGAACTGGCATCGACCGATGGAGTGGAGAGCGGGCCGTCCGTCTCGAAAAAGTAATCGTAGTCATCGCAGTCGGCGGCGTACTCTCCGTTATAGCCGCTCGAATTCTGGTACCAGGACCCCGTGGGTTCATTCCAGTTCGACGGAGGAACACCGGAGGAAAAATCTTCCGGGCCTAAGAGTGTGACGGTTTGAGCAACGGCGTTGGTACTTGAGGTACCCGCCAGAAAAGCGAATGCAAAGGCTGCTACCAGGGTAGCCCGAAAGAATCGGTTCCAAGTATTCATATTCATTAGTTTTGACGGTGAACAATACGACCTTATCGTGGCAAAGCAAGGTCAATTTTATCGACGGTATTCATCGACGGATTAAAAATCGACGGAAACAAAGTTTATGCTCACGATGGAGCACGCACTTGTAAGACACCACAGAACACCAAAAGTTACATAGAATTCACACAGCACACCCAAAAAACTTGGAAACTCCTCTTAATTGGAGCATTTTGGCCGAATTCATTATCTGTCGAATGGGCCATACAGGTAAAAAGGGCAGTGAAACCTCAGAATCGAGACATTTACAAATTAATGTTGTGATTTTTGACAGATTCCAAAGAAAAACCCTCTCCGATATCTCAAAGAGGGTTTCAAACTTACATACGGCAGGGCGCTATGCCTGCTCTTCCTGAATTCGCAACTGCCGGCGCGCGGCGCGTTGGCGGAGCATCTTGTTTTTGACAGACGGTTTTTCAAAAAAGGTCCGGCGGCGGTACTCCTTCAGGATACCGGCGCGTTCGTATTTCTTTTTAAAGCGGCGGAGCGCCCGATCGATCGGTTCATGCTCCTGGACGATAATTCCTACCACGTTCTGCTAAATCTCCTGTGTCTGATTTCAAATAATATGGGACGCAAAAAACGGCCTATTGCGCCTGAAAGTTCTCCAATAATTTCCGTTCGCCCGTTTTTTCGAAATGGACGAGGACCGCGTTGCGGCCGCTGGCCGTCACTTCCTTGCCGATGACCGTGCCGACGTCGTCCCAGTCCTTATGATAGATCGCTTCGCCAATGGCGTAGATCCGGCTCGGGGAATAAGGGGTGCATTCGGCTGCCGTAAGGGTCGAATGCGTTTTCGGCTTTTCGTTCATGAGCGCGGCCAGATTCACGAGCATCGTATTATGACATTTCGTGCATCGGACCCATAAATTCTCGGGAATGGGCTCTTCGGCCTGACGGTCAATAGGCTGCGGCTCTTCACCGGCGAGCTTTGTTCGAGCTTCACCAACAATCTCTTTGCGCGCTGTACGCGTACATTCCGAACAGAGCATGAGCCCGGTGATGTATTTCGAGCGCCGGCGAGTCCGGGCGCGCGTCGGTTTTGTCGCGGTTTTCGTTGCCAAAATTGCGTCCTGTCTGTGTTAAAATTGCCTTGTTGGCTGCCGAGAGAGCGATTAAACAGAAACGCTTCTTTATCCCTAAACCCGGAAGCGATATCTTTCAGCCAGCAAAGACGTAGAATCCAAGATTTAGTACAACTCTGAAATTGGGCATATCCGTTCCCATTTCGGTGCGTTATCAGGGGCTTTCTTATAGAATAGACGAGGATCTGACAGAATAGGGCGTGAGTCTGCCGAATGTATCGTTGCCCTACCTTGATCCTCTGCCCGACCTTAAAATCCTCGCCCGAACTGGAAGTGCGTTTGCCAGCCGCTGGGCGAGCCGAAGACGCCGACAGGATCGAAGCCATAACCGAAGTCGACGCCGATAAGACCGACGGCGGGAACTTGTACGCGAGCGCCGACGCCGAGCGAACGTTTTAAGTCGAAGAGATCGGCATGCGAAAAATCGGCCCACACATTACCGGCTTCCGCAAAACCTAAGAAATAGATCGGGATCGGTTCCAGGCTGACGATGAATCGAAGTTCCGCAACGTAGTGTGCGTAGGCTTCGCCGCCCGGCGCGTAGATCGTGGTCGTCGATTTTCCTTTCTGCACTCCGATCGTCGCGTCCTGATAGCCTCGGAGCGGAATACTGGAAATCCCGCTGGCGAGCCCGCTGCCGCCCATCACGAAAAGTTCCGTAGGCGGGACGTAGGGTTCGTTCGAAAGGCCGCCCATTTGTCCGACATCCGCCATCGTCATTAGGACGAGTTTATTCTGCCCGCCAATGGTGAGCATCGGCGTGTAAAACTTCATCGTAAGTCCGTTGCGATAATAGTTTGCCGGTTGGTTCGGCGCGATGGAGGTCAGCGGCAGATACGCAAGGCGCGTCAGGAGCGCGAATTCGGATCCGGTCGTCGGAAAGATCGGGTTATCGGTAGAGGTCCGTGAGATGACCTGCTGAACGGCCGTCTCATCGTGGATACCGGGAACGTAAAGCCCGCCGCCGCCAATGATGTTCGAATGCGTGTACGAGAGCGACCAGTCGATACGGAAGAAATCGTCCGGCCACCGCACGCGGCGCCCCAGCGAAAGCGTCGCACCGGTCTGGTCGGTCGTGTCGATGTATTCCGAATGGCTGGTATAGACCTGGAACCCGAGTGACGTCGGAGTCTGGTTCAGCCAGGGCTCGTTAAAACTTAACGAGAGCGTTCGATACGCCTGCTGCCCGATCTGGGCCGAAACGGAGACGACTTCGCCGCCGCCGCCGTGGAGCGGGTCGGTAATATCGAAATTATTGAAAGAGACGCCGACCGATCCGGTAAATCCCAGGACGCCACCATAGCCGACAGACGCGTTGAACGTATCGCTGGAACGTTCCTCCACGTTATAGGTAATATCGACCGCCGTGACATCGGGCTGGGGATAGACTTCGGGCGCGAGCTTTTCCTGATTGAAATAGTTGAGCGCGGCAAGCTGGCGCATTGAACGAATGATCGCGGACCGACTGAACGCATCTCCGGGCCGAGTGAAAAGCTCCCGACGGATCACATAGTCTTTCGTCTTGGTGTTGCCTTTGACGTCTACATACCGGAAATAGTGCTCTTTGCCTTCCTGAACGCGGATCACGATATCGACCGAATCTCCGGGAACGACCGTCTCTTCCTTGTTAAGGTTCGCAAGGTAACCGCGATCGTAGTACAGCGATCCGACATCGGTAAAGTCCTGGGTGGGTCCGTGAAGGTTGGTCTCCATCCGGACCATATCGTAAATATCGCCCTTGCGAAATCCTAAATGGGAAATAATTTCCTCGGGCGTAAAGACCTCCGAACCGACGACGGCGATATTACGGACGTGATACTGCGGGCCTTCATAGACATGGATCAGAATATCGAGATTATTCTCGCCGGTCGTCCAGACCGAATCGCTCTGGATCTGCGCATCGCGATACCCCTTGGAATGATAATAATCGACGAGCTTCTTCTTGTCCTCTTCATATTTCGCTTCGTCGAAGGTCCCGCTGGAAAAGATATTCCACCATTTCTTTTCTTTGGTGTCGTCCATGGCGCTCCGCAGGTCGCCGGAGGAGACTTTGTCGTTGCCGACAAAGTCGATATGGCGGACGACCATTTCCTTGCCTTCGTTGATCGTAAAGGTGAGATCGACTTTGCTCGAATCGGCGGTCGGAACGTGTGCGATCGCGATCGTTGCGAAGTGATAGCCCTCTTTTTCATACAGCGCCTTGACGCGCTCTCGGCCCGCCTCGAGTTCCCATGGGCGGACGTAATCGCCCTCGTGCATCGATAACGCCTTTTCGATGTCCGCCGTCTTGAGCTCTTTATTTCCGACGATCGAATATTTGTTAAGCCGCGGAAGTTCGGTTACACGAATGCCGAGAAACAGCCCGATCGTGCCGTCGGACTGGGGGACCTCTTTTTCGACGATAACATTGACGTTCGAAAAAAGGCCCATGTCCCAGAGCTGGTGGATCGCGTTGCGAATGGCGTCGCTGGGCAGTGTCAGGACCTGGCCTTTATAGAGTCCGCTTTCGCCAATGATCGTCTGGGCGTCACCGGAGCGATTTCCCGCGATCGATATGCCGAGCACGGTGTATTGCTGCTCACGGGGCGCGCCGGAAGGCGGTACTTCACCGGGCGTTTGCGCGAAGGCGGGGAGCGAGGCGAGAAAAAAAACCAGTGCTACGAAAAAAGAACGCATGCAGGAATTGGAGTGACCGGCGGTAACCGCCTAAAGGCTGTAGCGCCATATAACCGTGTTGGCGCTCCGATTGTTGCGTCTTCCCAGTGCAATTTTTTGGCAATAAAAAGGCTTCCGACGGTCAACTTTTTTTCGCGTTACGGGTGTTTTCAACCTTTCTGAAGCCTCTTGTCGGACTCTTGTAATAATTCAACATATGAACTATCAGCACTATCCCAATCGTCCGAAAAAACTGACGAAAGAATTTATCGAAGCAGAATTTGCAAAGTTGGTCGATCGTATTCCGGCGGCCGAAGCTTCTGATTCGCCAACGTTGTGGCTCGAACTGTATCGCGACTGGAATGCGCTCGGAAGCTATGCCTCGGGGGAAGGCAGCCGTATCAATTATGAGCATGCGCGGGATATGGCCAATCCGGCCTGGGATGAAGCCGAACGATATTATCGTGAAGAGGCGACCCCCGCGCTCGAGAATGGGAGCGCCGTCCTGCTCGATGCGTTCCTCAAGAGCCGTCACAAAAAAGCGATCGGCGAGAAGTACGGCCCGTATCTTATCGATGCGTTGGAGACGAACGTCGAGCCGCTGGCACCGGTCAATTCCGATCTGCGCGTAAAGGCCAACGATCTCGTCGATCGATATGAGAAGGTCGTCAGCAGCGGGGAAGTGGTCATCCAGGGTGAAACAATGACGCTCGCCCGCGCGAGAGGCCTGCAGAATTCTTCCGATGCGGCAACGCGCAAGGCGGCCTGGCTCGAATACCGTAAATGGTTCCTCGACCATCACGACGAACTTGCCGGTATTTTCGATAAACTCGTGAAGCTGCGCGATGAAATGGGCCGCAATTTGGGGCATGGGAATTTTATTCCTCTGGGATACCAGACCATGCGCCGAACGGACTACGGCCCGGAGCAGGCAAAGGCATTTCGGGAATCGGTCCACGAGTATGCGGTGCCGCTCTTTAAGCAATTGCTCGAAGGGCAGGCCCGGGCATTGGGAACTCCGACGATGAAACCGTGGGACGCCGGATACCATCCGGCCTATACGCTGCCCGTCGGTATTGCGCCGATCGACCGGCAATTAGAGAATGCGGAGCACCTTTTTCAGGAGATTTCTCCCCGGCTTGCCAATCATTTTACTCGGATGCGAAAGGAAGGGTTGATCGATCTCGAAAATCGCAAAGGCAAACGGGCCGGCGCGTTCTGCACGATGTGGCCGGACGAGCAGCGCATGGCGATTTTCTGCAACTCCACGGGTGACGAAGGCGATGTGGGGACCCTCGTGCATGAAATGGGGCATGCCTTCCAGGGATGGGAAAGCCAGAAGATCGAAGCCGTCGAACTTCGATGGCCCACGAGCGATGCCGCGGAGATCCATTCCATGGGAATGGAATTTCTTGCGCTGCCACACCTGCATTGGTTCTTTAAACCGGAAGATGCCAGGAAATACCGGCGCCACCATATCGCCGATACGGTTTACCTCATGTGCTATATCGCCGTGGTCGATGAATTTCAGCACTGGGTCTATGAGAACCCCGATGCAACGCCCGGCGAGCGGGATGAGAAATGGGTCGAGTTCTCCGACATTTATATGCCGGGTTTCGATTATAGCGGCTATGAGCCGTTCCTCTATGCTCGGTGGTATGCGCAGGGACATATTTTTGCGACGCCATTCTATTATATCGACTACGCGATCGCGCAAACGGCGGCGATGCAGCTCGGAATGATGGACGCCGAAGACCATCAAAAAGCCCTGAATACGTATTTCAAACTATGCGAATTGGGCGGTACGCTGAGTGTCCTTGCGATCTTCCAGGCCGCCGGGCTTCGGTCTCCGTTCGATCCCGCGACCATGCGCGATCTGATGGAGTATGCCGCGCGTGAAGTCGGCGTTGAAACGCTCGAGGAAGAGGCCGCGTAAGTGGGATCTTAAATTCCCGGCAAGCGCGCGCCCTTAAAAAATCGAATCGATTAAAGCAGCCGCCCCGGCTGGGACCACTCCGCGGCGTATAGTAGGGCGCCGCTCACGAGCGAAAGCAGGAAGAGCATTGCGATCGCCCACTGCCCCCAAGAGAACTTCCATTTCCGTTCCGCAGGACGGCGCGCGTCAAGATAGCGGGTATGGAGATAACGGATATGATAGACCGCTGCAAAAACGGTGAGCAGAAAGAGCGAGATTTCACCGGCGCGGATGAAGTTCATGGAGCCGCCACGTTCCCCGGCTTCGACCAAAAGGTACGAATAGAGCAGTCCCACGATCGCGAGCAGGAGCGGCAATAAAAGTTCCGCCCGGTGAAGGACCGTTCTTCGGTGGTACCAGAGGATCGCCGCAGGCAGGGCAATCGAAGCTAATAATTTCGGCGCAAGGTGCAGGGAATGTTCCCGCATCCCGGCAAAGGGCGCAAAGAGGAACGCGCTCCGCGCGTAATCCGAAGATCCCCAGATAAAGACAAACGCAAACTGCCACGCCAGGAGGATGGCGGCCGGAAGAACGATCGAACACAGGACCACGCCCATTTTTTTACGAATTTCGTTCCACCTGATGGCGCAATAACCGGCCAGGCCCGGAAGGAGGCACATCAGATAATGCGGCTTGGCGATCCCCGTAAGGACGGTCAGGAGGAAGAGCGCCACGGCGAGGGAGCGGCGGTGGCGGTCGCTCGTAAGCAGCGTTATGACGCATGCTAAATGGGCGAACGCCAGCGGCTTCAAGAGGATCGTGGTCGGATTGAAATACGTCGTGAGCCCGATATAGCCGAAATACAAATGGTGCGGGGTGAACAGGCTGAGTGGCGCGAGCAGCGCGCACGCGAACGCACACAGTGCGGACGGGGCGATCCCAAAATCTTTTCTGAGCCATGCATAGAGTACGGTCACCGTCGCCCCGGCCGCGAATACCGCGATCCACGCGCCGGCGGCCGTAATGGAACCTCCGAAGACAGAACGTAGCAGGATCGCGCTTCCTTCGTAAAGAAAATGGGGAACGGTTATCGTTCCAAGTGCCTGCATGTGTTCGGCAAAGAGGGCATGGAGCGGAAAATCGGAACGAAAATAATCGGTGCTCCAGGCCGCGCGCCAGATCGGCGGCCAGAAAAAAAGCATCCCGGCGACCGTTACGATAAGATATTCGGCGAATGCTTTAGCCTTCACGGGGCGATATGCGTAACATCGATGCGCTTGAAATATAGATACGGTCCGATGGTGGTGTCGAGCCGGTAGTCCGCGTCCAAAATCTGTTTCACCGCAGGAATATCCATCACGGCCTCGGCCGGCGAACGCAAAGAGAACAGTTCCATTCCGTAAGGGTCGTTCGCCAGCAGGACGTATTTCGGCTTCGCGGTCGAAAGGGCCGCCGCAAATGCCGCGCGGCACGAGTCCTGGAACGGAATAAAGGGATGTCCGGTGAGGTGCATCGCGTACGGGTGCGCAATGGTAAAGGGCGAAGCCTCTTCGCGGTCGACGCGCCAGCGGAGCGCCGGCATGATCGTGCACACTTCGATCTTATCGTTGGCCTGCGTATGGGACTCGAGATAACGCGTGGCTTCCTCCTCGGCGCGAAGGCCGAACAGGGAATCGTTCTTTACGCGGCGCCACACCGATTCCAGGACCGGCCTTTCATGCGTTCGGAGGACCGAGCGGAGCGTATGCAGAAGGTCGAACGGATAAAACGTTCGTACCAGGAAGGCGGCGATCGCTCCCATCGCCAGGACGCGGACCGTGCGCAGGGGAAAAATATAATAGAGCTTTTCGATCCCACGTGCCGCGAACACGGCGACGACCGCCATGAATGGATCGAAATGATAGACCAGGTACTTGCCCATCACATAGATACTGAGCCATGCGCTTGCAAGGGCGAAAAAACCGAACCAGCGTTCGGAGCCGGGGACCCGCCGATACGCCTCCGGCCATCGCCTTCGGAACCATTCCGAGAACGGCAGGAGCGCCGGAAGGGCAGCGAGCACCATCGGGTGCCGAAGCAGGCCCAGCACGCGATAGGGCGCGCGTGCGCCGCCATAGACCTCGAGATTAAAAACGATCGTCGAATAATAAAAGCGTGAAAGTCCGTTCGGCGTAAAGGTATAGGGCAAAAGGACGAGCGCCCAGAAGGCTACATGGCCGGCGATAAACGATAGGAATGCGTTCCGGTCCTGCCGGTCGAACCACGCGAGCAGCGCGATCGAGATAGAAAAAAGGCCATACGTCGGCCGAAAGGCGGTCGTGAGGCCCATCATTATGCCGGAGAAGAACATCCACCGCGCCGAACGGTCTTTGGAACGAAAATAGAACAGGACCGCAAGCCCGATCGTGAGAACGGCGAACCCATCTTTTTGTCCGGCGAGCCAAAAGCTTCCGCCGACATAATAGAGCGTGTTAAGGGTCGCACCGGCGGCGGCGAAGAGCGGGCTGGCATACCGGAGCGCGATCTTATAGAGCACGAGAGCAATCCCTAAATGCGCGGCAAGATCTAAAATTCGAAACCCGATATATCCCTTGCCAAATAATGCAATCGACAGTGCGTGTACGAAAACGATCGCCGGAAAATTGTGGTCCCAGGAGCCCACATACGGAAGCCGTCCGCGTACCAGTTCGAGACCCATCGCATGGTACAGGTCGAGATCGGAATTAAATGGAATAAGGAAAATGACGGCAAGGAGGGCGCCGTTGATGACGAGCAAAGGCACGAGAAGCGAATTCGGCCGGAAAGAACGTGGCACCATCGTCATGTCAGGAGTAACAGGGCTCCGGGCAAAAGCTGGCCGTACATTCTTTGGAAAACGGCCAATAATTATCGTATCTTTGTAGCGCGTACGGGAATCGAACCCGTGTACCTGCCTTGAGAGGGCAGTATCCTAGCCGCTAGATGAACGCGCCAATGATCGCCTCATTTGCTAAGGGCACTAAGTACACGGAACGCCAAAACTCGGTTCCGTATTAACCGATAAACGGTTTCGTTTGGAGTCTTGCTCTGATATGAACCAGAAAAGCTCGCGTACCGCGCGGATCGCCGTTGCCATTATTACTCTCTCACTGCCGGTTTGCCTCCGCGCGCAAACTTCAACGCCAGGACCCGCGCCCTCGAATAAGATTTCGACCGGCTTTGCGTATGCCGGTATCGATCTCGGAATTACGGGGACCTCCTATTTCGGACAGCATAATTTCATCTGGACCCTTCCGGTGCCGGACCAAACCGTTCCCTGGCCCGCAAACGACGCCACGCTCCGGACCTATCTGCCGTTTACCAATTTAGGGATCGGTGCCGGGTTTGTAGGAGGCATCAAGATCGCCGTTCCATTGGGCGGCGATTTCGATCTTGAAGCCAAAGCGCGCTACATGATCAACCATACTTCGCAAACACAATCGTCGGATGCGCTCGAGCTCGATCCTTATAAACCGAATGCGACCGCCAATTCGACGAGTTCCTACGCACTCTCGCTGTATAATCTCGATTTCGGCCTCCTCGCTCATGTTCGCCTGAACGATCGTTTTTATGCGGCGGCCGGTGCCGATATTGCACCGCTCCTCGCGAATGGCTTCTCGGCCGACCAGTCGCTGACCGGAGGTAATTCGTATCTAAGGCAGAACGTCCATACGCAGTCCTTCATCTATAGTTTGAGCCAGCCGCGCACACCGTTAACCAATACCTTTGCATCGCTCCGTACCGGTATCGACGTGGGCGTCGGCGGGGTCGAGCGGATCGGCGCCTCGAACGTACTGCTCGATATCGAACTCCTCGTCAGTATTCCGCTTACTGAATGGATGCACGATTACTCGCTCCAGGCCTACGGCGTGAACGCCCTGAATGCGACGACCGCCTATTTCAATTTGCCGGCGATCACGTATCCACACCTGTGGTATGCGACCTTGACGCTCGGCGTGCGGCTGCCGTTTTCGCC
>JAJPIQ010000008.1 GCA_021324685.1 Bacteroidota bacterium
GGCGCCGGGCGGAGCGTACCCGGTCGTTCGAAGGATGCGGGCCCAACCGAGATAGGGATTTTTTCCGGAACGGACCGTAAGGCCGGCAAACGTATCGACCGTGTGAAGGGAATCTAACAGGCGAGGAAATTCGGAGAACACTTTCCCGATCGCGTGACCGCCGCAGGGCATTCCTTCTTCGATCAGCCCATTCAGCACATCGAGCGAATCGCAGACGGTGTCATTTACGAACCGGATTGAAAGGACCGTATTCGCACGGACGTCGGCCGTACCCATCTGCGACGGTCCGGACCAATGACACGTGTCTTTTCCCACGCCGCCCGGTTTTGCATCGAAGACCCACGTATCCTCGCCCAGCGAAAGCATTCCACAGCCGCGAAGTCCCGCACCGGCGGCGCCGGACGGCCCGGTGTTCTCGTTCATAACATCGCCGGAAATAGTTACAGTCTGCGGCGTGTACGCCCCGATCGTGCTCGCGCCGAAACCGATCACGAAGGTATCCATGACGACGAGCGGGTTCGCCACAAAACTTGCGACCATCTGCGTGAGCACGAGATTACGATAGGCATGCCCAATGATGTTATTTAATAAATAGGAGACATCGATCTTGTCAAGGTTGCCGGAATAATATTCAAAGGTGCTCGCCGGATCGAGCGCAAACAGAGGGCTGGCGTTCGAATCGAACAGACCCGGGGAAGGATACGGAAACACGGCGCTCGTGCGGAAGAGCGCTCCGGTTCCCAGATGCATGATCGGTCGTGCCGTATCGGCCGCCGCATTTTGGGCGAGCAGAAACCATCCGCTTCCCATATCGAGCGTTCCGGAAACATGGACCAGCGTATCGCCTGGGTTCGCCGTCGCCTGAAGTTCGAGCGTATCGGTCCCAAGCTGGAGCACACCGCTCACCACGATCTCTGCCAGCGCCGGAGTCGAGCCATCGAGCTGGACCGTATCGCCGATGCCGATAAGAACGGTGTCGCCCGCCTGCGGACGAACGCCGCTTACCCAGACCGAAGGCGCGCTCCAAAAGCCGCTCGAAACGGTGGTACAGGTGTTTGCGGCCACCGGTGAGGAAAAAAAGGCGCACGCCAGAGCCCACTGCAGAAATGCAGCGAATACACGATGGACAAAAGGGCGGCGATGGATCACTCTGGCAAACCGGAATGAAGTGGGAACATTAAAAAAAGGGAGTGATTCCGGGGTGCGCAACGCCTTGCGTGGCCTTCGGGTCTCGATCAGCCCTAAATAGCTCTTACGAGGCCCGAAATTCCGAAAAGTTTGAAAAATTCGGGCACAATCCTGATGGGTTCTGCGGTTTCAGTTTTACCTATTTCACCGTTTTTTCCATGGCTCTGGCCACCACGTACGAACCGCCTCAAAACACGCTTTGGCTCCGTTCCAAAGCGTGGGATCTGACCTGGATTTCGGGCTCGGTCCTGCTCATGGTCATCCCGTATGCTTCCTATTATATCGGGCAGGCCTTCGGTTTTTCTCCGGACGATGCGCGCAACGCGGTGAACATGCTCATCGCGTTCCTTATTGGCGGCCCGCACATGTATGCAACGCACCTGCGTACGACGCTCGACCCGTCGTTTCGCGCGAGGCATCCATCGATCCTCATCGCGGCCATCCTTATTCCGCTGGCCGTAATTTATCTCGGCTATTACCATTTTATTTTCCTGCTGACGTTTTTCTTTTTCTGGGCGAGCGTTCATGTGCTGCACCAGATCGTCTATCTCGTCGATTGCTATAACGGCCGGACACCGAAAGCGCCGACCATGAAATCGAAGATGATCGACTATGCGGTCGTGCTTACGGCGCTCTATCCGGAAGCGATGTGGCGCTTTACGCACAACACGTTCAAGGTCGGGCAGAACCTTCTTTTCTTCCCGGACATCTTCAAAGTCGGTTCGGCACGGTGGTACGAACCGGTACCCGGGAACCTGCTATGGATGCTCTCCGGCGTTGTGTTCACGGCCGCGCTGGCACTCTTTATTTCGAAGACGTACCGGGAATTCCGCACAGGCGAAGGGAATGTTCCGAAGACCATCCTTATCTCGGCCACCATCGTCGCGACGTTCATCACTCCCTTTTTCCATGAGCTCGACGTCGCCTTCCAGGGGTTGAACTCCTGGCATTCGTTCCAATATCTCGGGCTCACGTGGTATATCAACCGGCTTCGGTACGACCGCGGCGAGCTCCCAAAATCGCTTAGCCTTTTTTCACGCCCGGGCGAGTGGTGGCGCTTTTATGGCTTTAACGTCACGCTCAACCTCACCGCGCTCTCGATGATCGGAACGCTGCTGCTCACGCGTTCCTACACGGGGCTTTCGTTCGACCAGTGCTACTATATGATCGTCCTTTCGTTCCTGCTCACGCATTACTACCACGATCATATTATCTTTACCGAGCAGGCCGATTTCAGCCGGGCTCCGGCCAAAGGCTTTGCGCTCAGTCCGCAGGCATAGCTCGGGTTCTTCGTCATTTAAGATCGGACGGGCGATAAAACTTATTCTTCCCTCATTTCAGCGTTTCAAAACCTTCTCCCATATCCCGGCGTTTGAGGGCCGATTAAAATACCGGGGCGCCACCTGCGTCTTATAACGCCTATATTCATCCTCTTTCGCTAAATGGATTCCAATAAGACGACGACCATCGGGTTCATCCTCATTTTCGTCGTTTTTATGGCCTGGCTGCTCTACATGAACCAGCAGGAGGCCAAACTTCCGCACCCCTCAAAACCGGCCACGGCGGAGACGACGCACGTAACCGTTCCACCGCCGGCCGCGGCGGCGCAGGCGGCCGCGCCGGGTCCGGCGACGGTGGACACCGCCCAGAGATCGACCGTCTTCCAGAGCGCGTCCGCGCCGAACGTGACCAAGACCGTCCAGACGCCACTCTTTACGACCCAACTTAGTTCCCGCGGCGCGTCGATTTCGAGCTTCGTACTGACGCAATACAAGACCTGGGACAAAAAGCCGGTGGAGCTCGTCGCGCCCGGCGAACCGGGCGGTGCAGATATTAACCTCAAGTTCGTCGCCTCGGACGGGAAAGTCGTCGCCACGAACGATCTGCCGTTTACGCTCGATCCGAAATCGCTTTCGCTTACCAGCGGCGACAGCGAAAGTTTTTCGGCCGTCTGCCGGTTGGATAGCGGGCGCTGGATCGAAAAAGTGTTCCATTTCTCCGGCGCACGCTACGTGATCGGTATCGAATACAAGCTGCACGGCATGGAGAACACCGTAAGCGGGTATCACTACACGGCCGCGCTCGACGATCCGCTGCCCTACGTCGAACAGCGGACGATGGACGAGACCGCCGGTTCCAAAGCCTTTGCCGGGCAGGCCGGCGAAATGGAGGACCTCAACCTCACCAAAGCGAATGCGAACGATCACAAAACGATCGACGGCGATATTTCCTATGCTGGCATTCGGAACGAATATTTCGAAGAAGCGATCGTCCCGTATGGAACGAAAACCGCCGGCGCCGAAATTTCCGGCCGCACCGTCGCCATTACGGACGGCGTCCTCGCGCGCTACAGCGCGTCCATTAACGTTCCCATCGGGCGGACCCCGGACGAGACGCTCTCCTTCCAGCTCTATTTCGGTCCCCTCGAATACGACCGCGTCGCTTCGCTGGGCGTCGGCCTGGAGCAATCGATGTATTTCGGATGGACCTTTATCGTACGCCCGATCTCGATCCATCTTTTGCTCCCGTTCTTCCTCTGGCTGCACGGATTTTTCTCGAACTGGGGCGTCGTCATCATCGTCTTTTCGATCGCGATCAAACTGATTACGATCCCGCTTTCGACGGGCCAGATGCGCTCGATGAAAAAAATGCAGGTCGTCCAGCCGATGGTCACGGAACTCCGCGAGAAGTACAAGGACGACCCGAAAAAGATGAACGAGGAGATGCTGAAGATCTACCGGACCTACGGCGTCAATCCCGCCGGCGGCTGCCTTCCGCTCGTACTTCAGATGCCGATCCTTTTTGCGCTCTATCAGGTACTCAAGAACGTGATCCAGCTCCGGCAGGCGCCCTTTGCATTCTGGATCAACGACCTTTCGGTGCCCGACATTCTCTTCCATTTTCCGCAGGGCCTTCCCTTCATCGGCGGCGCGCACATGAGCGGACTGACCCTCCTGCTCGTCGTCACGATGTTCATCCAGCAGATGTTCACCGTCACCGATCCGCGGCAAAAGCAGATGGCCTATATTATGCCGATCGTCTTCATTTTCATGTTCAATAACCTTCCCTCCGGTGTGGCCCTCTATTACTTCATGTTCAATATCTTCGGAGTTGCCCAGCAAATTTATCTCACGAAGATCGCTACGCCGCCGAGCCTCGAAGAACTAAAAAAGAATCCCAAAAAAGGCGGCGGACTCATGGGTAAACTTCAGGCCATGGAACAGGAACAGCGCAAAGCCCGCCAACAGCAGTATCTGGGAAAGAAGAAATAACCGAACGCGCTCGGGATTGTGTAACGGCGAAGTTGAATGATCGCAGCATCCTTTCAACTCTTCCTACAAGTCACGTACGGAAAAGTTTTGAGGATCCTTCATGCCCAGGCATATTTCAGGGAGTAATTCCGCCTGACCTCCCGCTAGTGGGATGGAACTATCAAGTCGAATCCAAAAAAAATCGAAGGCGATCGTTTCCTTCCCGGACGTTCCCCCGTCCGTTTCAAAATGTCTCCATTTTGAAGGCAGCGGCTCGCGGGTGATGATGTGAAATACGTGCCTTTCCTGAATCTCTTTACGATACAGAGACATGTCATAATAATAGATTCCCAGCTTTTTGTTTACGATAAAATCGGTTAAGCCCGTTTCTTCCCTTACTTCCCTGACGATCGCATCCAGGGGCTCCTCGTCCTCTTCAATGGTGCCCGCGGGAACCTGGATCCCGGCTGAGGGCGAGGCGGGCTGCTCGAAGACCAGAAGCTTCTCGCCCTGAGTTATATAGCCTAAGACTTTTTTGTGAGTCGGTGTCCTTCAGGGATCGCAGGCTTCACGATGTTGAAAAAAAATGGAATTCTCGTTACGGGATCACCAGTCTCTTCATCGTCACGGCCGACTGTCATTCCTTCACCAATTTCACGGTCTGCACTTCGCCGTAAGCGGTGATGATGCGGGCATAATATGTTCCCGATGGCAGGCCGGCGAGCGATATGGGCACCGATTTATTCCCCGGCTCGAATAAGCTTTCGAATCCCGGTTGGGAGAGCTCGTGACCCAGCACATCGAACAATTCTATCTTTACGTATGCTTCTTTTGAAATACCGAAGGAAATAATCGTTCCGTTGTTTACCGGATTTGGTGAGGCACTGGCGTTGGAAAGGATGGTTGGCATTGGCTTCTCAATGGAAGCATAGAGGAAGTGCTTTGCGAGGAGCGTATCGAGGCCGTCCAAGCTTGAAAACGGAGGGATTGTAGTATCGTTGGGATAATGCAGCCCGCCAATTGAGTCGTTGATCCAGCGCTGCCGTTGTTGTTTGCGAATATACAACCATCCGTACATTACATCAGGTGTATCACAGGTCGTGTTTTGCACGATCCACTTCTCTAAGGCGACTGCGGTGTTCGTACTCTTAAAAAATTGCTGTTGCGATGTATCGGCCGGATAAAATATGATCTGCTGTACACACTGGCAAAAATATTCCGGGTCCGTCGTGTTGAAATACAGGACAGACTCAATCCAATGCCGATAATCTGCCCAGAGCTCCGAATCATGCATCGGGTTCCCGTTCTCCAGATTTTGAATGGCTACATTTAAATCGCCGAACGCGCGCCACGATTGATACGAGTTAGGACAACGTTCAATATAGAGTTTCAGCGTATCATATCCTTCCTGATAATATCTCGACTGGATCTCTGATGTTCCAGTAACATACAAATAAAAGCAGGAATCCTGACTTGACGTATCGTTCGGGGCTGATACCGCCTTATGCGTGCCAATCCGATTGTGCGCGAACCCGCCGGCCGGAACGATTACGGCCAGCAGCAGCGCGATAAAGAGTAGCTCCTTCACCAACTTCACGGGACTACAATAGCACGGAAAACGCTCGCGTTACCCTGGCTGAGTCGTAAATAATAGATCCCGGCTATTACATCGGGCGTCGGGATCGAAATTTCCGAGCCAGTGCTGCGAATGCCCGCATCTGAAAATATTTCTCTTCCCAATTGATCATAGGCATGGATTTCTAATGGCATTACATCGTTGGATCTGTAACTAATTGTAACGCTGGGGGCGGAGACGCTGATGTCCTGGACCGAAAGCGATGATTCATTAATCGGCGTGACGCCGCTCTCTGCGCCAAGTGCTTTTACCGTCCAATGCGCGTCCCCGCTGCTGGAGATACATAAGGGAATGCTTTGACTTCCTGATTGAAGGCTAAGGTTGGGAAGATTAACGAGACTCGATCCTAACGAAGCGTTTTTCGGAAGAAAGACCGCCATGCCGACATTCAACGGATTCGTGACTGCCGACGATATGTTTTCGATCGTAAAGTCTTCGGAATTATCGTGTAGGGATTCTGAACTGACGATCCATCCGTCCGGTGGAATGTACCCGGCAAACCGGACGACCGAGGAATCCCACGTGTACGTACCCGACATGCTCTGCAGCGTGGGCCAGAGGGAATCAAGATTGATAGAAGCACTGACATCGACCGTCATGGGAAGCGAGTCGGTGTGGCCGAAGAAGGAAGACGCGGACGAGGAATGCTGTGTGCTGAGGCTTGCCTGGGACGATGGGATTTCGAATACAAGTTTCTCGCAAGCGGACAAGGGCGAGGAATCATCATTCGTTCCCGCTATTAAATAAATGGTCTTCACTTCGTCGCAACCGGCATTCTCAGTCATCATGACGCTTCCTTCCGAAGTGCGTGGAATATTCGGGGCGGGCGCACGGGAGGTCGCACCTGTGCTTACATCGATCCAACTTGCGGGAACGACCGTGGAGAATTGTCCCGGAATAGAAAGGCCACCAATGGTAATAATAGAATCATCATTAATCCTGTATGAGATGCCATAATCGTGACCAAAGGGTAACGAACCGGCGTCCGTCCATCGGTCCTGGGAAGGATCATAGAGTTCTACTTCGGTAGTGGTCCCAAAATGGGCGGACCGACCGGAAAGCATGGCTATTTTTCCTTCCGATGTTTCCACAAGCTGCGATAATCCCTCGACAGGTTGGGTCAGCGGGGAGAGCAACATCCAGGTCCGAGATGAAGGATTATAGAATTGGACAAAATTCAGGAATTGGGGTTCGAACGAAAGCTGAAAAACTCCGCCCGCAAATACAATCCCATTCAATCGTTTTGAATAGATACACTGATAACCAAAATAGCTCGGCATCGGAGATGGGACCTTTAAAAAGGTCTCGGAAACAGGGTCGAACTCCTCGGCTAAATTGGATAAATCGGGTGAAGTGGAATCTATTCCCCCGAGTATTAACACATGTCCATTTTCAAGTGTGATCGCGCTGAAACATGCGCGGGGCCTCGCCATACTCGCAGTCCTTTGCCATGTTCCCGCTTTTGGATCGTAAATTTCACACGTGTTTGTAACGCTCGCTTTCGTACCGGGAAAAGCAGTAAAGCCGCCTGCTGTAAAGATACGTCCGTCCGGTAGCGTTGCGACCGCACCCCACCATCGTGGGGCATGCATGCTTCCCGTAGCGCTCCATGAATCCGTTTTGGGATCGTAAATCTCGCTCTCTGTAAAAGCCGTGACTAAATTGTGGCCGCCGAACACCAAAATCTTATTGCCGGGGAGCACCGCGCACGAAGGCCGCCATCGGGCTTGAAGGATGGGAGCAATATTCTCCCATTGCTGCCCGAAGGTAACCCCATTGAAGCAGACCACGACACACAAGCTGACCAGGACCCGCTTGAAGACCATAATGAAGATCGATGATCCTTAATAACCTTCGAATCCGAGTTTTGTTACACCGGTCGAGTGCGGGAGCAAAACAGGTCCCTGTTGGCTTTCATGCTTTCCTATGTCGCTCAGCGGATTTCACGATACGATCGTCGCTCCGAGCACGGCTGAGGGCCGGGCGGCGCTGGCGATCGTCCGCATTTCGGGCTGGGGGGCGGTCCAAATCGTTTCGAAGGTCGTAAGTGAGCCCGAAGGACTTTGGGTGGCCCGGTCGGGCAGTTCGTTTTACACCCGGATTCACCCCCCATCCGCGGCCGGGCCGGGGGAGTTCATCGATGATGTCGTCATCCACGTTTTCCGAGCGCCGCGGTCATACACGGGCGAGGACCTTATTGAAATTACGTCCCATGGTTCGCCGGTGATCGCTCGGCAAATTCTGGGTGCGCTCGTCGCCTGCGGCGCGCGCCAGGCCGAGCCGGGGGAATTTTCCCGGCGGGCCTTCTTTAACGGCAAGATCGCAATCGAAGATGCGGAACTTATTTCGATCAAAGCCGATGCGCATTCGGAAGCCGAACTCCGCGGCGCGGAACTCGCGATGCGGGAAAAATACCATCGCCTGAAAAAAGCCTACGATGCCCTCATCGCACTCATCGCTCGGGTCGATGCCGAGATCGACTTTGGCGAATCCGACGATATCGAGATCGAGGACTTCGATGAACGGGTGCACGAAGCGACGCAATCGCTCGAAGCGCTTATGCGCGAAAGCACGAATCGCCGCTTAAATACAGGGTTTTTCAGCGTTGCCTTTACGGGACCTCCTAATGTCGGCAAGAGCAGCGTGTTCAATGCGCTATTGAATTTCGAGCGGAGTATCGTGAGCGAAGTTCCCGGCACGACGCGCGATTATGTCGAGGCGTTTATCGAGGTCGAAGGCTTCCGGGTAAAATTGATCGACACCGCAGGAATTCGAGAGACCGGGGAGTCGATCGAAGCGCGCGGCATCACCCTTGGTGCGAACGCCGCGACGCGCGCCGATATTTCGCTCCGTGTGACCGATCCCACAGACCGCGCACCGCGCACGCAGAGCGGGAACGTTCTTTTGCACAATAAAAAAGATCTCGATGGATGGCAGGACGCGCTTTCGGTCTCCGCGCGGACCGGCGAAGGCATGCCCGACCTGCACGCATGGCTTGCAAGGGAACTTCAAAAAAAATCGCCGGAGCTGAGCCAGATCCGTTTGAGCGAGACTGAAATGACCAGATTGGAACATGTTCGGTCCCGGCTCGAAGAAGTTAATGCCGGCATGGAACCGGCACTCCTCGCGGAGGATTTGCGAAATGCCGCTTCCGAGCTTGCTATGCTACTTGGCGAAAATATAAGCGCCAATAGCCTGGACTACATTTTTTCAAAAATGTGCATTGGAAAGTAAAAAATATAAAGAAAAGTGATGACTTCATTAATTATCCTTCATGAAAACTGTATCAAGCTTTAACTGACAAACTATTCGTTAAGAACAGTAATTGTTCCACGTGGAACACTTTAAATTGGATGAAATACCAAATTTGGAAGAAATAGCCGACATACAAGCAATAGCAGACATATTAGTAATCGGAGGCGGACATGCAGGAATCGAAGCCGCCAATGCAGCGCATAAAATGGGGCTGAAGGTCCGGCTCGTCTCGATGTCAGCCGAAAAAGTCGGGACGCTTTCCTGTAATCCGGCCGTGGGTGGAACGGCAAAGGGGCAGGTCGTGAAAGAGATCGATGCACTGGGCGGCCTGATGGGTGAAATTACAGACGAGTGTTCGCTCCAGTTCAGGATGCTGAACCGCTCGAAGGGTCCCGCCGTCTGGTCGCCACGCAGCCAGGTCAGCCGAAGCCGCTACCCAACCATCGCCCAAAGAAAACTTCTGGAATTGGACCCAGATATTATCTTCGAGGGATCGGTCGAGAAGATATGGATCGAAGGAGGCAGGGTTGTAGGAGTGATCCTCGGCAATTCCGAACGACTTCGGGCAAAGGCTGTAATCGTTTGCGCCGGGACGTTTTTGAATGGTGTGATGCATACGGGACTCGACCAGACGTCCGGCGGGCGGTTCGGCGAAAGGGCCGCAACCCTGCGTACAGAACCGGAGGGAGTTCTAAAGCTCGCGACAGCAAGGCTGAAGACTGGTACTCCGCCGCGTGTATCGCTCAATTCGATCGATACGTCGAATTTAGAAGTCCAGCCCGGAGATGAGATTCCGATTCCTTTCTCTTACAGGACGGAATTTACTCCTAAAAATACGATCAGTTGCTGGCTGACTCATACATCGAAGAAAACGCATGATATTCTCGCCACGGGATTCGACCGGTCGCCGATGTTCCGAGGCGTGATTCAGGGTAAAGGACCGCGATATTGCCCTTCGATCGAGGACAAGATAGTCCGTTTTGCGGAGAGAAACGAGCACCATATTTTTTTAGAGCCTGAGGAGGCGGACGGCGATGTCGTATATGTAAATGGATTTTCGACCAGTTTGCCTGCCGATGTCCAGTTGGAAGCTTTACGATCGCTTCCAGGGCTCGAAAATGTAGAAATGCTTCGGCCAGGATATGCGGTAGAATATGATTATTTCCCGGCTTATCAGCTCCATCATACGCTCGAAAGTAAGCAAGTCGAGGGACTTTACTTTGCGGGGCAGGTCAATGGGACCTCGGGTTATGAAGAAGCCGCGGGCCAGGGGCTTGTGGCAGGAATTAATGCCTCAGCCAAAATAAAGGGGCTGCCGAAGTTTATCTTAGGGCGCGATGAAGCTTATATTGGAGTTATGATCGATGACCTGATCAATAAGGTCCAGGAAGAGCCTTACCGGCTTTTTACTTCAAGTGCAGAACATCGGCTTTTGCTGCGGCAGGATAATGCGGACCTTCGTCTTTACGAAAAGGCGTTTAAATATGGATTGATTTCGCTAAGCGAGCGCGAAAAAGTTAGCGAAAAACAGTATTTGATCCGCGCTGCTTTGGAATGGGCAGAGACAGAGCGCATGACGGTCAGCGAAAATCCGCTGGTCCGAGACAGCGTTAAAAATCGAGTTAAATCGAAGAAGGGATCGCTGCGTGAGTGGCTTGAAAAATCAGAGGCTAAGGTAAAGGATGTCTTGCTCGCGAGAAATGATGCCATCGAGATTGCCGAAACCGAGATAATTTATGAGGGCTACGTTAAGCGGCATCATCAGCAGATTGCCCGATTGAAGGAGAGCGAAGAGCGAGAGATTCCGGCAGACTTCAGTTTCAGTACAATTCCATCCCTGAGCAAGGAAGCACGCGAAGTCCTGCTCAAAGTTCAGCCATCGACAATTGGGCAGGCGTCGAGATTGGCTGGCGTTACGCCAGCCGATTCAGCAATTTTGATGGCGGCCGTGCAACGGAAGATGTTCCACGTGGAACAAATTGCAAAATAGATATAAATACTAATTTATTTCTACCTTTATATAAATATGCCTTCAGCTTTATTCGATGAAGTCCAGAGCTTAGCTACGGAGCAGCGAAACGAGGCTTCCATGCGAATGGACGAAATGTCCGCGCGAGAGATCCTGGAGTTGATCAATAGGGAAGACGCAAAAGTAGCGGAGGGCGTCCGAGTCGAGATCCCTCATATCGAAGTGGTCGTAAATGAATTGGTCGAGCGGTTCAAGCTCGGCGGGCGGCTGATTTATGTGGGTGCCGGGACGAGCGGGCGAATGGGGATCGTCGATGCAGCGGAGTGCCCGCCGACGTTCGGGACCGATCCCACGATGGTCCAGGCAATTATTGCCGGCGGCCAGAAGGCGGTATTTCAGGCCCAGGAAGGTGCGGAAGATAGACCACAAAATGGGGCGAAGGAAATCGAACGCATTGGAGTGATCGCGCGCGACCTCGTGATAGGAATTGCTGCCAGCAAGCGAACGCCGTTCGTCCTCGGCGCGCTGGAGCGGGCGTTCGAACTGGGAGCTTTTACCGTACTGCTTACCACAAATCCGCGCGAGAGCGTACGATATGATTATTTGAAAGAGACGATTTGCCCGGTGGTCGGTCCGGAAGTGTTAATGGGATCGACACGAATGAAGTCCGCCGTAGCGCAGAAAATGGTTCTCACGATGATCACAACGACGGCGATGGTGCGGCTCGGTAAGGTCTTCGAAAATATGATGGTCGATCTTCAGCTTACAAATAAGAAATTAGAAGAACGCGCCAGGCGAATTGTGATGATCGCGACCGGCTGCGATTACGACAAGGCCACGGAACTGCTTGTCTCGACCGCCGGGCATGTCAAAACGGCGATCGTGATGCAGATCGGGAACCTATCGAAGCCGGAGGCGCAGGAAAAACTTAATGCGGCCGATGGATTTGTCAGGCGTGCGTTGACGTTTACGTAAGCGCATGACGCTTTCCATCTCCATCATCGCGACGATCCTCGGCGTTATCGAGGGACTCACGGAATTTCTACCGATCTCTTCGACCGGACATCTTATCGTATTCGACCGCATCCTCGGATTTCAGACGATGCTGCAGAATCCGGACAAGGCCGAACTCTTCGAAGTGGTGATTCAGCTCGGTGCCATACTCGCGATTGGGGCGCTGTTTCGAAAGCGGCTTATGGAGAGCATCTTTTCGAGATCGCTCGAATCGAACGCCGGGCGGCTTCGAACCCATCTATTGATCGCGTTTTTGCCGGCTGCGGTCCTTGGGCTCCTAACTCATAAGTTTATCACGACGTATCTCTTCGGACCGCTCACGATCGGTATTACGCTCGTCGTCGGCGGGATCATTATCATCATCATCGAGAGATCGACCCGCGAAGACAAGCGAACGATCACGATCGATTCCCTGAGCTGGAAAGATTCTCTCATCATCGGGCTGGCGCAATCGCTTTCGCTTATTCCGGGAACCTCCCGCGCGGCGGCGACGATCATGGGTGCGATGTTGCGTGGTGTAAAACGTGCTTCGGCGACCGAATTTTCATTCCTTCTGGCCTTCCCGACGATGATCGCTGCAAGCGGTTATGAAATGATGAAATATCGCGACCTGCTCACGCGCGATATGCTCGGAATGATCATGATCGGTTTTATTACCTCGTTCGTTGTCGCGTTGGCGGTGGTTGCCTGGTTTATTCGGTACGTCCAGCGGCATCCATTCACGGGATTCGGCATTTATCGAATTGCATTTGGGGCTTTTGTGCTTGCTTTATGGGCTGCCAAAGTGCTTATGTAGAGCTCTGGAGAACATGAATTTCGTTACATAATGTAATATGAAATTCAGAACGAAATGGTCCCAACCTCTAAAAATGGCCAAAAAAGCCATTTTTTGCTTTTAGGGTCATTTGGCAATGCCTTTGTAATAATTATGGTCACAGAGTTACTCACTCTATAAAATGAGTCTTTTCTCAAAAGCGCGGATGTCTTATCATCCGGCTCATCTTGACCTCCTACAGTCACATAAAGAACAGGGCGAGAGAACAGAAAGGCGAGTACTACGATTAGTATTCGCCTTTCAATTTTTAAATCGTTGAATCCGCGTTCGAATCGCGGTGGGACGTTTAGCGATTGTCGTATGTCCTTGGCCTGGCCCGCTCCTGTTGAGGGTTATTGTCGGAAATGATCACGCCGTCCATATGCTCGCGCGTCGAATTTTTATCCATCAAAACTCGGACGCTGCCATGGAATTTCGCTCCGGAATGCCGATATCTTTTTTGAGGAGGGTGCTTATATTCGTAGCGTGCACCGGTCGAAGTCCGCAAATACCACACGCCCGACTTAGTCCGGTAAATTTTGCCGGAAACGGTGATATCCGAAATTGGCAGATCGATGGGGTATCGCACGGTATCGATACGAGCGAGTACGCGAACGATATCGCCTAACATACAGATGGAAGCCATGCCTTTCGTCGGTTCGGCTTTGATTACGATATGCTGGCCTTCCACGCGCAGGGGATACACAATGCCCGTATCGCCGACAAGCTCATAACGCTTACCGAGCGAGGTTTGAAGATACCAGCAGCCTCCTTCGAGCGTCGAATGGTGCATGATGCCGGAAATCGTGATCCAGTTCTCCTCGTCCTGCGCAATAGCTTGCGTAGATACTGCCAGTAGGACAATAAAAAGGAATGTTCTCATGAATTTTTCTACGTCGATCTGGGGGAAAGTAACACTTCGAACTTCCATGCTAAAAGTTTTGTAAATTTAGAGCATTATAATATCATCGGAAGTGCCCATGTCGTACGAAAAATTTATGAACGAACTTCCGCCCCGCGAATACTGGGGCGAGCGTGTCTACACCCGTCCGGAATTCAACTATCCTGACGATCTGAATGCCGCCGCGGAACTCATCGATCGCAATGTCGCGGAAGGGCGCGGCTCACGTCCGGCGATTTATTATAAAGACCAGGTCATCACCTACGGTGAATTGCTCGCGGACGTTAATAAAATGGGCCATGCGCTCAAACAGCTTGGCATCGAGCCCGGCGATCGCATCCTCATGCGGTTTCCAAATACGCCAACGGCCATTGCGGTGTGGCTTGCCACACTCAAGATTGGCGGTGTTGCCGTTATGATCATGACAATGCTTCGAAGTCGTGAAATCAGCTATCGCACAAACGATGCTGAATGCAAGCTCGTCCTCTGCGATGCCGCGTTTATCGATGAAGTTGAAAAAGCGGAACCTGCCATGACGACCGTCCGCGAAATTCTTGTAACGGATGGTTCCCATCCGCGGTATCGTTCCTTCGAAGACCTTTGGAAAAATGAACCGCCCACATTGGCTCCCGCAAAACTTTCGCGATATGACCTTGCGCTCATCGGTTATACATCGGGCTCTACCGGCGATGCCAAGGGGACCGTTCATTTTCAGGACGATGTGTTAGCGATCGCCGATGGCTACGCGCGCAATATTTTAACTCCGACCGAACACGATATTTTTACCGGCCATCCACCGCTCGCATTTACGTTCGGCTTAGGCGGTCTTCTCGTATTTCCGTTTCGGTTCGGCGCGAGTACGGTGCTTCTCGACCAGTTCACTCCGGAAAACATGCTGAAGACGATCTCGAACTACAACGCGACGATCTCGTTCTGTGCGCCGACCTGCTATAATATGATGATGCGCCTGGACGAAAAGAATGAGTACGACCTCTCGAAACTGCGCATTGGCGTGAGCGCCGGCGAAACGCTGCCCAAACCCATCTACGAAAAATGGAAAGCGAAATACGGCGTCGATCTGCTGGATGGAATTGGTTCCACCGAAATGCTGCATATCTTCGTTACCAACCGTCCCGGGGATGTCCGGGGCGGAGCAACGGGTAAGCCGGTGCCAGGATACCAGGCAAAGATTGTCGATGAACAGGGACGGGAACTTCCACCGAACACACCTGGCCTGATCGCCGTCCAGGGTCCGACAAGTTGCCGGTACTGGAAAAAGCCCGAACGCCAAATGGGATATGTCATGAACGGGTGGAATGTGCCCGGTGATGTATTTGTGATGGACGAGGAGGGATATTTTTATTACCAATGCCGCAACGATGACCTTATTATTACCGGTGGATACAACGTATCGCCGCCGGAACTTGAATCGGTCATCAACGAACATCCGGCCGTGAAGGAATCGGCCGTCGTTCCCAAGCCTGACGATCTCCGTGGGGCCATTGTTAAGGCGTATGTTGTCCTAAAACCGGGCGAGCAGGGAAGTGTGCATTTGGTAAAAGATATTCAGGATTTCGTGAAACGGGAACTCGCACCCTATAAATATCCGCGCGAAGTAGAATTTATCGACGCACTGCCGCGAACCGATACGGGCAAAGTGCAACGCTACGTGCTCCGGGACCGGGCAAAACAGGAAATGGAAAACCTCGTCGAAGCGTAAAAAGTGCTACTTCCAAAGGACCACCCTTTGGGTGAGTCCCGGGTCGAAGGACCCCGAGGGTGTTCGAATACGTAGGTATCGGACACCCTCGCTGTTTCTTTGCGTCCCATGAGCTAGATCGAGTTCCATTGTTTGTACTCCACAACCCTCGAAATGCAGCGGAAATGTTGCAACGCGCTCGCCCAGTTCATCCCAGACTTCGAGAACGGCATCGTTGGAATATTCAATGGGAACTGCAAACGTGAGATGAACAAGTCCGGTCGTAGGATTCGGAGAGATCCGATCGAGCCGAATCGTTCCTAAGGCAAGGAACGTGGCGAGCGTGCTATCCCCACAGGCCGGATCGAGCGTAAATTTGGCAATAGAATCTTCGAGAGTGACGGGTAGGCACGCCTCCGAGCCGTTGGCATCGTACAGGTGTATGTTCGTTAGTTCAATGGGCGTCGAAAGCGATGTGCTTACGAACGGCCGGCAGACGATTTCGCACAGGATACCAGAATCGATCGCGGTATCGTTCGGAAGAGTGAGCTCAAGGGCGACACTATTTCTTGAAATGGGAATGAATGTTGCCTGAGCATTTGAGAACATGCCAACAGCTCCCAGACTTTCCGGAGTAAGGACATCGGTGTTCAACCGAAGTAAAAACGTGAGCCTCCGTGCTGTAACCGCGCTCGAATTCTTCGCAAAAACGGGAATCGTTACTGGCGTTGAGACCGGAGCATGAAGTTGAAGAGCCCCAAAAGCAATCTTTATCGGTGCAACGCTCAATCCTTCACCGACCACGGAAATCACCGTATCATGTCGATTGCCGTTCGATTCCTGAAAATCGAACCGGATAGAGCTCTTGTACGCGCCCGTGTCGAGCGGCATAAACGACCCTGTTAGCGCAATGTTTTGACCTGCGCCGATAGCGAAAACGGTATCGCCGAATGAAAAGTCAGTCGAATCTTCTCCTGTTACACTCGCGTGTAGAATCTTAATAGAATCACAAAAATGATTTTGAATGGAAACAGAAAACGGCTGCATCTCGCACGGATACGCTTCAATATTTGGCGAGAGTGATAATATCGTCGTCCCGTTGTCCACGACACGGATGGAGACGGGGACAATAAACATTCCCGCCGAGGTCATCAGCTTTAAGCTGGAGCGAATAATTCCAAGTGCCGTATCGGGTACGTATTGAAGGATAACAAGATCCGAATCGCCCGGAGGGATGGAAGGGGCGGGACGATTCTCCAGTGAGAATTTATTCGAATCTATACTTATTGTATCAAAAAGGTCCGAACAGCCTCGGCTATACAGAACGAGCGTGTCCGCAATGGCGGAGCAGACCGAAGTCGTCCCTAAAAACAACGAATCTCTGGAAAGTCCGATACTGGAAGTTCCGGCAGTACCCATTCCGACGAGCGAAATAGTGGTATCATAGCGTCCTGAACTGGAGTAGGAAAAAATGAAATGGACTCTTCCGGTATCGAGTCCCGTCTTGCGCGGCACCAACACGAAGTTTACGGTTCCAACGTTGCGCGGATAAATAGTATCGAAGGACGGCAAACCAGTGGTGTGAAATGGGCCGCTCACAATTTCGGAGTCGAGCGTAAACGATTCGCAGGCCACATTCTTGAGCGTAAATGGAAATGCTTCGGAATCGCACAGTGGGGCAACGATCGAATCTGGAAACGAAATGGAAACCGCTCGGCCCGTTGAATATCCGGTTCCCATAAGTAGGATGGAATCGATACCTGCAGAATGGTAAACCCAAAGAAACGCGCGGTCCGGACCGATCGAATCAGGTATAAAATGCAGTAAAAACGACCTCGAGGTTTCAGGACTTAAAACGAAGGGCCGAAATTGCGACGCCAGCGAAAACGCATTGTCGGAAGAGACGATGCTGTCGATCGTTATTGGGCCGCAGCCAACATCGGTAATGCGTAAGGTATGGAATGCATCGGAACAAATGCTCACGCTGTCGAAGTCGATCGTGTCGTGCTTCGTTGTTTCGGTAAACGAAAGCAAGCTTTGTTTAGAAGAAGTCCCTCGAAGTGGAATGCGAATCGTTGTATCTTCTGTATAACCGTCCGGCTGTCGGACGGTTAGTCGCATAATGGCGGTCCACGGTATTTGTCTTGTGGGACGGTAGCGTATTTTGAGCGTATCGTCGGACGTGCTTTGAATGAACGCGAATGGATTGTAATAAAGCGGAACACTTAATTCACCGGCGGAATCATTGAGAAATTCTACATTAGAAATTTGGACGGAATCGCAGACACGATATCCGAGCAGGATCGGAACGATTGCGCTGTCGCAAACCGGCGACGAAATCGTATCGGGAAGAGAAAGCGTGACGAAGCGTAGGACCGATGGTGAAAGCGTCCCATCGCCACCGTCCATCGTCCGCCAGACCCCTCCCGAATCGTCGAAGGCGAAGACGACGGCACCGCGTCCAGTCACGCCGAAGCGTTTATCGTTCAGCGTGTTGGGCCCGCCTACGGTTTGCCAGTTTACACCCGCATCGGTCGAGCGGAGCATCGCGTTCGGTCCGATCGTTGCCGGTTCGCGGCCTTGCACATACATAATCGACTGACAAATATGCGACCCGGCAATACCGCCGCTAAGGCCGGAATCTCCATACACTTTAACGCGAGTTTCCGACCACGAAGAAATTGGAACTTTTATTATTGCCGTTTCGCTCGAAAGCGTGAGCTGGTCCCGTTCGCTCGCTAAAAAGAAGTTCCGTGAAATCGGGTCTCCGTACGGAGTCCACGCTTCGGAGGTCGACGCTATTGTCTGCCATGTTTTCCCGCTATCGCTCGTGTACAAATGTGGACACGATGCGTTCGAGGCTTGCGAAGTAACAAAGCCGTGCGCGTCGTCCATAAAGTCGATCCCCAGGGCCTGATCGGTCGATGCAATATGGGTCCACGTTTTGCCAGTGTCCGCTGAAAACATGACACCGGGATCGATATCGCGATCCGTATAAAAAACGCCACGTTCCGTTTCCCGAATAGAGACCGGGAACCCGGCTTGATGAATGCGCGACCACGTTTGTCCTCCGTCGGTCGAGCGATAAATCCCGCTCCATCCCGTTTCCGTGAATTCCCGGATCGTAGCCCAGCCGTTCTTTCTATCGCGAAAAAAAATATCGGTGACCTCGCCGCGAAGATATGGGTTCGGCAGTTGCGAAAGCCGCCATGTTGAGCCACTATCCGTCGTGTAATAGATTTCAGCCGGTGAGATCGATAAATAATGTCCCGTTCCGATCACGCCTTCGCGCGCGTTAAAAAAAAACGCGGAAGAACCCATTGTATTACTAAGCGCAAGGACCTTCGACCAGTGTTGTGCATTCACGATCGATGGCGCAAAACACAGTGCGCACGTCAGATAGATCGCCGCGCGCTTCATCGTTTGATGAGTAAGACCCGCGCTAATTTCCCCGCGCAGCGGATAAAATAGGTTCCATTTGTTAAATCGTCGAGAATCCCACTCGCATCCCGAAGCTTTCCTGCGGCAACCTCTTGTCCGAGGCAATCGAAGATCTGAACGTCCTCATTCGGCGAGACCCCAACAAGTGTAATGCCTCCGGAAGTTGGATTGGGAACGACCGTGAGTATGCTCGAATCGAGCGAAGCGACCGACGCCGCCTCGACCCCTTCTCCATACAGCGAGACAAACGTGTGCCCGGCATTCGTCCCAATCTCGATCGATTCAAGTGCCGGACCGGGACTCTCGGGGGCATAAGACACTCGCATCATGGCAGTACTGTCTCGCGTAATCAGGATTGGGAACGTTAATTTTGGCAATTCAAAAAGCGCCGGATTGCTTGAAACAATGGAATCGATTCTTAACACGCTGCAACCCGAGTCTTGGATTCTGAGGGTCATCGCACGTGACCGCCCTACCTCGACCGTTCCAAAATTGAGACTGTCGGCGATCGAGAGCTCCGGAGGCAATGTGACGGCAATTGCAACTGCTCCAAAGTCGGCATGCTCTCGGAACTTCCATTCCAGGCTGTGGAACCAGAGTCGCAGCACGATGGGATCGGTCCCTATGTTGCTCGCGGAATATCGCAGTGCAATATCGGCGGAATTGCCGAAGAGCGTTTGAGGGTCGATCGCCCGAACGATCGTTCCTCTCGCATGGAGTATCGAGATCGAATCGATACGAACGCCGGTGCAAATCGAAGAGGAAATATGAATAAAAAGGGGAACTGAATTAGATGTACAAATCGTGTCGACAATCGTATCGGCTCTGACCCGCATCGCGGAGGCTACGGAATCGGGCACGAGGCCGTCTGCCCCATTATGACTTACGAAGAGTGATCCATAACCAAACCCGAAACTTGCCCACCAATAGAGCGTCGAACCACGATCGAAAGTCCATGCACCACGAACGAGTAGGCCATTTTCGGACGGAGACGGACCGGCATCTTCAAATGTCAATCCCGCATCGCGGCTGCGCATAATATCCCCATTCGAGCCATTGCGATCGCCATTGGTGATATAAAAAGCGCCAGAGCAATCGTGCGCACCGAAGACCTGACCGCTAAATGTTCCTAACGCGAACTGCAGCGGAGGCAGGACAGCATTCCAGGAAAGCCCACGATCGGAACTTTCAAAGAGCGTGTCGCCACCGACCCAGGCGAGGCGATGAGCGGTATCGACAAAAATGCTGGCGCAGCGGCTCATATAAGAACGTACCACGTTCCATGTAACTCCGCCGTCGATGGAGCGATAAATATTGCCTGCAGAGACGGCGAGAAGTTCTTTTGAAGAAAAATAATCGATAGCTACGATCGAATCGCCACGCACAATACCAGTTGTGGGCAATAGGGTATCGCCCGCAATGCTGAAGTATAATTCGCTGTCCGAATACAGAAACACTCGGTCTGTCGTCGCACGGACGAGAGCGAGAATGCCATGGGTAAAAGAAGTATCGATCGCCGTGGGATGCCAGGCGGACCAGCGACCGGTCCCTATGTAGAGAGTATCTCCATCCGTTGCCCAGGCGACGTCCGTGTTCTGAATATCAATTGCGGAGACCGGTTTCAAAAATACGGGATTAAAAACCGTATCGCTTACGCGTAAAATTTCGGTTCCATCGCAGATAAGGCCCGAATGTGCGTCGTAAAAATCGGCAGCGCTTACGGTGGTCAGAATGTTCCAGGACCCGTTCGCTTCGGCGCAGAAGACCATACACAACCAGCCGATCACGAAAGCTCGAAGCATGCGTCTTTCCGTAACGGAATGGCTCATAGCAACGTTCGAGGAGGGCGATGTGACTGCCGGAAGCCGTTGCTTACGCTTGAACGACCGGCTTCGCCTTTAAAAAGCTTGGCGGCGCGATTGTTTTTTTCACTTCTGTTGGAATTTCAACGTCAATCGGAAGTTCCGCCGAAACGACATTCGACGGGACACTCTTATTACCGGCGCGATCGTAGGCCCGAAGATAGTATTGGTAAGTAATGCCGGGCGCAGCAAGATGGTCCGTCCACATCGACGTGGTAATGGAATAAATATGCGAGAACGATTTTCCGGCGTCATCGGAACGCCACACTTCGTATCCCATAACGGCCTCATTGTCAGTCGCCTGTTTCCAGCTTAAGCGAATATTGCCCGAACGTACGAGGATGGAAAGCGAGTCCGGAACACTCCACTCCGGCGCGACATCATCTTCGGAGTATGGCGCCTGAATTTCATCTTTCGGCCATAAGCCGCAGACGACCTCATGAAAGTTCTCATCGAGTGCTTTGCAGATATTCCAATAGATGCATTTTACGATCTTATCGGAGTTCCCCGTCCGCGATTTTTTTGGGAGATCCGGGTCCGCTAACAGCGCACGCGCCATTCCTATGAGATCGGCACGGCCATCCTGCAACACCGCTTCGGCGAATTCCGGAGTGGGAATTTTCCCCGTCGCAACGACAGGCGTTTCAAAGCCATGCCGTCGCAGCATTCTGCGCGCGGCTTCTGCCATGTGAAGGTTATAGCCGTCGGGATATTCGAGCGGCGGCATGCAGCGGTCTCCCGAGTAGCCGGTGTACGGATAGAGTACTTCGCCTTCTTTATGAACCGCGTCTTCGAACTTCCCGCCGGCCGAAAGTGAAATATAATCCACACCGCGCATCGTGGGCGATACTTCCTGAGCGAATTTCAGCGCGATGATCTGCGATTCTTCCGTTGTATATCCGCCTTTAATACACTCTTCCCCTAAAAAGCGGACGCCGACCGGGAAATCATTCCCGACCATTTCGCGTACTTTTTTGATCACCTGCAAGGGTAGGCGCATGCGATTATCGAGCGATTTACCGCCATAGAGATCGGGCCGTTTATTGCGCTTCGAAAGAAAGCTCGAAAGCGTATAAGCATGCGCCATGTGCATTTCAACGCCGTCGAATCCGCATTCGCGCGCTCGAAGAGCAGCCTGGCCGTATTGCTCGACGATCTGCTGAATATCGGCGATCGACAAGTCCTCGATCTTTTGCCGCCAGCCCGAGCGAGCAATTTTCAGGAAGTGAATGATCTGCGGGACCGCCTTCGAATCGCTCGTATCGTGGATCTTTTTTGCAAGTTCCGTAAGTCCGGGTTTGAATTCATCCGTGCAAATCCTGAGCAGCGGACCCGATTTCGCGGTATGCACCGCCATCGCTTCGAGCACGATAAGCCCCACTTCGCCCTTGGCAAATCGCACATAGCGGTCCGTAATATCTTTGTTGACAAATCCATCTTCTCCCGAAAGGCGCGTCACCATTGCCGGCAACACCAGCCGGTTCGGGAGCGTCATGGAATTAATACGGAACGGGGTGAAGAGCATGGTTTGAACCGAAAATGGAATTAACGGAGATTTCGGGGATAAATGTTCAATGATTCAGACTACTCATCAAAATCGGCGTAATCAGGGTTCCGGTCAGAGCATTCCTTGCACATCGACATCGAGTGTCACTTTCACGTGCGGCGAGGCGAAGCGCTTTTGGTATTCGTCCAATGCGCCGGTGATCAAACGCCGGATCTTCTCTCCGTTCGGATCCTGTTTTTTGAAATTTTTAATGAGAATATGCCAGCGGTATTCGCTGCGCAGTTTGGCAATCGCTGGCGGGGCTGGACCGATACGTTCATAATAGGAGGCTCGCAACGGGAACAGAGTCGCAAACTGCTCGGCCCGGGCTTTTGTGGTGGTTTCGTGAAGGCCACGGAATTCAATAAGAATTAAGCGACTGAACGGAGGGTAAAGAAGGGATTCTCTATCCTTTAGTTCCCATTCGAAAAACGTATCGTAGCTATGGGCAACAGCCATTTCAATCGCAGGATTGGTCGGCTGCAACGTTTGGATCAGCACTTCTCCGGCGAGCTCCATGCTCCGTCCGGCTCGGCCCGCTACCTGGGTTAAAAGTTGGAATGTCCGCTCGTTGGAACGAAAATCAGGAATGTTAAGGCTCGTGTCCGCACTGATGACACCCACGAGCGTGACCCGAGGGAAATCGAGCCCTTTTGCGACCATTTGCGTTCCCAGTAAAATATCCGCGTCGCCGTGAGCGAATGTGGAAAGGATTTTTTGATAAGCGCCCTTCCGCGCGGTCGTGTCCAGGTCCATGCGAACGACCTTTGCTTCTGGGAACGCTTTCGCGATGTCTTCTTCTACTCGTTGTGTGCCGGTGCCTCCGAATCGCAGGGTTTCCGCACCGCACGTCACGCACGTTTTTACGAGCGGAGTAACGAAGCCACAGTAATGGCAGCGCATTTGGTCCCGCAGGCGATGGTAGGTGAGCGTGACCGAGCAGTTGGGACACATTTCGGGATTCCCACAGGTCAGGCATTCGCGATACGTCGAGTATCCCCGCCGGTTTTGGAATAGAACGACTCCTTCTTTCTTTTCGAGTCGTGTTTGGATGGCTTCTCGAAGTTCGGGCGTAAGCGCTATTTTTGCTTTTGCAAAATCCCGACGGTTTTCGGCCGTACGAAGATCGATAATGTTCACGCGCGGCAACGCCGCTTGTTTGGCACGTTTGGTTAGTCGAATCAGCTCATATTTGCCTTGTGCCGCATTATAATAGGATTCGATGCTGGGGGTGGCGCTGCCTAATACAGTAACGCCGTTCAGCATGGCGCCTCTTATGACCGCAGCATCGCGGGCATGGTAGCGTGGCGATTTATCGAATTGTTTATAGGTTGCTTCATGCTCTTCATCGACAATGATAAGTCTTAGATTTTGCACGGGTGCGAAAACAGCGCTGCGTGCGCCAATTGCAAGCTTGGTTCTACCTTCAACAAGGGCACGCCACGCGGAAGACCGTTCTGTCGTGGACATTCGGGAGTGAAGTACGGCAATTTCGGACGTACTCGAAAGGCTCAATCGCATTCGAAACCGCTCGATGAGTTGCGGCGTGAGCGCAATTTCGGGGACAAGAATGAGTACTCCGCCTTCATTCGAAAGGACTTTTTTTGCAAGCGCGATGTAAACTTCAGTCTTCCCGGAGCCGGTTATGCCATGAAGGAGAAACGTTTTTGATTTCCCTATTTCCAAGGCGTTTGCAATCTTTTTTACAGCTTCTTCTTGCTCGGAAGTAAGGGCGATGTTCGAAATATCGTCTACTCCGGGTTCTTGCGCAAGGATATCCTTTCGTGAAATATTCTTTTCTTGTTTTCGAGTCCGAATATAACCTTTTTCACGCAGCGCCTTAAACGAGCTTTGGGATGCACCCGCTTTTTTGATAAGAAGCGGAAGACTGAGCGGCTCGTCCGGAGCTATCTGCGTTTGTTGAATGAGTGAAAGAAGAATATTTGCCTGCCGGGGTGCTTGTTTTTCGAGTTCGTTCAACGTCGCGGCTAAATGCTCGGAACCGATGGAAAGATGAGGCGCAAGTTCGACGATGATTTCTTTGGGGATGGAAGCAGCACCGCGAAGCGCTCGTTCGATGCGAATATAATTCGCCTCCTCGAGAGCATGTAACGTTGCGTATAGGCTATGGACCTTTGTAATCCCAGCCAGCTTTGAAATCGATATACCCTCCGCATGTTTACGAATTTCATCGAGCAGCAAGCGCCGTTGTGGACTAAGCGCATCTGAAATTTTTTCGCCTTGTTCAAGAGCGATTACACGGGCCTTGGTTTCTGGCTTGAGTCCTTCCGGTAGTGCGGTCCCCAGCACATCGCCCCAGGAGGTCAGATAATAGGTGGCCAGCCATTTTGTCCATCGAAGAAAGTCTTCATCGAAAACCGGCGATGGATCGAGAACATCGGAAATCGGTCGGACTTTTGACATTGCCAGGGGCAGTGCATCGCTGATCGAGACGATGACGCCGGTCTTTTCGCGCTTTCCCAGGGGAACGAGTACCCGGGTGCCAACGCGAATGCGCTCTCGTAATGCATGGGGAACGGAATATACCAGGCCGTCGGAACCGCCGGAATGGAACTTAAATGGGAGCGACAGCGCAACGGTAGCGAAAAGCGCGTCAAGGCGTTTCGCCGTTGGGTTGGTCATGATTCCCCACGCGCTCTATGATAAGCTGACGCATTTTTTCCTCGACCTGCTGATGGGCCGTTCCACGAACGATGAGGTCGAGCTGCGGACAAAATGCGGCATACACTTCCTCGCCCTGACGGCGAATTAAAATCTCATATTCTTTATCTCCGATACGCATTAACTTCGTGCTCCCATTTCTTCGGCCGTGGCTTCGAGGGATGTCTCTGCTGGGGTTAGCTCCGCTGCAAGCCGAATTCCTTTCAATATCAGGTCTCGATCGAAGCGTGTAACAATATTCGTTCGGCCTTCGATCACCCGCGAAAGTCCGCCGGTCGCGAATACGATCGGCTCTTCGTTCGCGAATACGGCCGCCGATAATCGCTGAACGAATCCTTCGATCTGGGAAAGACCGCCATAAAGAACTCCGGACTGAATGCTCTCGACCGTTGTGCGACCGACAATGCTCGCCGGAAACGAAAGATCGACCGACGGAAGCTGTGCAGCGCGTTGCGCTAACGCTTCGGCGCCAAGCTCAAGGCCAGGAGCAATGGCACCTCCCAAATAGACGCCGTCCGCTGTAATGCAATCGAATGTCGTTGCAGTGCCCAAATCGACCACGATCGCTGGCCGATGGGTCCGTTCGCCTTCCAATTTAAACGCTGCAAAAGCGCCTAAGAGGCGGTCGGTGCCAAGCTCTTCAGGATGTGGGTAATCGATCTGCATGGGAACGCTTGTGCTCGTAATAACGAGTACCGTCGCGGCCGGAAAAATTTCGTGCAGGACGACAATAAGTTCGTCCGAAGCCCAGGGCACGACACTGGCAATTGCAATGACGTCCGGCGCTGTTATGCCCGTCGTCGGGGCATCCAGCGTTTCACGCGTCAGGGCGCGGTGCGTCAAAGTGCGCGTCGGAATGTCGAACCGCTTTTGGAGTTGTGCTCCCTCGAAGAGTCCGATCGACGTCGAAGTATTACCAATATCTACGGCCAGAAGTGCCATCCAAAGCCTAACCAAAATTTCACATTAACGATTCTGCTTATTCCAGGCCAGCGAACCGTTGCGAACCTCCAAGGACTGACCCTTCCCATCGATCATTCGCATCGTCCCGGAATCGTCAATACCAGCAAAGCGAACATCGCACAATCTTTGTCCATTCTCGGTAACTAATTCGAATGACGAAATAGCTGCCATCCATGAAAGTTCTTGGCGCAAGCGCGCGAGAACCTGCTCTAGAGAAGAATGATGAAGTTCGCGTTCAATCGATTTTAAGATATTGTCTCGAAGGAATGAAACAGAGACGTCCGTCCCTTCGAGCAATAAGGACGTTGCAATATCGGCCAGTGATCGATCGAACGATCGTTGCCTGACATTGACGCCGATGCCAACAACAGCCGATTTCATGGCAGCGCCATTCCATTCCGCTTCGACCAGGAGTCCGGAAACTTTCTTCTCGCCGATCAAAATATCATTTGGCCACTTTAAAAGAACGTGCTGAGAATGTTCCGGAGCCAATGATCGCAGAGTATCCAAAACAGCGAGCGCCATGCGATATTGCAAAAGTTGTTGTGGATTTGAGATCTCCAAAAGAACGACGCTCATGAGCAGCGAAGCATCTCGCTCATCGTTCCATACACGCCCCGGACTCCGGCCACGGCCGGAGGACTGGTGCTTTGCCACGATGACATCCCCATGCTTCGCTTCGCCACGAAACAGCCGTTCCATTGCAACGGTGTTCGTAGACCCGACCTCTTCGTATTCAATAATGTTCCACACAAATGAACGTGTTGCTCTACGATCTAATTAAGAACGTACGAAACAGATGCTAACAGTTGAAAAGAAAAATGCACTTCGCAAAAATTATATTTGTTCTCGGAGTGTGAACTTCAGCCATAATTACCATTGATCGTCTATAAATTTGGTGGCGCTTTGGCCCGCTCGAAGCGCGGCCTGGAGGCCCTTGTACGCATACTGGACGAGGCTCAGAAACGCGAAGCTATTCGTGCACGCCGCGCAGCGACCGGACAGTCCGGCATCGTGCTTGTCGCGAGCGCCATCGGGCATACGACACGCTATCTTGCTCGCGCCGCCGAACTTGCCGAAGAAGGTCGCTTAAAAGAAGCAGAGGATGTCCTTTCGCGAACCGTCGCACAGCATGAACAATTAGCGGCAACTTTGCGTCTGGACCGCGAAGCCGCTCTTTTCGAGCGGTTCGAATCCATTTCGAATCAGACCGCGAGTCTTTTGGAAGGAATCGCAATTGTTCGCGAACTTTCCTTGCGCACACGCGATGCCGTGCTCGCACAAGGCGAGTTGCTCGCAACCGCTCTGATCGAAGCATTACTGAAGGATCGGGGAATACCGGTTCGATTTATCGACGCAAGGAATATCATCGTAACCGATGAAACGTTTGGTCACGCAGTTCCCAATATAAAAGAAACAGGCGCACGTACCGAGCGTGCCATCCTGCCGGCCCTGCGACGTAGCGAGGTCGCGCTCGTTCCGGGCTTCATTGGCGCGACACGAGATGGGATCACGACGACGATGGGAAGTGAAAGCTCCGATCTTTCGGCCACACTGCTGGCAAGCGTGCTTGGCGCCACCGAAGTGATTATTTGGAAAATGCTTCCAGGCCTATATACGGCCGATCCGGAATTCGTAAAAGCACCAAAGTTAATTCGCACGCTTACGTTCGACGAAGCAGAAGAACTCGGAAGGCGAGGTGCGCGCGTGTTGTTCCCGGCATTCGCCCATCCATTGCGGAGCGGAACAACAAGCTTGCGTATTGGAACTCCATTTTCTAAAACCTTCCGTCATACCGTCCTGCAGCAAGAACTTCCCGACGCGGGCCGACCTACCAAACCGTTGGCTCTTGCGATCGAACAGCGTCTTGTGCCCGTCACCATCGAAGCATCAAAGGAACCGGCCGGACGATTGAGACAAAGTCAGACCCAGCACATTTCAAACCTACACGCCATGGGTATTCTCTCGTGGACGACGGCAAGTGAATCCAACATTCTAATCCGCAAGGAAGACCGTCGCGCAGCAATTGCCGAACTGCAGGCTGGCGATTTTCACTTCTCAGAAGGTCCTCCTGTGAGTGCCGTATCGCTCCTTTTGAGAAAAAATGGCAGTGACACCACAGAGTTCGTTTCTGGTATGGGGCGGTCACTCCGTTCCTTTCGTTTGTATGGAATACTTCCGGTCGAGAATAGCCTCGTCGCTATCGTCCAGGATTCCGAAGGCATTCCGGCTTTGAGGAAACTGCATCGTGATGTTTTCGGGAGATAACCGTCGGTTCGGAATTCTTTTCCTCATGCTGTGTTTCATAGGCCCTTCTACGAAAGGCCGATATGTTCACGTTAGTTGTCATTTTAATCGTACTCGTCTGCATTCTGGTGACGGTTGTTATTTTGTCGCAATCCTCGAAAGGGGACGGCCTTTCAGGCGCTTTGGGAGCACCGGGTTCGGTTGGAGCAGTTTTCGGCGTTCGCCGGGCTTCCGATTTCCTGCAAAAAACGACGATATGGCTCGGTGCGATCTTCGTAGTTCTCTGTATTCTCGCTAATTTACTGTTTTTGCCTACCGGAAACAATATTCCGAGCGCTGTCCGAAATGGCCCTGTTCCAACGCCTCAGGCCCAGCAGGCACCGCCTCAGGGACGCCCCTCGGCGCCCGCAGCCCCACCTTCGGGAGCGCAGCCTGGAACGGGGCAGACAAATCCGGATAACTCACCTCTGCCAAAATAATTTTTCGGAGTACGATCGGATGACCTGAGTTTAATGGGGTGAAATGGTATTTCGCCCTATTTTGTTTTATGATGGTTAAAATCCCAGACCATCGCCCTTGAAAGTAGAATTTTATAAACATCCCCTCGGCGAAGAGGAAATTTCCAGCCTCGCCGAAGTAATCCACTCGACCTTTCTTACCACCGGCCCAAAGACGAAGCAATTCGAGGCCGAATTCGCTCGCATGATGAACGCAAAGTATTGCGTTGGAGTCACCAGTTGGACCATGGGCGGCTTTATTGCGCTAAAAGCGCTGGGAATCGGTGCGGGCGATGAAGTCATTACAACGCCGATGACCTTCATGGCGACAGGGAACATTATTTTGGAGTGTGGCGCGATGCCGGTCTTCGTAGACGTCGAGCCCGAAACAGGGAACATCTCTTGCCAGGAAATTCGAAAAGCAATTACGAAACGCACGAAAGCAATCCTCCCAGTCCATCTGTATGGCCAAATGTGCGATATGCGCGAGATGCAAAAGATTGCACAAGAGCATAACATCGCCTTAGTCGAAGATGCGGCTCATTGTGTTGAAGGCGTTCGAGACGGCTTAAAACCGAGCCATGCGTCCGACATGGCGGTATTCAGTTTTTATGCGACCAAAAATTTGGCTTCGGGCGAAGGCGGGGCGATCCTTACGAATAACGAGGAGCTTTACGAAAAATTATTGGTCCTTCGGCTGCATGGAATGAATAAATCCGCGGCCGACCGCTACTCGGCGCGTTTCAAGCATTATGACATGCAAATGCTTGGATATAAATGCAACATGTTCGACCTTCAGGCGGCCATGCTTCTACCCCAGCTTCCGAAATTACAGGAGCGGCTCTCCCGCCGAGAGTACATTTGTCAGCGCTATGAAGCAGGCTTTCGAAACATCGAAGGAATAGCTTATCCCGCAGTGCTGAACGGTTCCGTGCATGCCAGGCACCTCTTTACGATCTGGGTCGACCCGAAGGTGCGGGATGCTGTCCTATCCGACCTTCAGGACAGAGGGATCGGCGTTGCAGTTAATTTCCGTTCCATTAATCGCCTGACCTATTACCGCGAGCACCTCGCGCTCCCCGACGGCACGTTCCCAGTGGCCGAACGGATCGGAGACTCCACCATCACGCTGCCCCTATACACGAGGCTTGCAGAAAACGAGATCGATTATGTGATCGAGCAGACGATTCAGTCGGTACGCTCGTTCTCATAAACTAAGCCGATCTTAGCGCATTCACAATATCGCGCCGCGCGGAAGTTGGAAAGGAATCCGCCGATGAATTCTTTGATAGTCATTTGAAAGCATCGTGCAAAAATGCCAACGTCTTATTCCAGGAGTCCGATTCAGCAAAGTCATTTCCTTCCTTGGTACCCCCCCAACTTGTGGTCATGAAGGCATGACCTGCATTTTTGTAATTCAAATGTTTATACATAAAATGGAAGTTGTGATCCTTGAGCCTTTTCACTATTTGCTCTGCCATCAATGAGGACGGCCATATCTGATCGTCCTCGCCGGAAATCAATAGCACAGGCCCGTTGATCTTTTCCACTTCAATGGTTGCAGCATCGCGGTATTCTAATTGGCCGATTGAGATAATGAACATTCCAAGCGTGTTACCGCCTTTCAAAGCTGTTTCATCATACAAGTATGGGATGAAAGGGAGTGGTTGCTTATTATACGACCAGGAGGAATTTCTTCTTGTCAAATCATGAGGTGTAAACCCCTGGAAGACATAAGCGCTTGGCGCCATGGCGACGACCGCTTTGATTTCATCAGGATATTTTGTAGCTAGCAAAAGTGCTAATTCGGCCCCTCTTGATCCCCCATACACCGCTATCTTGTTTGTATCGACCATCGGATTGCTTTTGATAAGCTTGAAAGCTTTTTCGAAATATTCTAATGGGATATTTTCCAGTTCTTTGGGCAGGCTATCGAGATTGAAATATGCGATAGCCAACGCTGCATAATTATTTCTTGAGAATTTTTCTGCCATTATATTTGCACCATAAATTCCGCCTTCAGAACCGCCGAAACATACGATGGCCGGCACCTTACCATCGATATGTCCGGGCATGTGCCACTGATAAATAAGCTCATTTGCATTTTGATAGCCATAGATGGAATGCATCGGGAAAAATGACTTCATGAGGCCACATACTATCAAGAGGATACTTAGTAAAAGTGGAATATAAGGCCAGCTTACTATTTTCCTGTTCTCACGCCAATAAATAATGGACAGGATGAAAAGGGTAAGGAGGCCAAGATACCCGACAGCCATGGCAATACTATACACAACAAAATATCCTGCATAGATCAACGAAAATTCAAATAGCCGGATGAAAGCGAAAATGATCCCCCAAACTAAGGTAATCCAAAAAAGCTTTGAAGATGTCGATGTAAATTTGGGTGCGGTGTGCATAATTCGGAAATTAAAAAATATGAACCATCCTCAAAACTTTTTTGTGTCAAATTCCGGCCACAATGGATTTGTAACCCCGTTCCCGCACGCGTATTTGGTTCTGCAAATCTTTTAATCCCTGTAACGCTTGGGCGATCCAGAGTTTGGATTGAGCTTATTGAAGGGTCCAAATCACCCCGACCGGAGCGCATTCACGATATCCAGGCGCGCCGCGCGGAAACTCGGTAGAAATCCTCCGACGAACCCCATGAGCGTTGCGAAGACAAGCGTAGAAATGACGATCGATGGCGTCATCGTAAATCCAAATGCGATTTCACTAAAAGAACTGAAATCGGTCGTCGAGATCGTAAGAAAGGAAAGAAAGAGCGCGCACACCAGCCCTATGCCTGCACCCAGAAGGGCAATAAATAACGATTCAATCAGGAATGCTCCGAGCACGCTCCGACGCTGAAATCCGAGAGCCCGCAATGTTCCGATTTCGACGGTGCGGTTTGCAACCGCCGCATACATGGTGATCATGGCGCCGATCATAGCACCAAAGCTGAAAATAACGGTAATAACAATTCCCAGAATGCTGATAAAGTTACTAAGCGTCTCCGACTGTTCCGCGTAAAATTGCTTTTCGGGCTCGATCTTAAGATCGTTAAATCGCGGATCGCTTTCGAATTTCGTTTTAAGAGCACTGAAATCTTTTTTATCGCGCAGGCGCATGACGATCGAAGAATAAGCCTGGCGATGGAACGCCTGCAGAATTTGGTTTTGGTCACCCCAAATATCCGACGCAAAACCACTCTTTCCGGCGTCGAAATGCCCGACGATCGTCCATAATCTTCCGGCAAATTTGATCGTTTTCCCAATCTCCATTCCATCGAAGCGGTCGGCAATTTCATTGCCGACAATAAGTTCCGAAGCCCCGAAATTGAACATCCGGCCTTCCGTCAGCTTGACCTGAGGCCGGAGCATGACGCCGTCCGGGGTAACGCCGCGCACGGTGACGTTGGAAAGATCGCTCGGTCCGGCACCATGTTTACGAAGATTGATGATCGTCAGAACTTCTTTCGTCATCAGGGGCTGACCATCGGAACCGACTGCGATCTCCGGCTGGGTCCCGATCGTATTCGCTTCGTCGAACGTGATAATACTGAGCGTCTCGCTTTCGGCCGATTTGCGAAGAACAATCGCGTTATCGTCCGAACCGGTCGCAACCATCGTATCCTTGATGCCATTGGCAAGCATTAATACGGCTGTAAAGACGAATGCAACAAGTGCAACGCCGGCGATCGTGAGGAACGTCGTAAGCTTACGTGTCCAAAGAGAGCGGAAACTGTAACTTAGTGGAATTTTCATGTCCGTATTATCCTACTTGCCGTAACCCATCGACAATTTTCATACTGAGTGCGCGGTTCGCCGGGAAGATCGCAGAAATAATTCCAACCACAACGGCGAAGATTCCCGCAATGATCAGGGTACTGGGTTCGACGATAAATTGCGGAATAAAGCTCTCCATGCCTTTCGCAAAGCCGGCGGCCATGGGGAACGTAATGAGAATCCCGACCACTCCCCCGAGAATAGCGATCGAAAGCGACTCGCCGAAGATAAGGATCATCAGATGCTGACCCGTGAAGCCAAGCGTTTTCAGCACGGCATACTCGCGGATCCGCTCGCGTGCCGTCATGATCATCGTATTGGCGAGCACGAGAAAAATAATTCCGATGATCACATACGATACGATTTGCAGCGACGTGATGATGGCGCTCGACATCGAGATAAATCCGGCCTGGAACGCTTTTTCGGTCTCGGTCTTCGTCTCGTTATCGGAATTGGTGAATAGCGCATCGACCGCTTCCGAGACACGCGCGGCATCGTTCGGATTTTGAATTTGCACCGTGTACCATCCCACTTTATTCGCGCGTGTCGGCATCGTCTTCAGCACCTGTTCGTTCAGGTAATCCCATTGGAAGTACATCGTACTTTCTTCGGTCGATTTTTCCTTTCCATGATAGATGCCCCGCACGACGAATTGCCAATTGCCGGGGAAAATATCTCCGACGATAGTAATGACATCGCCGATCTTGAAATGATATTGATCTGCAAGCTTTTGTCCGACGATACAGCCGCTGCGGTCCTTCATCCATGCGGAAGCCTGATCGGGGGATAGAAGATATTCGGGATAGACTGTTTGGAATGTATTGGCATCGGTCGCGATTCGCGCGAAGAAATGTTGCTTGTCGATATACTGTCCGCCAAACCAGTTGGAGTAGTTGACATTCTTCACGCCAGGAACCCGAAGGATCTGATCGCGATACGAAAGCGGGAGCGGGAAAATGAACGAAACGGAATTGCGCGTGACGAGCCGGTCCGGTGCGGCGGAATTCGCGCCGGAATACCACGACGTAACGAGCGTTCTAAGAAGTCCGAACGCCATCACCGCAATCGCTACGCCCAGGATGGTGAGCGCTGCGCGCAATTTATGACGAAAAACGTTCCGAAAAATGAGTTTGGCAATCTTCATAGTTGGGAATGTTTATTAATTCATCGAAAGCTCGCCCTTATCCAGGTGCCGGGTCTTGTGTGCTTTTTCGGCCGCGGCAGGATCGTGCGTGACCATCACGATCGTCTTTTTGAATTCCTGATTGAGTTGTTCGAGCAATGCAAGCACATCCTCGGCCGATTTGCGATCGAGGTCTCCGGTCGGTTCGTCTGCGACGATGATGGTTGGGTCCGTCACGATGGCACGGGCAATCGCAACGCGTTGCTCCTGACCGCCCGATAGCTGTTTCGGATAATGATGAATGCGATCGGAAAGTCCAACGACCCCGAGGGCCGTTTCCACGTGTTTTTTCCGGTCCGCTTTGGAAAGGTCCGTCAGCAGAAGTGGAAGTTCCACATTCTCATAGGCCGTCAGCACTGGAATGAGATTATAGAATTGAAAAACAAATCCCACATGCCGCGATCGCCATTTGGCGAGGGCCGACTCCGATAACGTTGAAATATCGGTCCCGGCGATGTTGATCGAGCCACTTGAAGGACGGTCAATGCCTGCAATGAGATTCAGGAGCGTGGTTTTACCAGAACCGGAAGGTCCCATCAGTGCAAGGAACTCTCCTTCCGGCACACCCAGCGACAGGTTTTGCAGGACCGGGATATCCATAGTGTCCCGTTTATAGATTTTGCTGACGTTCTTTACTTCGACAATGGAATCAGGCATGGGCGAATTATTTTTAGGGTACGAAAATACGAAAATTTAGGACAAGAGACGAATATAAAACCATTAAATTGTGCAGCGTCATCTACTCTGCCGGCTTCACCTTCGTCCCATTTTTCAGTTTGTCCGTGGGACTGAGGACGACTTTATCCCCATCCTTGAGTCCCGACTTCACTTCAATACCATTGCCGACCGTTTCTCCAAGCATCACGGGCGTTTCGACGACATGATCGCCCGAAACAACGAAGACTCTCTTTTTACCGTCTTTTGAAACGATTGCAGAAGCTGGAACCGTAAGCTTCGGCCCCGACGAATCAACGATCGAAGAATCCTTCAGGAATGAAACTTTAAGGCTCATTTCCGGCAGCACGCGTGCATCCTTATCGAGGAAATCGACTTTAGTTAAAACCGTGGCCTTGGATCGGTCCGCCGTCGGAACGATCATATGGACGATTCCGCGATATTGCTTTTCGGGAACCGCATCGAGCGAGATCTGGCAGGGCTGACCCACATGCACCATTTCCAGATTCGATTCGGATACATCGACCTCGGCATCGAGTGAGGTCATGTCGGCCAATGAAACAATGTCCGCTTTCGATCCTGCTGCCGCGCCAAACGGAGTGATAATGTCCCCGACATCTGCATCCTTCGTGAGCACCGTTCCATCGAACGGTGCGCGGATATTCGTGAATTCGACCTGCACCTGAGCGGCTTGCACTCCTTTTTCCGCAAGTTGAACGTTCGCTTCCTGGGTATGGACCTGCGCGACGGCCTGCTTGTACACGGCTTCTGCATTTACGAGATCGGCAGAAGATGCAAGCTGTTTAGAGTATAGAACTTTTTCACGACGGTACGTCGAATCGGCATTGACAAGAGCAGCTTTTCCGTTTTCGAGCGTCGCCTGAGCAGCGGCAAGCGAAGCCTGGGCCTCGGCCAGCGCGGCCTGAACATCGACATCTTCGATCTTACCGATAATCTCGTTCTTTTTCAGGACGGAACCCTCTTCCACTCCCAGCCATACGAGCCGTCCCGTTCCTTTGGATCCGACGGCGGCCTTGCGGCTTGCGACGACGTATCCACTTGCGGTCAAAACCGAATTCGCCTGAGAAGGCAGCGTCATCGAGACGGTCCCGACCTGCACTTCTTCGGGGGAAGATAAAAAGCTGTTTACAAAAAATCCCAAAATTACGAGAATCGCGATCGCGGCAACAGTCCATAAGACCGGCTTCATCGATCGGCGGGAATGCCCATTCGACGTCGATGGGGCATCTCGATGAATCCGAAGGCTGTTAAGATCGATTTTGGGCGAGTCGAGCGACATGAAAAAAAGGTTTTATCCGGTTTCGGTAAACAAACTTATTCTAAAAAACTCCCTGTGAGAATATGCAGACGTATAAAAATCGATTTTATTTGAAGTTCAAAAACGTTTATGAGTTATCTTTGAAAGAGAACGTTCACCATTCGCTATGTTCTTAAACCGCATTTCGGCTACTCTTACGCTGGCGCTCGGCATAGCCGGGCTATTCCTTGGCGAATGCCTTCTGTTTCATTTCCCTTTGGGAGTTGGCGCAGATGCTCTTTGGCTCATGGGGCTCACGCTCCTTCCCGGCATTATCGTAGTCCTTCTTTTTCGACACGGTTTCGGACTCGAGTTAAAGGTACCGGAAATTCTATCTCTCGGCGGCGCTATTGGATTCGGGTTACCGCCGTTTATCCTCGGCATTTTACACGACGTCGGAATTACAAATGGACTTACAATTTACTATTTTTTTCGTATTGCGATCGCCTTAATTCTGTTCTTGCTCATCGTCCTTCCAAAACTGCACTTCGGACTTGAAGGGAAGGTCCGCACAATAAATTATTTCCTGCTTTTTGCGATTGGAGCCCTTTTCCTGTTCGCGGCAAGTAATCTTCAGGGATTTCAATTCCAGGCGGACGGGAGCATTCTCACCCGAGGGCTTTTCGGAACCGATCTTCCTTTTCTCGCCGGTGAAATTCATGGCCTGAGAAATTTCGGGACGTTACAGGACCTTCACCAGATGGCCGAGCCCTGGCACTATCATGACTGGACCTATCAGCTCCTCGCGTTATTTCCCAGCAGTCGAACGCTCCCGGACCTTGCGCTGGCCGCTCCGCTCGTCGGTTATACGCTGCTTTCGTTTTCTCTGTTTACGCTCGTTCTGACCCTTACGAAGCGATCCTATGTTGCCATTATTTCGGTTCCCATGTGGTTCTTAGCCGGCGGTCTGGGAAATGGCGAACTTTTGAGTTATGCGCTGAGTCCCTCCTTCGTGTTTGGCAGCATGATCCTTCTGAACGTACTGCTGACATTAGACCTTCGCACCAAAGAAATCGATCCCAGGCGCCAATGGGTATACATTGGAATCCTGCTCTGCCTGCTTCTGGAACTCTCTCAGACAAAACTCTCGAGTGCGGTCGTTGGCATCGGCGCGCTCGGACTTATCGCGGTGCTCCTGGTAAAGAAAGAGAGAATGCTCTCGTTACAATTGCTGATGATAACGATCGTCGTCCTCCTCCTTATTTTTTTTCAGAACGGTGCAAATCCTCTTATGCCAGGGAATGACTTTCTCATCGGAGCACCGCTGCTGGGATATGCGAATCATCTTGCCGCCGTATTGCACCTGCCGGTATCGACGCTGAACCCTGTTTCACATGGGCTCGCGTTGCGTTGGCAAACGTTGCTGATAATCCCCTTCTTTGTATTCCATCTCGTGCGGTTTGTCACGCAGGACCCGAAACTGCTCTGTGCGGCAATCGTCCTGGGGCTCTTCCGGAAAGAACTATGGAATGGTTATGGGATCGTCACACGCATGCTGGTTCTCTCTCTTCCGATTGGATTTTTACTTCCCGTTCTCTATTCGCCGGCGTGGTACCCACTCGCGCTCTCGTTTTATGCCCCGCTCGTAAGCACGCAATCGGCGTTGCTCCTTTCGGCACTGGCCTTCGGCATGCTTGCTTCACATCCTGAGGGACGCCGGACAAAAGCGATCATGGGCCTCGTCGCGGCCATCTATCTTGCCGCGGTTGCATTTGGATTTCGTTCCATTATGGACGAGAACAGTTCCAAACCTCGCGTCATATCCTCTTCGCTCGTTCATACAATGGAATTCCTGCAGCGGCATACGAATGAGCACGACCGGATTGCAACCCACCGCTGGGATCTCGACTCTGCGGGCGATGAATCGTTCTACTGGTATTCCGCACTTTCTGGACGCACGATCGTCTCGGAAGGAGCGAAATATGGCTCCTTGCTCGCCGCCGTTGCCGATACGAATGCAGAAAAAGGTCTTCATCCCGTCGAAGCTGCGAAACGAGTGCTGGCGGTCCGAAGGATATTACTCGATACGGTCTACGAAAGTCACTATGTGGGTTCCGTCCTCCGTGCCCTCCATAGCCTAAACGCTTCGTATGTGCTCGAGACGGCCGATCAGCGACTTTCCGTCGATCCCACTTCGCTGGGAAGATTGACCTATTCCGAGCCCGGAATTTGGGTCTGGAGCGTTGCTCCCGGGCCTTGAACTTCTTGCGAGAAGCGGCTGTTAGCGCGCTACTCTGTTCGAAAAAGTCCGGTCCGGATGCTTCGTAAGAGATTTTAAGGACAATGAATGGATAACGAAACCGCTACGCTTTCAGTCGAAACTTCTGCGCCAGAGCGCGCCACCTCCGCCCTCACCAAACTCTATGTCGGCAGCCTCCCCTATACCTGGACTGCTGAAAATCTTGAAGAGACGTTCCGGCCCTACGGCCGTGTGACCAGTGCCGCCGTCGTCGCCGATCAACTGACGCGCCGCTCGAAGGGCTTTGGTTTCGTCGAATTTGAATCCGATTCGGATGCGAAAAAAGCGATGTCGGAGCTCGACGGCCGCGAGTTCGAAGGCCGCAATCTTTCCGTCAAAGAAGCTCGGGCGCATGTGGAAAAAGCGATCGACCGTGGTAACGGCCCCCGCTTTGGCCGCGAACATGTTCAGCTTTCGTACGATAATTCGGAATCCACGGATACCTCCGGTCGGTCATACGGAAACCGCCGCGGCTGGTGGTGAGAATTTAAATTAAAAAAGAAAATGAAAAAACGCCTCGAATATGCGAGGCGTTTTTTTATTGGTATTTCGGATCTTTTATTCTCAAACGTTCGACGGGTTTGCCACCCAGGATGTGCGAGTCGATAATTTCCGGAACATCTTCAGGCTGAACGCCTCCATACCATACGCCTTCCGGGTATACGACAACCGAAGGGCCGTATTCACAAGCATCTAAGCACCCCGATTGATTGGCGCGGACCGTGCCCCGCAGACCTCGTTGCTTTATTTCCTGCTTCATGGCCTGTCGGATTTCTGCCGATCCTTTGCGCGCACAGCACCCTTTCGGGTCGTCTTCTCCTCGAACGTTCTCGCAGACGAAAATATGATGTTTGAACCGCATTGTAATGCCGAAAGCGGGAATTCACCGGTTGAATTCCCGCATCATAAAAATGAAAGCTTTGGTATTTCTAAAACTAGGTCCGAACGCCGTAACCCACGCCCCGCTCGGAGGTAATAAGGCGGTCCTTCTCTTCGCGGCCGGCATCGATCTTTTCTCGCAGACGCTTAATGTAGACGTCGATCACGTTCGACCCCATTGTAAATGAGTATCCCCATACGTGCTGTGTAATGACCGATCGCGAAAGGATCATGCCTTTATTGCGCATGAGGTATTCGAGCAATTCATATTCCTTGACGGTGAGCGGAATATGCTGCTCCTCCTCCGAACCTTGCTTTTTTCGGCGCGCGGTGTGCGTAACCGTGTCGAGCACGAGGTCGCGGGCAATAAGCTGTGTTTTCTTTTCGATGTCGGAGCGCCGCAAGAGCGAACGGACCCGAGCGGAAAGTTCTTCGAAAAGGAATGGCTTTGTTAAATAATCGTCTGCGCCGGCATCGAGGCCCTCGACCTTTTCGCCAATCTCTGTCTTGGCCGTCAGGCAGAGGATCGGGACATTTCGTTTGGCTGCACGAACCTCCTTTATGACTTCGATACCCGATTTTTTGGGCATCATAATGTCCGTAATGATCAGGTCGTACGATTCGGAAAGCGCTCGTTGTAGTCCTTCTTCGCCGTCGAGAGCGACGTCTACATCGTATTTTTCTTCCCGGAGTCCCTGCTCGAGAAAACGAGCCACCTTTTTTTCGTCCTCGATGACGAGTATGCGCATAAGAGTAAAAGAATTAGTCTAAGCGACGGGACGCTCGTGAGAAATAGAGAGAAAAGCTTCTCGCATTCGACCGCCGCTTATGGTTCTCAATGAAATATGCAAAAAGTATGCTCTTTTTTAATTAAGCATAATTTTTCAATTGTCTGCGGCGCACGCTTCTACGCAAACAATAGAGTGGCCGGCTTTTCGCTTCTTAAAAATCCCTGCCACTGACACAAAAATAAGCATTTTTTTATAGAAGCACACCTAAAAGCGCATATTTTCAATTTTGCCGGTTAATCCTTCGGCTTAATAAATATTGTGACCGTATCGCGAGCCGCGCTGCCAAAAACGCCGATTCCACCGTTAATATGGTTGAGTGTCGGTTGATAATCGGTGCCCCCGCGGCCAATGACCTGCCGCTGATAATCGGCCCAGTTCGTATCGATCGCATAAAAGGTGATGAGGTTCGGCCCATACCAGAGGAAAAGCCGAGGTGTGATCGCGATCTCGGGTCCCGTCGCAATATTCGAGTAGCGGATGGTGAGATTCGAATCGATGTCCGGAATTTCAGTTGCCATGTGGCCCCGGGTCGAAGGCGAAAGTGAATCGGCTAAGGCCGTATCCAACGCCTGGACGCTTAAAAGATATTCGCGGTTTGGATTGTCGACCGGTCCCGCCGTCACGGGGAAAACCAGGGAGGCAAGATTGTTCGTGTCAACAATAAAGGTCTGCCCGCGCAGGGAATCGACGATCGCACTGTAATGGATCGGCATGGGAACTGTCGTTGTAGCCGTTACTGTGTGAATGCCACTGGTTTGCCGGTCCGGAGCTGTGATCGAAAGGGTGTACGTCTTGCCGCCTTGAACGACGAGGTCGCTGATTGGAAGATCATAGCGGCCTTTCAGTCCCGTCGGCAAAAGTGTGTGTGCGACGCCATCGGCTGTGATCGTGATCGTCGCGCTATCGACGGCGTAATCGAGATCGTCATAATAATCGCCGAAAGGCGTCGTACGGTGAAGGACGATCGAGTCGATCGGTTCGCCGGCATAAATAAATCCATCGACCACGAGCTGCTCGGTGTAATTGCTTTGAATGGGAGTGTCGCAGCCGCACATACAACACACCATTACCGTCATTGCGAACAGCGATAGCCAACGCGACAGGGATCGATGGGTCGACAAGGCAACTCCCTCGTTAATGGGAACGGATTGTTTTGCCGGATCGAACGTTCTTCGTTCGTTCGATTCGGCTCCCAACGACGTGTTATACAGTTTCACTTTCATTGAAATCAAAAGCTCACCGAGACGCCGAACGTCGGCAATATGGGCAGGAGCCGTATGAACGTGATCGTCGCCGGGTTTGTCGATTGATCGACCTGCGAAATCCAGACGTTCCGGTAATTATAGGCATTGAACACATCGAAATTAAATTCCGCATTGCGCTGGTCCGAATAGAAGGAGAAGCTATAGGTCGCAGAAAGATCGAGCCGGTTATAGGGCGGCAACCGGAGCGCATTCTTATCGCCTTCGATCGGGATCGTCCGCGTCGGATCTTCGAAATCGGGTTCCAAAGCGGTGATCTGGGTATAGGCCTGACCCGTTTCATACGTAAATGCGGCGCCGAGCGTCCATCGGTCGTTCACATGATACATCGCGACGAGGTCGAAGTCATTCCGTCGGTCGTAGGTCGGTGGGAACGGTGTTCCATTATTGATGTCTGGGAATGTTCTCCAGGTCCACGCGAGCGTGTAACCGAGCCATCCGGTGAGACGGCCCACTTGCTTCTGCAGGAAGAATTCGATCCCATACGCCGTGCCATTCCCAACGAAGAAGATGTCGTTTAACGTATTGCCGGTCATCACATTCGGCCGCATTTCGACGAGGTTGCGCATATCTTTATAATAGGTTTCGACGTCGATCGTATAATCGGCAAACGGTGCCGTCGAAACGCCGAGTACATACTGATAGCACCGTTCGGGCGCCTGGGACGTGTCGGTCGGAAGCCAGACGTCGAAGATCGGAATAAGGTCGTTCGTCGCAAGTTTAAGATATTGATGGTATATTCCGACGCTCGCTTTGAGTGTGATCAGCGGAGAAAAAATATACCGCGCGCTGAAACGCGGATCGACACCGATTTGCGGATTGGAACTTATTTTATCGACTCGCAGGCCGCCGGTGATCGCGAGTGGATTTTCTTCCGCTCCCGAGATCGCGGGCTTCCATTCGTCCTGAACATAGGCGGCTCCATAGAACGGCGTCGCGCCAAAATCAGCATTCGGCGGATTATTACCGCTCTGCACGAGCAGGGATGTACGATATCCGGTCGCCTGAAGTCCCGTCTTTATCTCATTCGCGGTATTCGGATAATAATCGACGCTCGCACGTGCCGTATAATCGGAAATGCCGTTATGATAGGTCACCGGGACTGCCGTGGAGCCGATCGTAAAAACAGAGGAAAAATTGCTCGCAGATAGAGTAAGTTTCGAAAATAATTCGCTCCCGAAGACGTGGGTCCACTCGCCCGAAACAGATTTGTTGCCCCACGAGAGTGCGATGTCCGGCTGGCCGGTCGAATCGCGATGGGCCGTCGCCGTGGAAGAGAAGGTCAGATTATCAGAGCCTTCGTAGGCTGCGAAAACGACCTTATCGTTCGGTGACGGATTTTGCGTGAGCTTCGCGTTCGCGTCGTAAAAGTAATAGTCCGGAAGGCTGAGGCGCTGGGTAAGTCCGAGGGTATTCATCACCAGATCGATGTAACTTCTCCGCCCCGCGAGCACAAGGGCTCCGGTCCCCACCGGAGTTTCGAGCATACCGCTGCTCGAAATAAGGCCGAGGTCGACTTTGCCTTTTGTGGTATTTCGATCGCCTTCGATATCCGTCACATTGAGCACCGCCGAAAGCCGGCCCCCATATTCGGCTGGGAACCCTCCTTTAATCAGCTCCACGTCCTTGATCGCATCCGGATTGAAGGTCGAGAAAAATCCGAAGAAGTGCGAGGGATTATAGAGCACGCTGCCATCTAAAAGGATCAGGTTTTCGTCCGGCGAACCGCCGCGAATATAGAGACCGCTCGAAATTTCGCTCGACGTTTGAACGCCGGGAAGGAATTGCAGGATACGAAAGAGGTCCGCCTGCCCCATTTTCGGAAGTTCCTGGACTTGCTGCGGGGAGATCGTCACTCGCGATACTTGGGGCTCCTGGCGTTCGCGTTCTTCCGAGCTTTCGACGGTTACTTCCTGACTGCTCAGGCTCGTCGTGGCAAGCGAAAAGTTTTGGGTCCGCTCTTCTCCCGGACGAAGCGTCATCGTTTGGAATAACGTCCGATAGCCCAGCGAGGAGACTTCAATCGTGATGGTACCGCCGCCCGGGATATGGAGCGAAAAAAAACCGCTCTTGTTCGTTATCGACCCCAAATGGAGCGCGCGCACTCGCACGGTCGCACCAATGATCGTCTCTCCGGAAGCGGAATCCCGTACGAAGCCGGAGACCACAGCCGAGGCAGAATCCGGAACGTAGAAGTTCGATCGACTGGAGGCGTTCGCACTGGCCGCAAAACACAAAATGACGATGACCCCGAATGCTCGAATCCAGCGAGGCATAATTTGACTGATGTGAGAGGAAATTCCGCTATGAAACGCTTTCAGAGGACGTGCCAGAAGTTTTGATATTGTTGCCTTCGATAATGTCCGATATCATCTCATGGTGCAGGCCATTCGTGGCAATGATCGAGCGTTTGTAGATATTGTAATCCGTGCCATCGTAGTGCGTCACCCGGCCGCCTGCTTCTCGGACCATGAGTTGCCCGGCCGACGTGTCCCAGGGTGAAAGTCCGATCTCCCAAAAGGCCTCAAAACGGCCGCAGGCAACGTAGGCTAAGTCCAGCGCGGCGCTTCCCAGACGGCGGATGAGCAAGCCTTTGTACAGAAAGCTCGAAAATTGCTCGATCACCGATTCCGGATTTTGATGCACATTGTACGGAAAGCCGGTGACGAACAAACTTTTGCTTGCATCTGCGACGCGAGAAACAGAAATCCGTTCGCCATTCAAAAATGCGCCATGGCCTCGGCGTACCGTGAAGATTTCGTTCAGGTTCGGCTGATAGATCGCTCCACATTCCATGGTGCCGTTGACTTCCACGCCGACCGATACGCACCATATCGGCAGACCATGCGCAAAATTCACCGTTCCATCGATGGGATCGATGATCCATCGAACTCGTGCATGAGAGAATCCGAAATCGTCACTGGATTCGCTCGATCCCAATTCTTCACCGAGAAATACATGATCGGGATATTTGGAAAGGACGGTATCGCGAATCGTTTGTTCGTTGCGTGAATCGACCTGCGTCACGATATCCATCTCATTCGTTTTTGTCGATATTTTTAGTTCCGAGCGCTGTATATTCCGAGCATAATCCCCGGCTTCGCGGGCGACCTGGATGGCAAGGGAGAGGTAGTCCTGAATAATGTCCATTGCCACGCAAACAATGGAACGGGCCTGAAAGTAGCAGTTCGCTTTGGGAGGATGCTTCCGAATGAAACGCTATCGCCGACCGATCCCGTAATACGTGAACCCATATTCGCGCATGCGCTCAGGATCGTATATATTGCGACCATCGAAGATGACCTTGTCACGGACCTTCTTTGTAATCAGTTCGAAATTCGGATTTCGAAATTCATTCCATTCCGTCACCACGACCAGGGCATCGACTCCTTCCAGGGCATCGATATTTTTTCGAAAATATTTCAGATTTTCGTTCTCCGGAAGTACCTGCTTCATCGGTTTGATCGCAGCAGGATCGGTCGCATTCACATTTGCTCCACGATCCAAAAGACCTCGAATGAGCTCGATCGATGGCGCTTCCCGAATATCGTCCGTACGAGGTTTGAAGGACAGCCCCCAGACAGCAAACGTTTTTCCTTCGATCGCCCCGTTATAATGTAGTATAATTTTTTGGAGGAGCTTCGTTTTTTGACGGTCATTTGCAGTCTGCACGGCTTTCAGCAACTCAAAGTCGTGCCCAAGTTCTTCGGCGGTTTTAATAAGGGCCTTGAGGTCCTTCGGAAAGCAGCTTCCGCCAAAACCGGCACCGGGGAACAAAAATTGGGGACCGATACGACCGTCCGAACCGATCCCAATACGGACATGATCGACGTCGGCTCCCACGAGGTCGCACAGGTTCGCGATCTCGTTCATAAAGCTGATCTTCGTAGCGAGCAGGGAGTTGGCGGCGTATTTTGTCAACTCCGCCGATTTCTCGTCCATGATGAAAATAGGGTTCCCCGTGCGGACGAACGGCTCATAGAGTTCTTTCATCACCATAATCGCTCCCGGATCGCGCGAGCCCACAACGATCCGGTCCGGCTTCATAAAATCCTGAACGGCCGCGCCCTCTTTCAGAAATTCCGGATTGGAAACGACTTCGATCGGAATATCGGTGGATGATTCGAAGATCGCGCGAACGCGGTCTGCGGTACCGACGGGAACCGTCGATTTGTTGACGACAATCTTAGGCTCGGTGGCGATCGCTGCAATATTTTTAGCCGTTTCCAGGACCATGGAAAGATCGGCAGCCCCATCGGCGCCGGGAGGGGTAGGAAGCGCGAGAAAGATCACCTCGGCGGAATCGACCGCTTCTTTCAAATCGAGCGTAAATCGAAGCCGGCCTTCTGAAACGTTAAAGCGGACAATCTCTTCCAGGCCAGGTTCAAAGATCGGGATAATGCCGTTGCGAAGGTTCTCGACCTTTTCCGGCACGATATCCATGCAAATGACCTGATTGCCGGTCTCGGCAAAACCAGCTCCGGTTACGAGCCCGACGTACCCTGTTCCAATTATGGCGATGTTCACGAAAGTAGGTGCTAAGTGCTAAGTCTCCGCCTCAGCGGATGCTAAGTCCCGAGAGTTCGCTAAATGGGCGAGTTCTGAGAATCGGTTAATAACACAATTACGCTGAAAATGCTTCATGTTCCGTTGCATTCATCGAAGGAAAAATTTGAGTATCATTTTTAAACTCCCATCTTCTTTATTTTAAACTCCCATCTTCTTTACTTTCCCACGAACCTCTTTAAGAAGAGTTTTTAAAAGATATTTAAATACCTTTATTGTTAATTTAAAGGCGGTGGATATGTGGGTATCGAACGATTACGAAAATGAAACCCTGTCGTATCATAGGCGTTTTGGAGTTCACATCTTATCCTTAGTCTGAAAAAGAAGTGGCTAACAACGGTGGGTCTAACATACCACGATACTATCCACGGCATCCCCCGTTGCGAAATTGCTTTTCAACAGAAACCCAGAAGCTATTCGCATGCGAATGTTGGAACTCATTTTTTTCGTACGTTATCATCCACAACAGGGGGAAAAAATAAAAAGCCCTTCATGATGGAAGGGCTTTTGAATATAAGAATGTTGTGGTCGCATTACGAGTGCATCATTTCGAGTTGCCGGCGAAGTTCTTCGATCTTTTTTTGGAGCGCCGGATTGGCGGTCATATCGTCCATGACGGTCTGGACCGCATGGATGACGGTCGAATGATCGCGGCCGCCGAAATGAAGGCCGATCGACTTGAGCGAATGGTTCGTTAACTCTTTACAGAGATACATGGCTACTTGCCGCGCGACTACGATCTCCTGGCGTCGTGTTTTAGCGCGTAGCGACTCTTCCTCGATGCCAAAACGCCGCGCTACGATACGCTGGATATTCTCGATCGACAGGATCGGGGTCGAGCGCTTTGCGAGCTTCCGCAACACTTCCCGGGCAAGTTCTAAGGTCGGCTCGCGACCTTCGAGCGAAGACATGGCCAGGAGCGAGATGAGGCAGCCTTCAAGTTCCCGAATATTCGAAGTGACGTTCGTCGCGATAAACTCGATGACTTCCGGCGAAAGGTCGATCCCGTCGGCAATCGCCTTATGCCGAAGAATGGCAATGCGTGTTTCGAGATCGGGCGCGCCGATATCGGCCGTCAGTCCCCACTGAAGGCGGTTGAGGAGCCGATCGTCGATGTCCTTCAATTCTTTCGGCGGTCGATCGCAGGTCAGGATAATTTGTTTACCGAGCTCGCGGAGCGCATTGAACGAGTGAAAAAAGATGTCCTGCGTTTTTTCTTTCCCGGCAAAGAACTGCACATCGTCGATAATAAGGATATCGATCGAGCGGTAAAAGCTTTGAAATTCATTGATCTGGCCGTTCTGGATCGCATCGACAAAATCGACGGTAAACTTATCGCTGGAGGTATACAGAACGCGAGCGGTTGGGAATTTTTGCATCGCGGCTCCGCCAATCGCCTGGATCAAATGCGTTTTTCCTAACCCGACATTCCCGTAGAGAACGAGGGGATTATATCGCGTGCCTCCCGGATTATTGGCAACGGCCATGGCGGCCGCATACGCCAGTTTATTCGACTCGCCGCGAATAAAGGTGTCGAACGTGTATCGCGGATTGAGATTCGATTCGATCGGTTTCTTCCCTATGCCAGAAGCTTGAGGCGTGACAGGAGAAAATGGCGGGCGAACCGCTGCCGGTATTGCATTCGGCGCGGTCGGTACCCCAAACGATGGCGTGGCAGGCGGATAGGTAGCGGCTTGCGGTTGTACCGGAGCGGCCGGCGGCGCCGGAGGCGGTTCCTTTGCCGCTTCGAGCTTGGTGTTCGCCGATTCGATTTCGCTTATGGTATCGAAGCGAAATGCCGAGGAAGGCCCGAGAACATCGCGAAGGGATTGTTCCAGAATATCCTGGTAGTGCTCGCCGATCCACTCGCAAAAAAAGCTGCTCGGCGCTCGAAGCGTAATGACGGACCCTTCCAGTTCGACGGCCTCGAGCGGCTCGAACCAGGTTCGCATCGTTTGAGGGCTTAGTTGCGAACGCATGGTTTCCAGGCACCGTAGCCAAATGCGGCCCGCCGCATCGCGAAGTTTCGAACGCTCGACCTCCGAGGAGCGCTCGTTTTCGTGCGCCGCGTTCAGGTCTGAATTCGTTCCATTCGACACGAACGCCGGCCCATGGGCCGCGGCATCGTGGGCGGCGTCCGTGGAAGAAAATTCCTCCGACGTTTGAGTGGCGCTATGTGGAATCGTTTCGGGCACGCGTGTCAATACTCCCGTCCGGAACCGCCCGTCGACACTCGGCCGATCGGATGAAAAAGAGCGATCGTGCACAGGCGATCGGTTCTCAAGATAACGGCTCTCATGACGAGCAAAGGAGTCACGAAGAATTTCTGAAAGTGTGGATGATCGTTCATCCGTCGTGGATAACCGGTTGCTGCCATCAGTCGTTCGGTTGTCCGGAGAGAACTCGGTTCTCGTCATACATCGTATGAGGAAACACTCGCCGAAGCGAGTCACGTTCGTACAAATAAGTGGCTATAATGGATTTAATGGAGAATTGGAAAAACGCTTTCACGGAGTTTCTTCTTCTCTCGGAGAGACGGGCGCATACATGTAAACAGGATTCAGCTTTTATCATCACGGGCGAGGATCACTTATTCACAATCTCTACACATGTGATTGTATCCATCTCATGGCGCAGTATAATACATTGCTCGCTCGAAAGCAAGTATTTTCAGAAATAATTTTAAAAAATTTTTTTGTTCGGAAAAAAATGTTGCGTGATAAAAACGCTTCAGAAAATTTTTCCTTTACTCCAAACTCCGAGCGCAATTTGCGACCGTGCCCCGGTCGTATGTGGAAGATGAATCGGGATATTTTGAATAAACGCTTGAGCGAAGAACGCGAATGCGATTGCCTCCTTCGCTTTAGAAGGGATACCGTATGCATCGGATGAGGCGACGCGTGCCTGGGGCAGGTTTTTTCGAAGGCACTCCATCAAAAAATCATTGTTCGCTCCGCCGCCGCTTACAATAATTTCGAGATCGATCGCGCGCCTCGTAATCCACGAGAAAGCCGAGGCGATGGTCCTTGCCGAAAGTTCGGCAAGGGTTCGGAGTGCGTCGCGGGGGTCGATCGCTCCGCTCGCGATCTTTCGCTCGAGCGGAGCGAGAAACCGGTCGGAAAAAAGTTCACGGCCCGTCGATTTGGGCGGAGGCAAACGAAAGTAATCGTTCGAAAGCAATTCCGAAAGCAGTGGTTCATCGATCGTGCCGCTCCGCGCAATTTCGCCGTTCCGGTCGAACGGCATCTCGAAATATTTCTGGGCGATCGCATCCATCAGCATATTGCCGGGACCGGTATCGAACGCGATCACTTCGTCCGACGCCGCATGCTGTGGAAGCCACGTCACGTTCGCAATTCCGCCGATATTGACGATAAGTCGATCGCTCGAATCGCTTGTGAGGTAGCGATAGTCGAACATCGGAACGAGCGGAGCACCCTGACCGCCCAGGGCAATATCGGCCGAGCGAAAATCGCTGACAACATCGATCCCTGCGATCGCGGCGAGCGCCGGGCCAGAACCCAGTTGCATCGTAGCAGGAATTCGTCCATAAGGCAAATGGCGAACGGTCTGGCCATGAAGACCAATGGCCCGAATTTCTTCCCGTGAAATTTTCGAATGTTCCAGCGCTGCGTTCACCGCCAGGGCATATTCGTTAGCAAGCTCGAAATGCAGCCGAACCAAATCGTCCATCGGGACCGTCGTGGCCGTTGCAACGTTCAAAATAGCGCGCCGGGTATCGGGCGGCCACTCGGTCGAGTAAAATTCGAGAAGATCGACGGTTTTATCTTCGAACCGGCATGCTGCGACATCGATGCCATCGAGGCTCGTGCCCGACATGATCCCAAGATAAATCTCTTTCGGCTCGGAACTCACCCTCTATTTCCCTGTCGCAGCCGAAGTATCGACCTGCTCCCTCGTCGAATCTGGAACTAACCCATGCGGAATTTTGCGCTCGGTCACTTTAAGGAGCAGGAAGAAGATGATACTCATCGCAAGAAAAATGACGATGCGCGAAGCCGTCGAATCGGCGCGCAGCATCGCGGAAAGACCGCGGGCGCGGTCCTTATAATAGCCAGCAGCAGATCTGCGAAACAGTGCCACGCCTCAGGAAGGATACTGAATGCTGATTAGTTGCAGGCTCGCGATCTGAGTTCCCGACCCGACAAACTCCTGCTCCAGGATAAGCCCATGTCCTTCGGCGAAAAAGCGGAGTGTATAATTCTCATCGGGTTGGCCCTCGACATGATATTTAATAGGAAGGACATTCGTATAGTCCTGTTTGCGCCCCGGGAGGTAATAATCGTCGTACGGGGCGCTCACCACCGTCGCCCGAATGCCATTCGATTCATCCGCGATCCAGGTTGCATTCGGTTCCAAACGCCCATCGAGGGCCATCAGCGTCGAGGTATCGGTCGCAATGATCCCTGCGACATTTTTATCGATGTCCTGCGAGTAGCCGATATAATAAACCGCCTCGCCGGTCGCAATATTAACGAGTTTATTGCGCATGTCCGGCGGCTGGCCGATTTCGAGTTCGAGCGAGATCGTATCGTACCGGTTATGCTCGAAGCGAGCATAGGTATAGATCAGGCCGTTATCCAGCGGATAAAAAAAGGACTGGACCGTCGTGGAAGGCACGGAAGGGGTATTGACCATCGTACATCCGCCGATCGAGAGCATCGCGATCGACGCAGCGAAGAGCGTGCATCCCATGTGAGATCGCCGGATCATCAGAAATGGAAGAACAGTCCTGCGTCGAGTTCAGTATTGAAGCTTGGGCTTGCCGCTTCGACCGCATTCGGTATCACGAGCGCACCCGTGCCCGATTTGATCGCAGCTTGCTTTTGGCCGCTCAGGTCATACGTAAACTGCAGCGCTCGAAGGCCGCAGACAAAACCGACTTCCTGCGAAACATCGTAGTGAAGTCCGATCTCGCCGAACATCATTTTTCCCAAACTGGCAAGGCCATAGCCCGCGCTGAAGGTAAGGTCCGCCGTCGCAAAGGCCGGCAGGCGAAGTTCTGCAATCGCGGAAATATAGCTCGTTTGCGCATGCGCCGTATCGGCCGAAAGCACTTCCTGCGATGGATCGAGCGGGTTACCCGTGCTGGTAAAAAGCGATTTGCGGGTCACGCTGGCCGTACCATAGGCCGCGCCAGCCCACAGAAGGTTCGAATGTGGAAGGATTTGGAAATAGGTGCCGATCGAGGAATTCGTAATGAGCGGCAGCGAAATATTCGTCGCTACGCTGTTCGGGAATTGTCGCCCGATGCTCTCGTTGAACCGGAATTCGAAGCGGCTGAGCAGGCTTTCCGATGTTTCGGTCGAACGCTCGGGCCGAATCTTATGAAAGATCGGCGTGATCCCTTTTCCATCGCCACCGATCGCCATTGCGATCGGCGCCGTTGCCGGGATCTCCGCAGTCGTGATCCGCGGACGCTCCGAACGGTCCTCCATGGCGGCCACGCCCGGAGTCAACTGCCGAAGTAAAACAGGAAACGCAAGCGGAGCCCGGTCGAACGAAGTATAGGTCACATATTTTGTGATCGTTTTTGCCGGCTGGGCATTCCCGCGAAGGACCGTCGTAATGTTCTGGACCGAAACCGGAGACTCGCGGTGCGATGCCGCGATCGCGGGAGCATGGGAATTATTTCCAGCGTTCTTCCCCGCGATAAATCCGATCCCGAGCCCGGCAACGAGCGTGAACGCGCCGATGGCGGTCGCGGCGCTGCCGAGCGCGCGCGCGAAAAATCCGGAGCGGACCGCGACCGGGGCCACACGTTCCGCGGGTTCGGCGACCTGGGGAAGGACGGCGTCCAGCCGCGCCCAGAGCCGCTGCTCCGCGGCGTAGGGAACCGAAATCGATTTGCTGTCGCGCACGAGCAACGCCCGCTGCTCCATAAAATTTCTGAGCAGCGTGCGCTTCTCGGGCGAGACCGAGAGGGTATGCAACAGCTCGGCTTCATCGTCAGCCGGAAGGGAGCCGTCCAGAAAATCGAGAATACGATCGTTCAACGTCATAAAAACTCCTTATAGGCTTTCCTTATAATAGGGCGCTAATAGTTCACGCAGGCGGCCTTTGGCGCGGTAGATCCGGCTCTTGATCGCCGGAATGGTGGTGTGAAGAATACCGGTGATCTCCGTATAGCTCAGGCCTTCATATTCGCGCAGCACGAGCGCCTCGCGATATTCCACCGGTAACTGGGCCATCGCGTGTGCAATGACGGCTTGCCAGTCCTCGCCAAAGTCCTGATCGGGTTCCGAACAGAGCGTAACGTTCTCCAGCGCGTCCTGCGGCTTACGATCGCGAATTTTATTCAGGCAAAGATTATGCGCGATCGTGAAGATCCATCCCCCTAAACTTTTTTCTTCTTCGAAACTTTGCGCGCGCGCATAGACGCGATAAAAAACTTCCTGAAAGAGGTCTTCGGCGTCTTGTTCATTACCGAGCACCCGGAGCGCATAGGCGTAGACGCGCTCCCGATAGCGAAGATAGATCTTGGTGAAGGACTCCCGCGCCGCTCGAGCGCCGTCCGGGCCGTTCGAGAGCCCGGCAAGAAATTCCCGAAAGAGGAGCAGGTCCTCCGCATTTTCCCGTTCGCGATCGCGGCCACCACGGGATTCCCGGCCATTGAGCGGGCCGCCGGCGGGCAATCGGTCGAGTTCGAGAGTCTCCATCTGATTCAAAGAACACACCGCCCCATGCAAAGTTGCGCGTTTTGGCTCGCCCGTGAGACCTTTTTCTCCCTATTTTGGTCGATATTTTTTATGCAAGTCGATGCATACGGAGCGCGACGTTATTGCCCGGGTAAATTCTTCGATCTTCAAAATTTGCAGATTTTCGGCAATTTTATAAGCTTCAATTTTGCGGTGGGATTTAAATTCATGAATCGGCGCATTTTATTCATTAATTTATGCAGCCGAGTTCCCGATTTTTCAAAATTTTACATTATCTCATACGATTTTAAGAACTTTTTTTCTTCGAAATTCGCCTAAATACAGCGATCCCGTTTCTAATAGACAAAATCTCGTAAATAACCCTTGCTTTTTCAATTTTAAAGCTGTATATTTGGAATAGAAAGGTGCCCATATGCCTCCAGGGCGCATTGCAGTGTATCTCAGCACACTGCGATCGTGTCTAAAGGCGTGGCACTGTTCCCAGGACTTAGCTTAGTTTGCCACGGTATATTGAGATACCGGGTCCCGAGGACGGTTCCAGTAAGAGCGAACAAGCGTGATCGTCCGAACGCGACGTACCGCGCAGATCTCTCTCCGGTTTTTGCGGCTACCTGCCAGATTTGCCATAATAGCTTTGAAGCCTCGTTTGCAGACGCTCCCGGCTATTTTTTGCCATCAAAAACGATATCGTGTCACTATGAAACAGTACCATCAAACCCTGCTTTGCGCAGCGGTCATCATCGCAGTGCTGTGCGGGCTTGCGAATGCACCGTTTGCACAATCCTCCACTCCATCGTCCAGCGTGCCGCGGACGATCTCCTATCAAGGCGTGCTCGAAACGCCGGCCGGCCTTCCGGCCCCCGACGGACCGTGCACGATCCACGTGCGGCTGTATGCCGATACGAATGGATCGGCACCGCTGTGGAGCGATACCTATACGACGACCGTCCGAAACGGCATCTTCAATGTGATGCTCGGTTCGGGAACCGTTCCACTTCCGGTGCCCTCCGCGATGGACGCTGCCCGATACGTCAGCATCCAGGTCGGAGAAGGCCCGGAGATCCGTCCGTTCTCGGAACTTGGCGCGACACCCTATGCCATCACCGTTGCCGACGGCGCGATCACAAAGGATAAGATCGCGGCCGATTACGTCGGCTCCCTTTCGGTCAACGGCCAGAAAGTAACGGGACATGGCTCGGACGTAAACATCGAAACAAGCGGTGGACTTCATGCTTCGCTCGATCCCGTAACGAACGCGATCGTGCTTTATGGGACGACGGGCAGCGCCGGAAACGATACCAAAGGCGGCGAGCTCCCCCAGGGAAACCAATATATCGACAATCAGACGACACAGCAATCGAGCGCGAGCTTTAATGTCGACGGTTCCGGCGTGATCGGCACGACCTTATCGGTCGGGTCCACGCTCACAGTGAGCGGTTCGATCAAAGCGGCGCTTGCCTCGGGCGTCGTGCATGCGAACGGTTCGGGCAATGCGCTGACCTCCGGTGCGGTCGCGCTCGGATCCGAAGTGAGCGGCTCCCTGCCCGTCGTCAATGGCGGCACCGGTGCGACGACCGCGGCGGCGGCAGCCAATAACCTGCTCCCCACCCAAACGAGCAGCAGCGGGAAGTTTTTACAAACCGATGGCAATGGCACGCTTTCATGGGCGTCCGTTTCGCTGACGTCGAACGTGACGGGAACGCTTCCCATCGCGAACGGCGGGACCGGAGCGACCACGGCGACGGCCGCGGCGACCGCGCTATTGCCGGCACAAAGCGGAAATGCCAGCAAGTACCTTCAGACCGATGGAAATGGAAATTTGACCTGGGCGTCCGGTCCGACCGGACCGCAAGGTCCCGCCGGCCCGACCGGAGCGACTGGTCCTGCGGGCCCCACCGGTGCGACCGGCCCCGGTGGTGCCGCCGGTCCTGCCGGCGCAGCGGGTCCTGCTGGAGCAACCGGAGCGACTGGTCCGGCAGGCCCTGCCGGGGCGTCTGGGCCTCAGGGTCTTCAGGGACCTCCGGGACCGAATACACCTTCGAGCGACAATGCCACGCCGCTTGGCAGTTCGAGCGACCGGTGGAGTGCATTGTATGTCGCTGGAGCGATCAATACCGGGCTTGCCGCGGGCGTCGTGCATAGTGCAGGTCCGGGATCGAACCTTACGAGTTCCGCCGTCTCGCTTACGAACGATGTATCCGGAACGCTTCCGGCCGGCAACGGCGGCACGGGAATGCCAGGATCGGTCGGAACGAATTTCCTGCGCGGAAATAATTCCGGAGGATGGAGCCAGTCGGTCATCGGCGTTGCCGATGTGCCGGACCTTTCTTCGCTCTATGTCAATATGCGTACGGCGCAGACCGTCGGGGGCATGAAGCACTTTTCGTGCTCGGTCACGACCGATTCGGGTTATCGGATCGGGGGGACGATCGTCCTTTCGAATTCCGGTTCGGAAAACCTATTCCTCGGCCAGGGTGCCGGCGTTGGAAATACGAACGGCTTCAATAATATGTTCGCCGGTTACCAGGCGGGATATTCGAACACGACCGGTGAGAGCAACGAATTCGCCGGCATGTTCGCCGGATATGGCAACACGACGGGCTCTGCGAATACCTTCGAGGGAGCGCTTGCCGGTTACAGCAGCACGAGCGGCGACGTCAATACCTTTATCGGTTCCGAGGCCGGATATAGTAACGACGATGGATATCAAAATACGTTCATCGGCGATCTTGCCGGGCCGAACAATACGTCGGGCGCGAACAACACGGCGCTCGGGATGGAGGCGGGCTATAGCATTACGGGCGAAGATAACATCACGCTCTTGGGCGCGGGGTCCGACATTGGGAACTACGGCATTACGAACGCAACGGCCGTGGGCGCGAACACTATCGTGAGCCAGAGTAATACCGTCGTCTTAGGTAGCGGGGCCAGCGTCGGCATCGGGACGAGCGCTCCGGACGCCACGCTGAACGTCGTGGGAACCGTCCATGCAACGGGCACGGCCACCTTCGACGGTTCCGTGATCGCGACGGCCAGCAACACGGCCGCTTCTTCGAACAGCGGCGTAACGATCACGGACGTACCCGTCTTTATCATCGGCCAGGGTTCGGCCACGGCGGATTTTACGCTCACCATGCCGACCGGTTCGGCGGCCGGCGATATGATCGTCGTGATCAACCAGGACGCGACCTATTCGGCGACCTATAGCACGACGGCAAAAGTGGCACCGCTCGGTTCCCGCACGTTCTATTACGACGGCACGGCCTGGCAGTAGTCCATCGCATTTTTTTATCACATCTCGTGAGGGAGTTCAACCTGGCGCGAGTTCGAATATCGAACTCGCGCCAGGTTTTTAAAGCATGTTTTTAAGAATTACGGGACCGCCGTAAACGTGTCGTTCGCGGTGCATAAGGTAATATTCGTCGAGGAATCGCGTAGCTCGACCGAGAAAAAATGCGCGCCAATGGATTGGAAGCTGTGCTGAACGTCCGAACGCCGGTATTTTGAGATCGTCGCGTCTTCGAACGTCCAGACAAAAAGAAGCGCCGCGGCCGTATCGGAAAAATTCGGGCGAGCCGTAAAATCATAGACCGTATTGATGGACCCCGTCTTCGGTCCAGAGATCGCGACCTCGTTCGAAAATGCCGCGGAAGAGGTAGAGTTCTTACACGCGGCGAACGCCACACACACGAGCAAAGGAAGCAGCTTCATGGAATACACCTTTGAACATCGCCGGTCGCATTTTGTTGCGTCTCGATCGGTTCCGTTGTAACTTTGCGCGTCCAAACGCATTCTATTCCCATGAAACTACGCAACCTGCCCGTTCTCCTTTCGCTTGCCGTTCTCGCAGCCTGCTCGCCTTCGACCGCCCCAAACACGAGCGAAGACTTCACCGACGCCAGCGCCCAATTCAGCGATAACGTCTCAGAGACTTATGCGATCGCCACGATCTCGAACCCGCCCGGGTTCGACCTTAAGTGGAAGGACCCGAACGGAATTATTCGTTCCCTCGCTGGATGGCACGATACGACCGTCGTAGTAACGTTTTTTCGGACCGCCGACAAAGGGAGCGATACGCTGTTGCATGTGTTCGATTCGGTCGCCAACGATCTGCCGGACAGCGTGAAAATCCTTATGATCGATGACGATAACACTCCTTTGCGGTTCGGGACGGCGAACGCATTTGTCTCGGGACAAAAGTCGAAATCGGAAGTGCTGGTCGATTCCGGTTACCGCGCGCATTTCCGGTTTGCGGGGTTGCTGGATGGCCAGCTTTATTATACCGAAACGTTTATCGTGCGCCCCAATGGGAATGTGGTCACGGGCACGAATGGCAATGGCGTGATCGTGGGCTGGAATCCGGAATATGAAGCGCCGCATCTGTTCTTCGATAGCGTGGTCCGCGCGGCGTATCGCTGAGCGCTCACCACTCCCGCCGGTGACGAAGTTCCCATAAGTGTTTTAAGAGCGACGCGCGGCTCGCTTTGGCCGCCTGGTGGACCTGGGCGTGCAGGCGCAGCCTTCCGAATGCGGCCAGGGCACAACAGGCAGCCGCCAGGATCAGGACGACGTAGCCCGCCCAATGAAAGGCTCCCCGAAAAAGATGGGCCGCATAAAAAGCGATGAACATCACGAGCAGCAGGAGCCCGATCGTGTTCAGAACGCGAATGGTTCGGCGGGACATCATGGGACGGGGTCGTAGCCTCCTTTATGCAGGGGATGGCACCGCGCAATCCGTTTCATTCCCATCCAGCTACCCGTGAATACCCCATATTTTTGGATCGCCTCTGCCGTGTAGGCCGAGCAGGTCGGCGTGTAACGGCAATTGCCCGGAACGTAGGGTGAAATCACGCGCTGGTAAATACGGATCAAAAAAATGGCTGCCTGCCGCACGCAGCGATAAGGCGAAGGTAGCGTGTCGGGTTCCGTTTACTTAAGAAGCCCCCGTAAGAACAAATGGGGAGCCCACAAGAACAAATTCTACTTCTGAGAGACCGCGTTCTCTAAGGCGCGAGCAGTTTCCTGAACGTCATTCAGAATAAGCTCCCATTTGAGTTCGCGGACCGCGAGCGACACACGCATCATAATAACGATCTGTTCGTTTCGCGCGCGGGCGGACTCTTCGATCCCGGAAAACGATCCGGTCTCGGCGATCGCGGCGCGAAGCCAGCGGCGGATCTTATTACGTTCGTGCGCCGCCTTATGCGTTTTCTTCGAGACGAGAAGAAGAAAGCGGAGCGGGACTTCGCTCTCCGGGAGCGGCCGTTTAGCCCACGCGGCTTCCACGGCTGTGACGGATGCCCGTCGAAGCCATCTTCGGTTTTTAAAAAACCATTCGAGGGTTATACGGCCGTTTAAAGAATGGCGACGATCGATCGTGACGCGAGCTCTCATGAATGGATGAAAGTCATAACCTTCATCCTTCGTCCTTCGTCCCGAAGCTTCAGGACTTACGCTCGTCGGAGACGGTGAGTTTGTGGCGGCCTTTGGCGCGGCGGGAGGCCAGCACGCGGCGGCCATTCTTGGAGGCCATCCGGGCGCGGAAACCATGTTTATTGGCGCGTTTACGGCGGCTCGGTTGATAAGTGCGTTTCATCGCAGATTCCTTAGTCTAAAGTGGTCGTTTTTTGTCGGGCGGGCTAACAGGCAAAGCAAGGAAATAGGTTCAAACGGCCGAACAAATCAGGCTCGACGGCTAACAAAATAGCTTCAACGTCTATTTGAAATTTACCTGCGTTTCTCCTTTGGTGACCATCGCTACTTTCCACGGTTTGCCATGCTGACGGACCATCCAGAAGAAGGCAGCGTCCTCATCGGTATTCGGCGATTTGACTTTCACCATACCGGTCTCTTCGATCTGGTTCGAATCGATAAGCGCTCCGGTGAGGTCGGGCTCCAGGTTTCGATCGACGTCCGCGCTGGCTGTGCCGATGAATTCACCTTTTTTATAATCGTAAAACGACCGGAACCACGTCAGCATATCGTGCGCGACGTATGGGTTCTGAAAATAGTCGCGAAATTTTTGGGTCGCGATCATGGAATCGCGCTGTGGCCCATTGTTCTTTGCCACGGCGTCAGAAAAATGCCGCGCGGTGCCGATCTCCTCGCCTGCGCCGCGATCGCAGGAGTTCAGTGCACCTGCGCCAAGCACGAGCAGTGCGAAAAGAACTCCGTGTTTAACTGTGATAAAGGAAGCCATTCTTTTTTGGAAAATGATCGGCTACGCTAAGAGCGATTTGAAAGGTATGGTTTCCAGATCGATGATTCACGGATAATGGAATAGAACGAGTATCGTTTTGCTTCCATAAGGTTTTATCCTGTAGTCACGACCGGATTCGACGTTTTAATTTTCCTATTTCCCACTTCCTGCCACAATTCGTCGTAAATTTGCAGGAAGTCGTCAGCGTACGAACGGTATTGAATCGAAGGGAACGTTAAATGAGAATACTGGTCCTTGGGGGCGGCGCGCGGGAGCACGCGATCTGCTGGAAATTAAAACAGCGAGACCGACTCTATGAACAGCCGATCGAAACGAAGATTTTCTGTGCGCCCGGAAATGCCGGGATCGCACAGGTCGCGGAGATAGTGGAACTTATACCGACCGACGTGAAAGCCGTCGTCGGCTTTGCGATGCGCGAACGGATCGACCTGGTCGTCGTCGGACCGGAAGGTCCGCTTGCGGCGGGTGTTGCCGATGCGCTCGATAAAGAACGGATCCCGGTCTTCGGCCCGCGGCGAACGGCGGCGCTGCTCGAAAGTTCGAAAGCCTTCGCGAAGGAATTTATGCAACGCCATGAAATTCCGACCGCGCGATACGCCGTGTTCTCCTTCGAAGAGCAGATCGAGTGTCGCGCGTTCCTTCGGCACGTGAACTATCCGGCCGTCATTAAGGCCGATGGCCTTGCGGCCGGCAAGGGCGTCGTCATCTGCGAGACCGAAGCCGAGGGGACCCACGCCCTGGACGAAATTTTCACTCACCGCATTTTTGGCGAGGCCGGTGCGCGCGTCGTCATCGAAGAATACATGGAGGGCGAAGAAGCCAGCGTGTTCGCCGTGACCGATGGGATCGATTATGGCCTGCTGGCAACCGCCCAGGACCATAAGCGGATTTTAGACGGCGATCGTGGAAAAAATACCGGCGGCATGGGTGCGTATGCTCCGGCCCCGATCGTGACCGAAGCTATTTTAGAGCAGGTCCGGCGGGAGATCATCGAACCGACGCTCAAAGGGTTGCGCGATGAGGGAAGAATGTATCGCGGCGTACTCTATTGCGGACTGATGATCGGCGAGGGCCGCGCGCGCGTCGTGGAGTTCAACGTCCGTTTTGGCGATCCCGAAGCCGAAGTGGTGCTGCCGCTCATCGACGGCGATGCCGCGGAACTCTTTCTTGCGTGCGCCGAAGGGCGCCTGGCCGAAACGCTGCCGATCAAACAGTTCCCAGCCTCGGCCGTGACGGTCGTCATGGCGAGCCAGGGATATCCCGAAAGTTACCAGACCGGTGAGGCGATTTCCGGGCTGGAGGCGTTTACGCCGAACCGCGAGATTGAAGAAGGGATCGTCGTCTTTCACGGTGCCACGAAATTGGACGAGCGCGGCCGTTTTCTTACGTCCGGAGGACGCGTGCTCGCCGTGACCGCCGTCGGGTTCCGGGACGACCTGCGCGAAACGATCGCCCAGGCGTACAATGCCGTCTCCGAGATCAGCTTTAACGGCGCATACTACCGTAGCGACATCGGCAAAAAAGCCTTAAAGGCCATGGCCGCAGCGTAAGTCCCTAAAGACGAGGCCGCAACATAGCGTAGGGGGAGTGGAAGCCTTATTTCGCCGAAGGCAACTTGACCGAAATATCGATATTCTTATCGTTGCGGACGAGGTGGAACGTCACATGATCGCCGACTTCATGATCAGCCAGCGAGCTTTGAAGCCCGCTCGTGCTCTTGATCGTTTCTTTGTCTAAGCCGACGACGAGATCGCCGGCTCGGAAACCGGCGCGGTCGGCAAAACCATCGCGTCCGATCGCGCGAATGACGACGCCTTCGTCCCGGGTGAGGTGAAAGTAATCTTTCGCGTCTTCGTTCACGTCCATAAAGGCCATTCCGAGATCGCCGATGTTATGGTTGAGCGATTCTCCTGCGCGCAACCGGTCGATCACGTCTTTGATACGGTTGATCGGAATGGCAAAGCCGAGCCCGATAGAACCCATTTCGCCTTCGTAATTGCCGGCCGTCGATTTGATCACGGCGTTCATACCGATCACTTCGCCATTGGCATTGAGCAGGGGTCCTCCGGAATTCCCGCTCGAGATGGCGGCATCCGTCTGGATCATATTGCGATAGTTGCGGCCTTGCTCGAGGCCTAAGTTCACGCCCGTATTACTCACCACGCCGACGGTGACCGTCGGTTTATCGTTGATCGAAAAGAGTCCGAAGGGATTCCCCATCGCGATCGCCCATTCGCCGACGGAGAGATCGTCCGAGTTCCCCAGCGTGAGGAACGGTAAATGCTTCCCGTCGATCTTGAGGAGCGAAACGTCGGAATTTCGGTCGGTCCCGACGAGCTTGGCGTCGTATTGGGAACCGTCGGTCGTCGTGACGATGATCTTCGTTGCGTTTCCCGCGACGTGATCGTTTGTCAGGATATACCCGTCGGGGGAAATAATAAAACCGGAGCCGAGCGCCTTGACCTGATATTTTTGCGTTTGTACACCTCCGCCTCCGAAGGGATCCTGCCCGCCGAAAAACCGCTGGAAGAAGGGATCGCCGGCGAACGGGTCCCACATTTGGTATTGCCGCTCTTCGACGGCCGTAACATTAATTCCCACCACGGCCGGGCTGGCCTTGGCCACCGCAATGGTGATCGCATTTTTTCGGCTGCCGGTGATCGTGGCATCGACCGAATCGCGGTCCGGCCCGTGTTGACGTACGGTATAGACCTGGCCCGAGGGCAGGTCCGCAGCGCCGGGCCCGTTCGCAGTCCGTTTGCATCCCGAAAGAGGCGAAACAAACGAGAGAAGGCTGAGAAGGTGAATGAGAATAAGCGGCATGGTTGGCTTCGCGTGCATAACAGTTTGGGATAAAACAAACGGATTTCGCGCGGCGGAGTTTCGCCGAAGTTCACAGCCGTGATTGCACCGTTTTTGGTCCCCTTATCGCGTCCGCCGGCGCAAAAGCTCCAAAAAGGGCTCGAGAAACCGTGAAAGGATAATGAGGACCATTACGCCGATCGAAGCTCGGACCAAGAGGCCGGAATCCGCGAGGCCGCTGATGGGTAGAGTCGTTTTTTGAATGAATGAGATCGGCAAAAGGAGCAGGAAGAGCAGCGCGCCGCCACAGGCGAGGACCGAAGCACCGTGAACATTATCCCAGAATTTTTTCGATAGGCCATACAGTGCAAGCCAGAGGAAGACCGCGGCGGGGTGCACAAGAATGAGCGCTCCCGCCGTTGTTGCAAGACCGCGGCCGCCTTGGAACCGAAGCCAGACCGGGTAACAATGCCCGAGCACGAGCGTGGGCAAGAGGACCACGAGCGGACCGCTCCAGCCCAGGAGCTCGAACGCAAGGACGGGAAGCATTCCTTTGAGGAAATCGGCGATAAAGACGAGGGTGCCGATGGACCGTTTGCCGGTCACGTCATACGCGTTCATCGCGCCGATATTTCCGGTCCCCCATTGCCGGAGGTCAAGCCCCGCGCGCCATTTCGTGATGAGGTAGGCCGAGGGAATCGATCCCATGGCATATCCCACGATACCGCCAAGAAGCAGGGAGTGGAGCGAGAGCATGGAGGGTCCGCCGTTCGGCAACATTATGCGGTTAATCCGGCGATCAATTTCTTTATCTCCTCTTCCGTATTATAAAAATGGGGAGAGGCGCGAAGCCGGCCCTGGCGGAGCGAAATAACAATATTCTCTTTGTGCAGCCGCTCGAACACGGCTTCGGCATTTGGGAACTCGAAGGAGACGATGCCCGCGTGCTCGCGTTCGTGCTTCGGTGTAATGACGGAAATACCGTGGCGTTCTAATCGATCGATCAGATCATTCGCGAGGTCGAGCACCGCTCGTTCGATTTCCTTCAGGCCACATTCGAAAAAGAATGCGAGCGATGCATGGAGCGCCGTAAGGCCGGCAAAATTCAGGGTCCCGTTTTCGAATCGTGCCGCGCCGGTGCGAAGTTCGTCGGGACGGATCGTAAAATCGAACGGATTTTCTATGCTCGACCACCCCAGGTATCCCGGATGGATCCGTTCCAACGCACGATCGCTTGCATAAATAAACGCAATGCCCGTATCCGACATCATCCATTTCTGGCCGCCGCAGGCAAGGAAATCGATAGCATCGCGTTCGACATCGATCTCCGAATACGGGAGCGACTGGATCGCATCGACGACGAAGAGAATATCGCGGTCGCGGCAGAGCTTCCCGATCGCCGTAAGGTCGGCTTTTGCGCCGGTCCCGAACTGCACGTGACTGATCGAAACGAGTTTTGTCCGCTCGGTGATCTGACGCGCGATCTGTTCCGGAGTGATCTTATGATCCGTTGCAGCAATACGATCGACCGTCACGCCTTTACTTCGAAGGTTGACGAACGGGTAGACATTGGCGGGAAACTCAAGATCGTTGAGGAGCACGTGATCGCCGGGTTCCCATTCGATCCCCTGCGCGACAATATTGAGGCCGTCGGTCGTGTTCAGCGTGAAAGCCACCTGATCGGCGCGAGCGTGCAGCAGCGTGGCGAGCCGCTCGCGTGTTTCCTGGACCGTTCGTAAGATCCAGGGATAGGGCTCGATCCCTTTCAGGGCGCGGCGGGTCTGGTAGCGATCGACGGCATCGCGGACGCGGAACGAAAGCGGAGCGACGGCCGCATGGTTAAGATAGACCAGGTCGCCCATCGTATGAGGGAATTCTTTGCGCGCTTGCTCGACCGTCACGATCGTTCGATGATTTTATGTTCTACTCTCGAAAGGTCTTCCGCCGTATCGACGGCGATCGAATCGTATTGGACTTCCACGCACCGGATCGGAATGCCGGCTTCGAGGAGCCGCAGTTGTTCCAGCCGCTCGGCGCGTTCGAGGGCACTTTCGCCCAGGGTCACAAATTGCTTCAGCGTTTCGGCCCGATACGCATAGACTCCGATGTGCTTGTAGTAACGATGCTCGCGTGGCCAGTCGAGGACGAGCCCGTTCCCAAGTTCCCGATAGAAGGGGATCGGATGCCGCGAAAAATAGAGCGCGTTGTTATTCCGATCTTTTACGGCAAAGACGACATTGGGATTTGAGAGTTCTTCGGGCCGATGAACGGGCGAAATGGGGGTCGCGACCGAAACGTCGGGATGGCTTTCCATTTCGAGCGCGAGTGCATCGATGACGTGCGGATCGAGGAGTGGCTCATCGCCCTGGACATTGATGATAACGTTCTCGTTCGAAAGATTTAAAAGCTGGGCCGCTTCGGCGACACGGTCGGTTCCCGATCGGCACGCGGGCGAGGTCATGATGGCGCGGCCGCCGAACCGTTCCACGGCGTCGAAAATGCTGGCATGGTCGGTGGCGACGACGATGGTATCGGCTTCTCTCGACTGGTTGCATTGCCGCCAGACGCGCTCGATCATCGTCATGCCGTGGATCATGGCGAGCGGCTTTTTCGGGAGTCGCTCGGAACCGTAACGGGCTGGAATAATAACGGTCGTCAATTCGATTTGAATGTAGGGTTAGTATGAACGTTCGGGCACCGTTTTGCGGTTCATACGCCACATTCCTCGCACTGTTTATGCGCCAGTACATCCCTTCTATCTTCTGTTTATCGTTCCTTTCGTGTGTCCTGTTTGCCGGCTGTTCCGGCAGCGAACGGCCGATCTCCACCGATAACCGTGTCATCGAGTGGGAACTCTCCGATGCCGATGCGCTCAACCCCTATAACGCGACCTCGGCCAATGCGCTCGATGTCTATGAGCAGATCTTTCAGCGCCTTCTTACGATCGATGTGCATACGATGCAGTACACCGTCCCGATCCTTGCGACGTCGATGCCGGTGGAGTCGCCCGATCATCTTCAATACGATTTTACGCTCCGAAAAGATATTAAGTGGGCCGATGGGACGCCGTTTACCGGCGCGGACGTTATCTTCAGCCTGAAGGCGCTGAAGAATCCGTTCAATACGATGTCGGCGCAGAACCGCATCGTGGTCGATGCGATTCACAGCGCGGAACTCATCGATGGCGATCCGTACCGCGTTCGGTTCACATTATGGAAACCGTACTTCCTCGTCATGCAGGCGACCTTCGGGGACGGACTCTATATTCTTCCGAAGCATATTTTCGATCCCACGGGGCTTACCGATAAATATTCGTGGAACGATCTTGCGGCGCTCATCGAAGCGAGCGGCGATCAACCCGCCGACAGCGCAACGCTCGCCGCGCATAAAAATCCGGCGATGATCGAATTTGCTACCTGGTTCACCGATGCGGCCCGCAATCGCGATCCGAAATATATCCAGGGGACGGGGCCCTATAAATTGGAGTCCTGGGTCACCGGGCAATACACCCGGCTCGTGCGCAATCCGTATTACGTCAATCACTGGGGCCCGGATTTCGCGGCGAATCCGGACACGATGCTCTACAAGACGATCAACGATTTCAATGCCGCCGCAACGGCGCTCAAATCGCACGATGTCGATCTCATCGGGTTTATTCAGCCGCAATATTGGGTCGATATCGATACGAATCACTCCGGGCTTAAACGTACGGCCTTTCCGCTCGGGCAGTTTTCGTACATCGGCTTTAACGAGAAGAGCCCGATCTTTCGCGATCCGGGAGTCCGCTGGGCGATGGCCTATATGGTCGATCGCAAGACGATCATCGATAAGCTTCTTTTCGGCATGGCGCGCCTTACCGAGTCGCCGGTCTGGTCCGCCCATCCGGAATATAATGGTGACCTGCCGATCATTCCCTACGATCCGGCCCGCGCGGCCCATATTCTCGATTCGCTCGATTGGAAGGACCACGATGGGGACGGCATTCGCGATAAAGTGATCGATGGAAAGCGCATTCCCTTTCGGTTCACCTTCACGGTCAACGCTGGGAACGAAACTCGCAAAAAAGAGCTGCTGATCATTGCCGAAGCGCTGAGAAAGATTGGCATCGATGCCAGCGTGAATACGCTCGAATGGAGCGTCTATCTCGAGCGCCTGCGCGACCACCTCCTCGAGGCGCACTTAGGCGGCTGGATCAATAATCCTTTCGAGTCCGATGAATATCAGCTCTATCATTCCTCTCAGGCGAAAAACCGCGGATCGAACTACGACAATTATCACAATCCCAGGGCGGACTCCCTGATGGTGGCGATCCGGCTCGAGTTCGACCCTCAAAAGCGGATCGTCATGGAAAAAGAACTGCAGAAAATTTTTTATGATGACCAGACGAGCCTCTTCCTGTGGGAACCGTTGAACACCGCGGCGTGGCTGGACCGGTTCGATAACGTCTCGTGGAATGGTTACCGCCCGGGCTACGATGCCGCGACCTGGAAAATTCGGGGTGCCAACGGAGGAGGAATGAAAGCGACGTTTTAGGGCAGGCGGGTTTTCCCCTGCTTATTTCTGCCGGTCACGCACGGAGGCCAGCCGGCAGATACCGGATTCTTAATCCCAGGTTTGCGCCAGTTCCTGGCGCAAAAGCCAGATCTTCGAATGATCGACCTCGTGTCCTTTTTGGACCGGAGGTAAAATATTCATAAAATAATGCTGGCCGTTTTTCGAAAAATAGTGCTTTTGAGATGGCATCGATCCAACATAGCCCGGGATCGAATCCATCGGTATTTTGAATTGGCCGCGAATGGTATCGCCGTCCCAGCGAATGCTTATCGCATCGGCGGCTGCCTTGGGCGCCGGAGCACGGATGTGTTGCAGCGATCCGAGTAGGTTTTCGATCCCAAGGTTTTGGATCAGGCTGTCAATATTGAAGTGTTTCAGAAGCTGAAGAGCGCTATCGACGGCTGGCCGGTGCGCTTTTAAGATGCTGTCGAAGTTCAGGTGCTGGACCGAAGCAAGGACGCTATCGAGATTCAGGTGGTTCGATTCCAAAACGCTATCCAGATCGATACTCTGGACTGTTTTGAGCACGCTATCGATATTGACCGATTTCAGGACACTATCGAAGTTAGCTGGCAATCTGCCGTCTCTGTTCTGGGCAAAGGAAGGAGAGGAAAGAGCTAAGCAAAGCGTGAAGAAGAAGAGGAATGTTCGAAGCTTTTGCATAACGATGGGGAATGCCGGGTACTGGACATTAATTCCGTTCGGAAGCGAAATTTTGGATGGAGACGAACTAAGGCTTTAGAACGTTTGCTTAAAACTGGCTCAAAAGGCCAAAAATCGAAGATCCATTTGAAGCAACTCCTCCAATCGCTCCGTTCTGGTGACATTCATATCAAGGACGTTCCTTCGCCGACGGGACCGAAACGCGCGGGCGTGCTGGTACGCGTCCACGCCAGCCTGATTTCCGCAGGGACCGAAAAAATGAAGGTCGACCTGGCGCGGGCATCCCTGCTCGAAAAAGCTCGTCAACGGCCGGACGATGTAAAGAAAGTTCTTGCCGAAGTCAAACAACAGGGCTTTTGGGCGACCTGGCAGCGCGTCATGCGCAAGCTCGACACACCCGGGCCGCTCGGGTATTCCTGCGCCGGCGAAGTCCTTGCCGTGAGCGAAGACGTCGACGATCTAAAACCGGGCGATCGGGTCGCCTGCGGCGGGCAGGGAGCGTCTCACTCCGAAGTGGTGAGCGTGCTTCGGAACCTTTGCGTAAAACTTCCCGATTCGGTTCCCTACGAGGAAGCCTGCTATACGACGCTCGGCGCGATCGCGATGCAGGGGCTACGGCAGGCGAATGTGACCTTCGGCGAATCGGTCGTCGTCATCGGGCTTGGTCTCGTGGGCCAGCTCGCGTGTGCGATCTCGAAAGCGGCCGGGTGCGTGACGATCGGCGTCGACCTGGACGATCATCATGTCGAAATTGCGCGCGCCCATACGGCGACGCATGCCTTCAACCGGAACCATCCGAGTCTAGTCGAAACGATTAAATCGCTCACGCACGGGTTTGGCGCCGATGCCGTCATTATTTGCGCCGCGACAAGTTCCAACGATCCCATCGTGTTTTCGGCCGAGATCGCGCGGGACCGCGCCCGCATCATTATGGTCGGCGTGAGCCAGATGGACCTCCCGCGCGATGTTTATTTCCAGAAAGAATTAGAGTTCCGGCTTTCGCGCTCGTATGGACCCGGACGTTACGATGCGTCCTATGAAGAACGCGGCATCGACTATCCGATCGGGTATGTCCGCTGGACCGAACGGCGCAACATGCAGGAGTTCGTTCGGCTGCTGGCGGAGAAAAAGATCGATCCCAACGCGATCACCACTCATTCGTTCCCTATCGACCAGGCGGCCGATGCGTATGCGATCATCGCCGGCGAGCGAAAAGAGCGCTATCTGGGAATGGTCTTAACGTATCCCGAGGGGGACGACAGCGGTCTCAAAACCAGCGCAGGGGATCGTTATCGCGGCGTAGGAAATCGACCGGCCCCGGTCGCACCATCGGGGCAGATCGCCGCCGGCTTCATTGGCGCCGGAAATTTTGCTCAGGGATTTTTACTTCCCACCCTGAAAGACCACGCGAAGCTGGTCGCGGTCGCAAATCAATCCGGAGCGAGTGCCGAAGATGCAAAAACAAAGTTTGGCTTCGATCGAACATCGACGAATCCGGAGGACATTATTCACGCTCCGGATATCGACACGGTCTTCATCGCAACGCGCCATGGCGATCATGCCCGGCTTGTGACCGAGGCGTTGAAGGCCGGTAAGAATGTTTTTGTCGAAAAACCGCTCGCGCTCCATAAAGAAGAACTGAGCGACGTTGCCCGGACCTATGATGCTTCGGGTAGGAAATTGCTCGTCGGTTTTAACCGCCGGTTTTCTCCACTTGTCAAAAAGACGAAAGATTTTTTTGGCGACGCTGCTCCCAAAATGATGTTTTATCGGGTCAACGCCGGGCCTTTGCCGCGCTCGCACTGGACGCAGGACGAACAGGAGGGCGGCGGACGCATTATCGGCGAAGTTTGTCATTTTATCGATACGGCTGCTTTTCTAACCGGCGATGCAATGCCACGCAGCGTCTATGCGAAGTCGATTTCGACCGGCCGTGCCGATTCCGTAGACCGCGATACCGTCTCGATCACCGTCGATTATGAGGACGGGAGCCTCTTGGAGATTTTCTATGTTGCCAACGGAAGCCGGTCGCTTCCCAAGGAGGAGTTGCAGGTCTTCTCGAACGGGCGAACGGCAATACTCAAAAATTTTACCGAACTCGAGCTCTGGTCGAGCGGCGCCAAACCTGCGACCCATAAAGGCTCCGGGAAAGGACACGCCGAAGAAGTACAAGCGTTTCTGAAATCGCTGGCTTCGGGTAGTGAAGCTCCCATCCCGTTCGACTCGATCCTTGCGACAACGCTCGTGACGTTTGCTGCCCGCGAATCGCTCGCGTCTGGAGAACCGGTGAGATTTGAGTAAGAGCCGGCCGTTTTAACAACTAACAGGTTATTGCCGACCATGTGTCGTAAGCTCGTCCTTGGGTTTCTCTTTTTCGCTCCGTTTTTTACAAACGTTGCACGTTCGCAGTATTCCTTAGGCGCGATGCCGGATACCGGCAGTTTCCAGCCTTCGGCCGATTCGCTACGACGGTACGATTCGGTATATCGGGCGCGCAAGGCACAGCTCGATCAATGGATCCATACGCAGCGAAGCGCTGCCCACCCTCAGTCCGATTTTATCAGCCTGTATGTCGCATACGACGGTTATGTCCAGATCCTTCCGCGCGACCTGAATCAATTTTTTTCCGAACGCGTCCTGCGGCCGGACCCGATCTCGGACCGCGATGAATACGGTACGGTCGATCGCGGAATTATCGTAGGAATGCAGGCCCAGCTCGCGCAGTCCTGGGGAATTTTTCTTGAGTACGATCTCGTGGCAAAATGGGCCAACACGATCGTCGATAGTACGAGCGCGATCACCGGAGCGCAGGAAGAGCTGGACCTCACCGAGCATAGCCTGATCGTGGGCGGCATGTACGTGATCTATAGCGGACCCTGGTACCGCCTGCGTGCGACCGGCGGCTTTGGCGGCGTGCTCGCGCTCACGCACGAGACCGAATCCCCGGGGAGTTATTCCCGCTCGGCCTCGGCCGAAGGATATCAGATCAACTTCGACCTGCTGAACGATCTTCGCTTTACACAAAGCGCGAGCTTCACGATCGACCTGCTCACCCGCTCCGTTACGACGGGCGAACTGAAAACGTCCTCCGGCCAAACGCTGGACGCGCCGTTCGGCAAACGGACGGCAACACTCTCGCTGAAACCGACCGCCTCGAATGTGATGTATGGCGCCGCGGCCGGCTTTGTGTTCTATTTTTAAGACCTGAAATGCCGGGCCAGGCGTGGTGGAAACAGTTCTATGCGAACGAACGCTCTGGCCTTGGCCGCACGGGCCTCGAACGCCTCTTTGATGGCGCTCCGCGTATTTCCGTTCCCACCGATGGCGCGCTCGTCTTTCCGCATACTCGGTTGTCTTCTTCCGGAGCACTGATTGCGGCCGCGGCTCGCGCCGTCATAGAATCGCACAGCGATACCGTTCTCGTGCTTGGAGTCCTGCACGCCCGTGAGCATCGAAACAATAGTTCTCTGAAAGGCATCCACGGCCCGGGCACCGCGTTCGGGCCGAACCTATGGCAGAACGAATTTTCGCTCGACCATTTCAAATCGCTGCTGACGCTCGCCTCGGAACTTTATGGAACAAGGATGCCGAACGTCATCGAACGCTATCCGTTTTTAACAGGGACCGACCCGGAAGCACTGGCCGGATTTTCGGAATTGCGGACCGTTCGCGAAAACGGCGCAGCATTGGTCGCTACGGCGGACATGGTCCATCACGGCATTGGATATGGAACGGCACCAGCGGACGCCCGTGAACCCGAACGCGATGAGACCGATGAATGGGTGCGGGAACACATCGAGCGCTCACTTGAGGTGCTGTTTGCGCGCGATTGTAAAAGCTTTCTGGAGCGCTGCGACGTTATGCAGTCCGATTTTCGCGATGCGGGTCCTGTACTGGCGGCACTCCTCGAAAAGAAGATTCCCTTCCAGGTTTCCGCACTGCGCCTCGTCGATTATTCGGACGTTCTCGAAACGCCACCGCCGACATGGGTTGCAGGAGCGCTCGTCGAGTGCAACCCCATTCGCGAGTGCAACACCATTGTCGAGAGCAACCCCATTATTGTTTGACCACCATGCGTACAGCTTGTACGCGATCGCTCATGCGAAGGACGCACTCGTACACTCCCGCCGGCAGTCCTTCGGCGCTCCAGGTGACGCGGTGCTCGCCGGGCGACAGGTTCCCGGAATAGACGTTCCCAACGGTAACCCCCAATGGGTTGACAATACAAATTTCTGCCGGACCTTCCACGTCCGTCGTAACATCGATCGAGGTCGATAGAAAAAACGGATCGGGAGATATACGAAGGGCGACAGGTTGAATAGAAGGCGTTGTAATACCACTCGTCGGGCGGAGCCGAACGAGAGAGATATCATTCACGAACGTATGCCAAAACGCGATCTCGGATCCGCCGCCATCGAGCTGCAATCGCAGGGTATCGTTCGGGCTTAGGGTCAGGGTGTCCGTCAATATGTAATTCCGCCAAACGGTATCGTTAATGACTCCACGATCAGGAGGGTAGAGCGAATACGTGGAATCGCTCTGCATCAATGCGAACCATCCATTGCTTCCCGGGGAGGTGCTCCGGCCCCATAGAGAGACGTGATAGATACCGCTCGGGAGCCCGATGAACTCGCGGACGACATTCGTTCCTCCGAACACCCATCCGGGTTCGAGGGATACGGACCATGCGGCCTTCGAGCCGGGCGGCACATCGGGAACGAAATGCTGCGTGTCCGAAGCGCCCATCGGAGTCAGGGTCCACCCGTCCAGCCAGGGCGTACCGCTGCTATCGAAGACAAAATCGTTCACGAGTACCGAATCGACGACCGGCGTGGACGATCGTGCGGAGGTACACGCGAAAAGTATCACGAATACTGTAGCAAACGGGAAGACTCTTTTCATATTACCTCCAGAGATGGTACAACACGGCGCAGAGCGAGAAGTTACATGTCGGGGTGGCGTACGTATGAATGCGCCTTTTGTGCGGCAAGAACGGTCTTTCTTCCGTAAATTTGCAATATGAAACTGGTCACCTATTTATCGCACACATCGGTGGACGACCACGACGCACCACGGCTCGGCCTTCTTCTGTTAGGCGGTCCATCGGGCGATGAGGTCATCGATCTCGAAACCGCAAGCAGCGAGCTGGCGACGCCGCTCCCGCACGATATCCTTCCCTTTTTGCATTTGGGCGAACCGGCCATGCTCGCCGCGCGTAAAGTCGAAACATCGGCACAGGAGCATGCACACCTGTTTCGGGACAAGAACGCGCGCCTTCCGCGTACGAGCGTAACCCTCCTCGCGCCGGTTCCCAGGCCCGCTTCGATGCGCGATGGATATGCGTTCCGGCAGCATGTGGAAGCGGCACGAAGGAACCGGGGAGTGGAAATGATTCCCGAATTCGACCAGTTCCCGGTCTTTTACTTTACGAACCATCAGGCCGTGATCGGTCCGGGGCCGATGGAAGTGATGCCGGAGCATTTGAACCGATTGGATTACGAACTCGAAGCGGCGATCGTCATCGGCAAAGAGGGACGCACGATTAAAGCGGCCGATGCAGACGGGTACATCGCCGGCTATACGATCATGAACGATTGGTCCGCGCGCGCGCTGCAAATGGAAGAGATGAAGCTTTCGCTCGGCCCCGCAAAAGGGAAGGATTTCGCGACGGCGATCGGGCCCTGGCTCGTCACGAAGGACGAATTAGCGAACAAGCGGATCCCTTCCGAGCAGGGAGAGCGCTACGATCTCACGATGACGGCCAGCCTGAACGGAAAAGAGTTGAGCCGCGGAAACCTGAAGGACATGACGTGGACCTTCGCCCAGATCATCGAGCGTGCCAGTTATGGCGTGACACTCTATCCCGGCGATGTCATTGGTTCCGGAACCGTCGGCACCGGCTGCCTTTTAGAACTCAACGGATCGAAGGTCACCGATAATCTTTGGGTCAAGGCGGGCGATACGGTGACGTGCGCGATCGACTTGCTCGGCGAACTCACGAATACCGTCGTGCTCGCACGATGAGCGTCCCGTGCCTGTCGTCGCGGAATGGCGGAATAGCCGTCCTTGCCGCCGCTCTGCTCTGGAGCACTGGAGGCCTCTTTATCAAAGAAGTGACGCTCGATGCGTGGGGCGTCTCCTTCTGGCGCAGCACGTTTGCCGGCATCACCATTTTTGCGATTTACCGCTCGATGCAGCGGCAGACCGGATTGGGAACTCTTCGCGAATGGTGCTCGCCGCTGGTCCTGCTCGGAGCGTTCTTTTATGCCTTAATGCTCGTGGTCTTTGTATTGGCGACAAAGCTGACGACGAGTGCGAACGCTATTTTTCTCGAGTATACGGCGCCGATCTATGTGCTCTTTATCGAGCCGCTGCTCTCGCACACGCGGATGAAACGGAGCGACCTTGCGACCGTCCTGATTTCGACCGCCGCCATGGCCCTTTTCTTCATCGGCAAATTCCAAGTGCGCAGCTTTTGGGGTAATGTGGCGGCCCTGGTGAGCGGCATGGCCTTCGCGGCGTACGCACTGACGCTCAAGCACCAGCATGCAACGATCGCAAGCCGATGGCAGGGCGTGATCCTCGGCCATGCCGCGATCGCCATCGTTATGGCGATCGTCGCTGCGAGCGGAGGAACCACGCTCGCACTCTCTGGGAACGATCTATGGCGACTGCTTTTCCTGGGCATCCTGCAGATCGGCGTCGCCTACTCGCTTTTCACCTATGGCATATCGCACATCCGGGCGATCGACGCAACGCTGATCGCGATGGTCGAACCGGTACTGAACCCGATCTGGGTATTTCTGGGTATCGGCGAACGTCCGGCGAATTTTGCGATCGTGGGCGGACTCATGATCCTGACGGTCTCGATCGTTCGGACCGTCCGTGGCGCGCGCGAAACGGTGGAGCTCGAATCGGTCCGCTCCGGCGAGTGATCGTTCGTTATGCGAGGGGAATGCAGTACGGTTTCGTCATGGCAGCTTTAGCGGTGATGAAAGCCCTGATATTCAAGCGAGAGCAGGCGGTCGATCAGGGCTTTGCGTGCTTCCGCATTTCCGCGACAATCGATATATTGCAGGTCGGCCGATTCCTTGAGCGGGACGCCCGGCGGCAGGGCACTATCGATAAAAGTTCTTGCAAACGATTTTTCAAAGAGCCCTGCAAGGTACGGCCGCTCCGGTAATGGGCGCGCAAAGGCGGTATCGAGCAGGCCATTGATGCGCACACGGTTGATCGGCACGCCATAGAACCAGCCAAAGTGGCCTTGCGGGAACAACGCGCCGAGCGTTGCGCCATCGAACCACTCATCGGTCCCGCCATTCAAGAGGACAAGCGTGGAATCGATCTGCTCCTGAAGAATAATGGCTCGCGCCTGGGATTCTCCCGACCGCTGCGCAAGCAGCGCCTGATCGCTGAAGAGATCGAACGCGCCATAGTAAGAGAATGCGATAGGATCGTTTCGCTCGGTGCGGCTGCGGTCCGAAAGTGCGATTTGGGGATCGAGCGGGATGGCCGGAAGCAAAAAGAAAAGGAGCAGATTGAACGCGATATAAATCATTCCAAACCGTTCCCATTTTGGTAGCGAGTCCATTGCGACGAGGATAAGGCAGGGGACCAAAATAGCGGCGTCGTGCAGCATTTCCTCGCGCGAAAAAAGATTCGTGATAACGTACACGCCGAGGATCAGGAAGGCGGAAGAAAATTCCCTTCCGAGCCCGCCGCGTTTACGCCGCACCGGGAGTATCAGCAGCAGGTTTGCCGAAACTGCCGCAACGATCAGGCCTTGCGCAATGAGGCTTACGCCGTGTGGCGGATAAAATGCGGGGTTCATCGCATTCCAGACGTGCGCCCCTCCGAAATAAAAGATTTCGAGTAACAGATACGATGCAACGCCAACAAGGATCAGCCCGAAGAGCGCAAACGTCGATTTGGAACGGAGGGTATAGACCGTGTGATGAAGATTGAGGCCTACGGTCAGGACCGAAATAAGCAGCACGAAGGGCCAGAACCCGATCGAAAGGCTGAGCCCCAGAAGGAGCGCGCCGATTTTGTGGTGCTTTGCTTCGGGACTGGTAAAAAGGTAGAGCAACAGCGTTGCGGCCGTAAGCGTGAGTAGTGGGAGCGAAAACGTGTGCGAAACGTAAAGGACCGTTGCGTTCGCGGCCATCATCGCTCCGGCGATCGCGGCGCGGCGTTCATCGAAAAGCCGGCGTGCGGTCTGAATGACGAGCAGTACAGAGACCGCCGCGAGCACCGCTCGAAAGACGAGTAGCGCGCCGATCGCCGTTTGCGTTGCGATGGCAAAGAGGCGTGGGATCCAAAGCCAGTGGACGTGCAGCGCCTCGAAGGTGTCGGGATGACCGTACATCCAATGTTCGAGGCTTTGGACCGCGAGCGCACCGGAGCTCGTCCCGATCGAAAGCGGCGGCACGAGCGAAAAAAGTCCCGCGATCACGGGCAGGATAACGACCGAATATTTATAAAATCGCTCCACGAAATTTCGTACTTTTGTGCGTAACGTAGTTTTGCGCGTGAAAGGAAACAGGCCTAAACGAATGGGGAACGCCTGCCACTCCCCGAAATCTCTATGAAATCTCGCTTTGCCACGCTTGCCAGTATTTGCCTGTGTGCGGCCGCACCGGCGTTTTCACAAGGTTCCCATCCCACCCATGCCGTAATGGTCATCGAGTGTGACAGCACTCCGAATGGAAGCGTGTTTTATCTCACGCGGTTTCATGCGGCCGGGCTCGAGTACGACCGGATCGATTCCGCGCGGAGCAAGGACGACCGCGAAATTCAATTTTCGTTCGTGCCCGACCCTGGGGCCGAATACCAGCTCCAGCTCGGCGATCGCGCGATCGAATGGAACTTGTTCTTCAATGGCGGGGACAGTATTGTGATTCGTCACTCGCCCACGCGCACAAAGCTCGCCTTCGATAAGATCGGCGCCAATGCCCTGTTCCGCGATAGTTCCGGCCGCCCGCGAAGCCAATGGGATTTCCACCACACGATGGGCGAGCGCGACTGGAACGGCATGTGCCAGTACGTCGATGACCAGGAGCGAAGGATGAAAGCCGGGGAAGCGCGGCTCACCACGGAGTTCCCCAAATATACCGCCGCCGTGAACGCGATCCGGGCGGCCGAAATCCACTGGTACCTCGAAGCGCGCGCTTCTTATTTCGACAAATATCTCGCGACGGGCAACGGCATTCCAGGCGAGGAAGAACAGCACTTACGCTTTCTCGATTCGGTGCCGTGGAACGATGCATCGCTCAAAGTCAGGAACGAACTGGACGATATTGTCACGCAATGGATGAACCTGAAAATGTGGGTGCTCGAGCGAGACCATCCCGATTCGAACGCCATTGCGTACCAAAACCGGGAGTTTGCGCTGGCGCGCTCGCTTCCGCCGCCCGCCGGCGACGTTGCCGTAATGACGACGCTCGAAGGGCTAAACTACATGAAGGTAAAGGATGCCGTCCGGACGGCGGAGGACGAACTGTCGCACTATCGTAGTTCGGCGTCCGATCCTGCGTACGCGGCGAAATTCGAAGGGACGCTCGAAAAGCTTCGCAACAAACTTCCCGGCCGTCCCGCGCCGGAATTCTCACTCCCGGATACGAACGGAACCGCGATGTCGCTCCACGACTTTCGTGGCAAGATCGTGTATCTCGATTTCTGGGGCAATTGGTGCGGCCCCTGTTTGGAAGAAATTCCCGCGCTGAAAAAACTTCAGGAACGCTTTGCCCAGGATACTTCGGTCGTCTTCGTCGGTATTGCGCTCGAAGCCTCGGAGTCCCGCGCGCAGACGATGGACGCGTGGAAGATGTTCATCGTCAATAAGGAGCTCGGCGGAGTCCAGCTGTACGCAGACGATCAGTTCCATAACCCATACACCGAGCAGTACGATATTACGAGTGTACCGATCTATATGATCCTGAACCGCGACGGGACCTTTTTCGATGCCGCCGCCCCGCGCCCCTCCAGTGGGAAAGCCGAAGCCGAGATCCGCGCGGCGCTCACTGGGAACGGCCAGTAACGATCGCGATCGCAGCTCAATCTTTCTGAAGGGCTGTTGAAATTTCGAGTCCCGCGAAATGCGTGCGCCGTGTTCCTACTTGTTCTGCGTATGGATGGTCGTCCGTGCACTGTCCAATGGCGGGATGACGACGGGGTGAGCGATTTCCTCTTGCAACAGGCTGTCATCGGAAACGATCGTCTTTACGTTCTTTTGGGGCGTGTGTATCGACGGATAGGATTTTGACGACGGATGGTCGAGCGAAAACGGTGGGGTCGTTCTCGTTATGACAGATGCCGTATCGGCCATACGTATCGGAGCAGGCCGGGGTTTGATCGAGTTTGGTCCGCCAGCCGGGGAAAATTTCGAATGGAGAGCAAAATAGGCAGCGCCGGCGGTAAGGGAACCGAGCGCAAGGACCATCAGCCACTTCGTTGCCACAAATCCGAGCGAATGAGCGCCAGAAAGATGCGTGGCAGTCGACAATTTCCGAAGGAGGCGCGCAGAGGGGGCTTTCGGCGGCTCGGGCAGGCGATGGAGGTCGTGCGCAATGGCACGGTCGATGAGCCGGTCAGTTTCGGAATGCATATCCTGAATCTGTTTCATCGGTCATTTCCAATCGTTTTTTCTCGCAGCCGTTTTTCGATGGAGGCTTTCAATTCCGCGCGCGCACGGGAAGCGCGCGTCCAGATGGCATTCGGTTTTTTCCCGAGCATCGCGGCGATTTCCTCGAAGCTGTACCCGCTATAATAATGCAGTATCAGGAGTTCTCGGGCAGGCAGCGGTAACGCTTCGAGGCATTCGAGAACGATCTGCTCCCGCTCCGGAAGTTCACTCGACCCTGTCGTTGGCGGATCCGCCGATTCCAGCGAAGCAATTATTTTCCGATGCTTCAGATGATCGAGCGCCAGGTTCCGCGCGATCCGGAACAGAAAGCCGGGAACGTTCCGCACGGCGGCTACCTCACCGGCACGATCGATGACGCGTTCCCACATTGCCTGAGAAATGTCCTCCGCGGTGGCGTGATCGTGAAGCAGCTTCACGCAATAGCGATAGACGCGCGCATGGTGCCGCTTGAATAACTCGGTGAATGCCGCCTGATCGCCCGTACGAAATCGTTCGAAGAGTTCGGAATCTGTCTGAAGATCGGCGGCGACTGGCGAAGGTGCGATGGAGTTCACGATGCGAATGCGGAGAGGCCGCGCACGGTTCATCGGCGCGAATTCCTCGATTCCGAACGCAATTGTTTCCATCCCTATTCCTATGCTCTAAAGTGATTTGCGCTAAAGACGATTTCGAAAGCCAATTCCTTACAGTGTCGTGTAAGGTTTCGCCGGCCTTAATCGTCATGGGTCCGAAAGTCGTCGCGAAACTGTTTATCTCAGAGCGTTATCTCAAAGATGGTTCGGCTTCTGGCCGCTGCGAATATGAAAACGAAACGATTCTTCTTGCTGATTTTCCTGCCGGTCGTGCTCGTAAGCTGCTCCGACTCTGTCGGGCCAGGAACGAAGCCCTACCTCAATATTTCCGGGAATTATCCCGTATTTCTCGTCGATTCCACCGGCGGTCGATGGATGACCGATAGCACGGTCCTCGTCCAATTATCCGACGGATCGAATTTCCGTCTCGTGCCGGGCGTGAGCAGTGGCTATGCGGATTGCTTCTCGTGGGTGGTCGATGATTCCCTCGATGCGCCGTTCCATCATGTCGTTTTCCATGTCAATTGGCAGGCCGTGGAGCGGCTTACTCCTGCCAACAGCTTTGCGGAAGCCGATTATCAGCCGATGGTCCTGAACACGACCGATTTCCTTTCGATGCAGCAGCTCGCGGCGCTCGTAGCGATCGTAGATTCTACGAAATAGGCGATTCAATTTTATTTCTTTAAATCATGAACAAACCATATTCGATTACGTCCGTGATCGCACGGGCGTGCCTCTTCCTCCTCCTCGTGGCTCCACTCGTTATTTCGAGCTGTTCCGATAAGGTAGGGCCAAATACCTCGAACGGTGTAAATTGGACGATCCCCAACGTGGGAAGTTACTATGTCCTCGAATCTATAGACTTACCCGACACTTCGATCGATACATTTTGGGTTACAGCTCGCGGCGCGGCGCATGGCGAGGGCAACACCGTTACCCTCGATACGGGGTTATATCTTGCATATCGAACGAATGGCGATATTGCCACTTGGTCGGAGGACACGGGCTGGTCCAGCATGCCGACGGGTGGCGGAACGATAATCGATTCCGAAGTGAACCAGCCGGTCGGACAGCCGCGTCATGTCAATCGGAGGACGAAGCATTACATGGGAACCGAATCTGTTTCGCTGATGGGAACCACATTTTCCTCCATCAAGATCCACGAGGATGATTCCATTGCGAATTACGATAACGTGACCGGAGCATTAATGGACACGGGTTCGGAATCCCATGACTATTGGTTTATTCCTTCGCTCGGTTTCATCGGTAAGGAATATGACGATAATGGTACCTGGTGGTCCAGCGAGCAGTTGATCGCCTATAAGTTGCAGTAATGAACGGCCAACGTGCGCTCCAGCGCATGCGTTCAAGGGTATGCTCGATGATGTTCCCATCTACCAGGGCGCGCTTACTCCCCTGAAAATCGACTCGGAAAAGGTTGGTTAACTAATGGCGCGCGGGCGAGCGCATGCAAGGAGTACCGTGTTATTCCCTCGAACGCTGGGAACCAAGCCCATGGGAACTCGGTAAGTGTTCTGGCGATGGCGAAATTCTGGATTCTCGCGTGTACGGGAATGATAAAACAGCAGCTTTGCGCGGTGAACGTATTCGTTTTTTTATTCCTCGCGGCTTCCGCCATGTTTCCGGGCGGGCTACTGGCACAGGCGGACTCGGTCTTCTCGTTCGGCCCCCATGTTGCGTACACGTTCGGTGCGCCCCAGGACATCGAGCGCTCGGCTGTCAGCACGCTCGGGTCGAACGGGATGGGAACCTCTTATGCGCAGACGATTCGTGCGGGACTCGAAGTTTCGATTCCAAAGATTTTTTTTAGGGACATCGGTCTTTCACTGATCGGAACATATTCCTGGAGCACGGGGGAATTCACTTCGCGTGCCTATCCGTCGTCCGATAATGCGAGTGCAGCGCAGAGCACGCAGGAATTTCATCTTTCGTCACGGTACGCCACCGCGAGCCTTACAGCGCTCCTGGCATACCATCTCTCGGATGCGTGGGACGTGGGCGTGGGCGCAGAACTCGGGTACCGCGCCCAGGATTCCCTAACGGATTGGCGTGAGATACTTTCTCCGGCAGGCGTACGATTTGCGAACGGCAGCACCCGGGACACGGTCGCAACGGGAACCTCGATTAGTTCCAGTCCGCTCGGCGTTACGGTGCCGGTCTTTCTGGGATATCGCATTCCATTGGGACGCGGAATATCGCTTGCAGGCCGTTTTTTCGGTACGGCCGACCTGAACGAAATCGTCGCCGGCTATGCGGCGCAAAGCTTGAGCGCGGGAATTTCTTTTTCGCTCCTTTTTGCAAAGAATGCGGCCGCTCCAACCGACATACCCATCGTACACGCACCGCCATCTCAACCGAAACCATCGCCATCGCAACAACCTGCGACGCAGCGGCCCGCTTCCGCACATATTTTAGCGGCGGTCCACCTCGAGATCAATAGTGTGGCTGCGAAAACGGCCACCGTCCGCGAGGTCGATACGCTCATTGAAACGTTCACAGCGACCCCGGACGGTGGCCGCATTCCGAAAGCCGAGTCGCGGCTCGTCCGGAGTTATATCGTTCCCGACCTTTCCGTGTCCCGTTTTGTCGAATCGGAAGAAGGAGTTCGCTCCTGGAATGTCCGCATCTCGCAGGCGGGGCGAGTATTATCCGAATATTCGAGTGAGGATTCCACGGGCGCTGGTGCGATGTCCGCGGCAATCGAACTCGGTGGCGCAAACGAGCCTTCGCCGGTCCTAGCGGAACTTACGATCACCAACACCGAGGGCGCGAGCCGATCGGTATGGGACACGCTATCACTCCTTATCGATACAACGCACGTTGCCTCGCGCATCCGGAAACAAAACTATTTATTTCTTCCCCGGACCAATGCCGGACTTGGCCACCAGGACTCGCTGATGCTCCGGAATCTCCTTTCTTCGCTCGACACATCGGGAGCTCTCGTCATTTTATCCGGCAATCCGAACACGCAGGGATGCCCGGATGCCGATTCACTCTCTTCGTTCGTACTTACGGCAATTCGAGAGTCCGCAAATCATCCCCGTCGAATCGAACTCCTCGACCGCTCCCAACCGGAATTGGCTGACGGCACGTGCGGGATTCTTGTGCGGTATCAACGGAGCCAATAGTTCGACAGGCATTCACAGCGAAACGGCAAATAACGATCGCGGCAAAGCAATTGGGGCGAGGGGAATAATTTGCCATATTCGAACGTCCTTTGCCGCTCCATGTCGTATTTTTGCAGGAAATTAGAGATTAGCGAATGAAGATACACGAACATCAGGCGAAAGAAATTTTAAAGAAATATGGCGTTCCGGTGCCGGTGGGCTATGTGGCCTACACGGCAAACGAGGCCATGGAAGCGGCGAGGAAACTGCCGACCGAGATCGCGGTCGTGAAAGCGCAGATCCATGCCGGCGGCCGTGGAAAAGGCGGCGGAGTGAAGATCGCGCGCTCGCCGGAGGATGTCGGCTCGCTCGCACGAAATATGCTCGGGATGACGCTCGTCACACACCAGACCGGACCCGAAGGCCGCAAGGTTCAACGGTTACTCGTCGAGCAGGGCGTCGATATTCTAAAAGAGTACTATGCGGGAATCGTGCTCGACCGCTCGACCGCCAAGAACGTCGTCATGGTCTCGACCGAAGGCGGAATGGAGATCGAAAAAGTGGCCGAAGAGGCACCCGAAAAGATCGTGAAGGTCTTTGTCGATCCGGCCGTCGGGTTCCGGGACTTCGAAGCGCGGGAACTTGCTTTCGCGCTCGGCTTAAGCGGCGAGGCGTTCAAGCAGTGCGTTTCGTTCCTCAAGGCACTCTACCGGGCGTATGAAGAAACCGATGCGTCGCTCTTCGAGATCAATCCGCTCGTGCTGACGAAAGACGCGAAGATGCTCGCGCTCGATGCGAAAGTGAATTTCGATGACAACGCGATGTTCCGCCATCCCGATTATGCGGCGCTCCGCGACCTTGCAGAAGAAGATCCGCTCGAAGTCGAAGCCTCCAAATCGAACTTGAACTACATCAAGCTCGATGGCAACGTCGGCTGCATGGTGAACGGCGCCGGGCTTGCGATGGCGACGATGGACATCATCAAGCTGGCGGGCGGGGAACCGGCAAACTTCCTCGATGTCGGCGGCGGGGCGAATAAGGATACCGTAGCGAGTGGCTTCCGGATTATCTTAAGCGATCCGCATGTGAAGGCGATCCTCATCAATATCTTCGGCGGTATCGTACGCTGCGATCGCGTGGCGACGGGAGTCGTGGCGGCCTCGAACGAAGTGCATCCACAGGTCCCCATTATCGTGCGCCTCGAAGGAACGAATGCCGAGGAAGCCGGAAAGATCCTTCAGGACAGCGGCCTCAACTTTCTCGTCGCCAAAGGCCTGGCCGATGCGGCAAGGAAAGTGACCGAGGCACTGGCGGCATAAACAGTGTTGCGATCGAGATGCTCCGTTCCTTCGCTCGCTTTTTTCGTGGGGTCAGTATGGCGCTGGGCATTACCACGATCCCGGAAAACGCGCCGCGGGACCGGGAACGAATGTTCGTCCGGATGTGGATTGCGATCGTGGTGTTCCTCGTCTTATGGATTGGAATTCTCTTCGTTTGGATCACGAGTTAAGAAGTCGGAGTACCCTGGTTTTGTAGTATATTTGCAAAACAGTTCTTCGCTTTTTCAGCCGTTCTTTTTGTCGTTATGAAACTCACACTGGTTCTTTTCTCCATCGTCGCATTCCTCGGTGTCTCTAACGCATTCGCTCAGGATGGCTCTGTCGGTACGGAGCACCAAGCAGTTATTACGGCGCCGAACGCCATCTATCTGGAAATTCTCGGATCGGGCCTGGTGCCATCGATCAATTACGACCGAATGATCGGGAATAGTTTTGCGGTCCGTGTCGGAGTCGGGTATTTACCTCTGGGAACGGTCGTGTCCGATTCTGCCGATGGCCCCATTTCGGCTTCTATCACCACCGTTCCCGTCGGCCTCAGTTGGTTCCCATTCAGCGGCCCGAACTCCGCGCCGGCCAGCAAGCTCGAAATTGGCGTCAGCGCTTTTTATGCGAACGTGGTGGCAAAGTCGTTCAGCAATACGGCCGCAGGAAGCGGTATCGGATTCGGCGGAATCCTGGGATATCGACTGGAACCGTCGGACGGCGGTTTTCTGCTACGCGTTGCACTCACGCCGTGGGACCTCCTGAATCACTTTCAAATGTACGGCGGGATCAGTCTCGGCTGGTGCTTCTAATTACAGCGGCTGCAAACGTATTTGTAGAAGAGCTCTTTTCAGCCGGCTATCATACCACTTTTGTTGATCCATCACACAATAATGAGATAAGGTATGCATCGAGTGGACCGAAGTCAAACATAATCGCTGCTACAATGCCGTAAATCGGTTTGCACCCATCGAACAACTGTTCGAGTCTTGCTTTGAAATCGAGCGCACGAATGGGAACAATGTCAGCGTTTCAACTTAAACGTATGGCTCACGTGGGACTCGGTGATGAAGCCATAGATACAGTTCCCAACATGGACCGTATCGCCTTTTCCTGCGGAAATATTAACTAAAAGTCGGTCTGCGTCGAACGATTTGAAATTTTGACTCATCGCCAATGGCGGGACAATGTATATTCCCGTATTTGGCACTACGCGGTAATACGATTGCCCCGTTTCCAGAATTTTTGCCGTGTCGTGTTTTAAGATTCCGCTTCCAAAGCAGGCAATGTGTATTAATACGGAGTCAGTCGTTTTAGGGGCACGATACCGTATCTCAAAGCCTTCCGACAAGCTAATAGAATCGCCGTCATCAGGAGCAAGAAATTGAAGCGAGGAGTCTCGAACAATAGTATGAGTGATAGAAGGATGATCCTCGCTCCCACTAAATTCCCATACTATGAGTTTCCCACGATTTGAAAGAATTCTCTTCGATTGCCCATAACCGACCGGGTTCCCATCGAGACGTACGCACGGCATTTCCGCACCGCCCGGTCGTTGAAGAGCCCCTATAGGGAACAGGACTTCAGCGTTGTAGTAATGCAGCGAATCGTTCGTGGAAGCCCCGTCGTCGTAGCATTCGAATATAGCATCGTACTCTCCCGGCGGAATCGGATTTAAGTGATGGTCCTGCCACTGGCGAACGATCCTGTCGGGATGATGTACGTTCTCCTGCTTACAGCCAGCGAAGAGAGCGACAAAAACTGCGAAGACGATCGAGCTACGAAGTTCCACAACCCTCTGAATCATTACAGCGGCTTAAACCGTTCGAAGCCCTGTTTGCAGTCGTTACAGTAGTGGATCGAGCGGCAGAGTGTGGAACCGAACATGGAACGGAGCTCGGTATTTGTGCTCCCGCAGTGCGGACACGCTACATGTTCGATCTGTGCGAAGTCGAGAACGCCGTCGATCGCGACCGGCGCGCCCAGCCCAAAGGCTTCGAGCTTTTTTCTTCCCAATTCCGAAATGCGGGCGCTCGTCCAATTCATTTCTGTTTCGAGATCGACCTGGACGCTTTTAAATCCCGCGTGGTGAAGCGCTTCTTCGATATTATTCCTAATATAGCTGGTGGCCGGGCAGGCTACGAATGTCGGAAGAAACCGGACGCTCACCGTATTGTCGCTGACTGCGACGTTAGTAATCATTCCCAAATCCATGACAGACAATGTGGGAATCTCGGGGTCCATGACTGTTTCAAGGACGGAGAACGCTTTATGATTGCTGTCATTGCGAGGAGCATCGAACACGGCTCGGTCGTTCGATGCTGCTGACGGTGTAGAAAGATTTACCATGTTGCCGCCGGATCCAATCTATAGACTTCCGTCATTTCATCGAGGAGCGGCTGGAGGTACTCCGTGTGATAACCCTGACGCCCGCCATACACTCGCTCCTTGATCGGAAGTTTCGGTAGGGTAAGATTGGCCCGCTGCAATAGTGGCGAAATAACATCAAGCCATTCGGTCTGGAGCGCGGTTTCGCCGATCGCGATTTTTTCGGCCACAAGCTCCTCTTCATATTTCGATGGCTCGAATATTCCGAGGGCGTACGGAAACGCTTCGTTCAGCGCCGTCTGCATTCGTGCATGGCTTTCTTCAGTTCCCATGCCTAACTTTTTCACCCAAAGATCGGCGTGGAGCGTATGATATTTCAGTTCGCCTTTGATCTTCTTCGCTAACGCCGCAAGCGGAGCAAAAGAAGAATCCGAAAGCCTCGCATACCGGAGCGATTCGGCATGATCGAAGAGAAAATGCCGCATCAGGCTGAAGGCGTAGTCGCCAATGGGGAGTTCGACGAACTGCGAGCACCGAAACTCCTTCTCATTGCGCGAAAAGGCGATGACATCCGGTACCGGCTCGCCGAAGTGCTCGTTCAGCAGCGTGTAGTTCGCAACGGCATGGCCGATCTGGTCCTGCGCGATGGAACTGAAAGCGATATCCTCTTCGAGGATCGGTCCGAGGCCGGTCCATTCGCTGTTGCGGTGGCCGATGATGAGTTCGTCATCGGCCATGCGATAGAGTAGGTCTTTTATTGCTTCGTTCATAAGTTCCTAAAAATGTCATTCCTGCAATGCTTTTGATGTCATTCCCGCGAATGCGGGAATCCATAGCTTTCATTTAGTATGAAGGTCCATTTTCACTCGGCTTATGGATGCCCGCATTCGCGGGCATGACAGGATTTGTTTCGAAATACGGAAATTGATAATTATTTGTTGAAAGATCGACCCATTCTGGATTTTTCTTCTCGATCAAATTTATTTTCCACTGACGATTCCACTTTTTTAATTGCTTTTCCCGAGTTATTGCCGCGTTAATATCTGAAAAAAATTCGAAGTAGACTAATCGATTAACGTCGTATTGCTTTGTGAAACCCTCGAAAGTGCCTTCTTTGTGTTGAGCCACACGTCGCTCCAGATCCTTGGTCACGCCGATATAGAGCGTTCCGTTACGCTGACTCGCCATAATGTACACATAGTAGTTATGATTCATCATCATCAGACTTCTTGTCATTCCCGCGGATGCGGGAATCCAGCGCTTTCCTGCGATTTGAACTTCGCGGTTGGCCGCAAAGAATAGATTCCCACATTCGCGGGAATGACATTCAAAATGTTTATCCCGACTCCTCCTCCATGTGATCGAGATACTTGCTCTTGGCAAGCGTCTTCAGATCGTCGAGATATTTATTGATGCGTTTGCGAACGGGATAGCCCGAGGCTTCGCGATAGTTCTTATCGGGAATGGTCGAGAACATATCGTCATCCTCGTGCTGGAAGGTGAAAATATCGGTCGAGCGCACGACCCACAGGTTCACCGTCTTCTTGCGGCGGCCGAACTGCTCTTTCGCGAACGCGAGCGCAAGTTCCGGGTCCGGCGCGTGAACGATTCCGACGAATTCGTGCGCCGCGCCGCGCTTGTCCTGATGGAAGACCGCGAACGGTTCCCAATGTTCGTTTTGCATGAGGCCGCCCGAGGCCGGAGCATGCTCCAGATCGGCGCGGCGGATGCGGGGGTCGAGACTGGTGGTCATAATTAAAATTTGTAAACGTATTTTTCTGCTAATATAATTGAGTCATTGCTCCCTAGATAACTGCACGATAATGGGAGGTTATCTTCTCTCCATTCGTATGAAACAGCATTCGTTAAACCTGGAAGGGAAATAAATTTACGTGTACGCTCGACAGGTCTGCCTTCTTCGTCATACACATATTGTATTATCTCCGTGTCCAATGGGTTCGAGCAAGGCAGAGGCGGGCAGTTTATACAACGTTCTCGTATAATTACCTTATTGAGCGAAAGGATGACATTACCATGGCTATCAAATCGATCTTCGCTACGAAGGCACGGTGCTGTCACATCCTTTAATAGTTGATAATGTGAGGTTCGAATGATATTACCATTTCTATCGAGAATAGTGCTATCTATATATAGAGGTTCTTGGTCATTGTATTGCAATCTTTGTGACGCAATAATTTCATTCCTGTTGTTAAAGTAATTAATAATGCGTTCCGAAAGTCGAAGATTGTTTACGTTGTTGCCGGTTTTATGCTGCCAATCAATTTCGCTGTCGATCCTTTCTGAAGGTCCCCAATACATTACCGATTTCGTACCCTGATAATCGACGGAACTCCAATTGGAGTTATCCGTGATTTGAGCGACTGTCGCAGTCTCCACTGAATTGTCCCGGTATTGAACGTATGATAATTCCCGACCCAAAGAATCATAATGGAAGATATCGGACGAACCGGGATCTTTCTGAAAGTTACCGTATTCCCTTTTGATATTCCGTTTGTCGAATTTTATTTCTGTCGTTGCATTTAGTTCTCGATTAAAGTTTGTCGCAATAAGCGTATCACCCGAATAAGAGAACGTCCACGTTTCCGTATCGGCGACGGGAGAATATTTGGACGAGTCGAATACTGGAATCGTATCGTTTGGATTGGTTGAATCGATACGATGCGGATAATTAAAGCTATAGCTAATACATGAGAACGATTTCAGATGATGACTACGAATCCATTGGAGCGCTGATGTATCGTCACACCAAGCAAGTTGATGCAAGTTAATTCCCGGTGAGGTGTGTTCCGGCCAGTCGGGGACAAATTGAGCGTATAGTTCCGTTCCCGTTAACAGCATAAAACAAAACGAGAAGAATCCGAAAGCATATCCTTTCCAATGCCTAGTCTGCATAAGCCCGCCCGAGGCCGGAGCATGCTCCAGATCGGCGCGGCGAATGCGGGGGTCGAGACTTTGTAACATGGTCGCTATTCAAAATTTGTATACACATGTTGAATTTCCGTTATGATCTCTTATGGCCAGAAGACGATCATCATCTCCCCAAATGTATTCATTTCGTCCCCCGTCGCCCGTGCTCACTGTGACACGCCCAAATGAGTCATATTCATATGAATCACTAGTGGTATCAGGCTCAGCCCCCCATAGATCGTAGCGTGTCTCGGTCGTGATAGAGCGAATACGATTGGCGTGCTCATCGAACAGTTTTTCCCCACAGAAATGAAGATTGTTGTCTTCGTCCTTATCTGGATTATTCCAAAATCCATACGTGACAACCCGTTGCAAAATACCGGAAGGATAGTAGAAAAAACTATCGATCGATGTCGCTCCGCTGAATATCTCGTAAGAAAGCTGGAGCCGATTCGATACGTCGTAGAAATTGTGCGTTGCTGTAACAAGAATTGTATCTACGTTGCTTTGCTTGAGCTTTCCTTTCCGTTTCTTGGGTGTAAGGACCATTCTCTCGAAAGCGCTATCTACTCGTCCTCCCAAACCGAAATACTTAGTCTCAAGCCAATAGCCGTGTTGGATGGTAAGCACCTTGCCGATCTGTGCATATGACCATGTTTCAAGATTTGGCTTCTCGTCACTCCATCTCCGCGCTGAGTCTGCCAGCAAGACTTGTTCGCTTAACTGCCTCCCAATTGAGTCGAAGGTTTTAATCCTTGTCAGACCGGATGAGTGCGTTTCGAGATAACAAAGCGTATCACGGCCATCGTACTTCTCTATCATTTCTTGATTCGGATGTCCAATATTCGTAATACGGACAAGGGTATCTCCTGAGACTGAGAAGCCGTATTCCCAAATGGTATCTGGACGATTAGACACTACTACTCCAGCCATTTTGAGATGATGCGCTCTGATCCAAGCGAGTGTAAGCGGAGTCGGCGATTCCAAGTTCACACCTGGATCCGTACGAATATTGTACTGAGCGTTCGCATAATTAGCGAACGTCAGTAACAATACCATCCCCATAAGCAATCGCGCGTTCATTGATTCGGATAATTACGCATACGGCACCATCGTTTTCACGCCCGGTTTCATCATTGCTTCGCGCACCCAGCGCCCATTCTCCTCGGCGTAGCGGCGGACGGCGAGGCGCTCCTTGTTGCAGGGGCCATCGCCATTGATGACGCGGAAGAATTCATCCCAGTCGGGCTGGGTATATTCCCATTTGCCTTCAGCGTTTTTCTTGAGCGCAGGATCGGGAAGTGTAAGCCCCAGTTCCCAGATCTTCGGAACATATTGTTCGAGGAAGTCCTGCCGCATCTCTTCGTTCGACATCATCTTCACTTTCCAGCGCATGAGTTTTTCGGTGTGGACCGAGATCGTGTCCGGCGGACCGAAAAAGTGCATCATCGGCGGGAACCACCACCGGTTGAGCGCGTCCTGTACCATCGCGCGCTGCATCGGGGTTCCCACTGCGAGCGCGACGAACGCATCGTAGCCCTGCTTCAAATGGAATGATTCCTCATAGCAAATTCTCTCGAGCGCGCGGCAGTACGGGCCGTAGCTGCCCTTCGCATTGGCGAGCTGATTGACGATCGCGCCGGCATCGACCAGAAACCCGATGACCGCAATATCGGCCCAGGTTTTCGCGGGATAGTTGAAAATATTGCTGTACTTCGATTTGCCGCTGATGAGATCGTTGATCATCGCCTCACGCGATTTGCCGAGCGTTTCGGCGGCGCTATAGAGCAAGTGCCCGTGGCCAACCTCGTCCTGCACTTTCGCGATGAGTGCAAGTTTCCGTTTCAGCGTTGGTGCGCGAGTGATCCAGGTTCCCTCCGGCAGCGCGCCGATGATTTCGGAGTGAGCATGCTGCTCGATCATGCGCAGCACCTGGCGGCGGTATTCGGCGGGCATCCAGTCATCCGGCTCGATCTTTTCGCCGCGCGCAATGCGAGCTTCGAATTCCGCGAGTTTAACGGGATCTTCCTGTACTTCCGGTTTGGAAGCTTTTCCATTGATTTTTGGATCTTCTTCGATCGAGGCGTTTCCGTACATAGGTATTAAATGGTGATTCCTTCAATCAGGATCGTGGTAATGAGCTCCGCAACCTGGTCGGATGAAAATTTGGTGTTGGGCCGATATGATTCGTACGTCCAGTTCGTGGCCGAAAGCAACGTCCGCGCCGCAATGTTCGGGTCGACGTTCTTGAATACGCCGGCTGAAATTCCTTCTTCGATCAGCTCACGAAAGATTCCCTCGTACCGGCGGCGCATGTGCCGAAAATCTTTAAGGAAGGGCTCCCGCATGTGCCGCCATTCATGCAGGAACACTCCCGAGGCATCGGAATTCGCGGCGATCACCCGCAGGTGCGCCCCGATCGCGGCGTGTAATCGTTCCGAGGGGCCCTCAACGGCCTGAATAGCGGACTCGATGCTGGTAAAAAATTCGTCCGCCATTCGAAAACAAATTTCCTGAAGGATCTCCTCTTTCGAACCGACGTGATTATAAAGGCTTGCGGCCTCGATCCCAAGGGTTTCCGCGAGGTCCCGCATGGAGGTAGCGGTGTAGCCCCGTTCCCGAAAAAGCAGTTGTGCTTTTTCGCGGATTTGGTCTTTTCGAGCAATCGTCCTCACTAAAAAACTAACGCTCGTTAGTTAATGGATGGTTCGCCGGGCGAATACTTTGCTGAAAGAATGCGCTTTTTTTTCACTTTTATGCATTTTTTTTCTTAGAAAGTGAGCGACTTTTGCGAATTTGTAGTTATATTTGCAACAAAGTGGGTAAATGTGGGAGACATGAAACCAAAGGTGCTCATAGATGTCATCTTTTAAAGGCAGCGATACTTACGTCGTCGATGCAAAAGGGCGGGTAAGCATCCCGTCCAAGATGCGAAAAAATATCGAACCTGAGGCGCATTTGACCTTTATCGTCACGCGCGGTTTGGAAAAATGCCTCTATGCCTACCCCCTCGACGAGTGGCAGCGCCTGGAAGATTCCATTCGGCTGCTCTCTCCGGCCAACGAGAAGGACCGATTTTTTGCTCGGACGCTCATGCAATGGAGCGAAGAAGTACAACTGGATTCACAATTTCGACTCCTCATTCCAAAATCGCTTCTCGATTTCGCCGAAATTTCCAAAGAAGTTTTTTTTATCGGTGTGCTCGATCATATCGAACTCTGGAAACCCGAGCATTTTAAAAAATACCTGGAATCCAGAAAAGAGACCTACGAGAAAGTGGTCGAACACGTCATGGGAAAAACGCAGGGAACGGATTCGTAATCGGCGTTTGGACGCGATCGTTAATTGAAAACGAATGCTGTATATCATGTTCCGGTGCTGCTTCGGGAAGCGCTGGACTATCTTGAGGTACACGCCGGCGGGACCTATATCGATGCGACCGTAGGCGGCGGCGGGTATGCCGAGGCGTTGTTGGAGCAGGGAGCGCGCGTGTTCGGATTCGATACCGATCCGGCGGCATGGGAATTTAGTCATCGCCGGCTCGCAATCTTCGGGGATCGATTTACACTCGTGAAAGAGAATTTTTCACGGATGGAAACATCGCTCCTGGCACGTGGGATCGAGCACGGAGCGATCGATGGCGTCGTGTTCGACCTCGGGGTAAGCAGCCATCAGCTCGATACGACGAGTGTCGGCCTTAGCTATCGCATCGATGCGCCGCTCGATATGCGGCTCGATCCGCGGCTGCCGGTTTCAGCGCGAGAGGTCGTCGCGGCGTATGACGAATCGAAACTTGCACGAGTGTTCCGGGACTATGGCGAGGAACCATATTCGAAGCAGATTGCTCGACACATTGCGCGAGCACGCGAAGCGCAGCCGATCGGGACAACAATGGAACTGGCGGAGGCCGTGACGCGCGGCATGCGGGAAGATAAAAAGAATGAAACGCTTTCTCGCATTTTTCAGGCGCTGCGCATCGAGGTCAACCATGAACTGGAGAATTTAAAAACCGCCCTCGATGCCTCGCGTTCGATGCTGAAGGAAGGTGGACGTTTGGTCGTCGTTTCCTATCACTCGCTCGAGGACCGCATCGTAAAAGATTTTTTTAAGCGTGAAAGCGAGCCGGAATTTACACCCGGCTCGATCGGAGCGCTCCGAGAACGGATCGATCGGTCGCGGGCAGGCTTACGCATCCTGACCAAAAAGCCGGTCGTGCCGAGTGCAGCAGAATTAGAGCAAAACCCACGCGCGCGCAGCGCAAAGCTGCGTGCCGCAGAACGATTAGCCAAACGATAAGACGATGACAACAATCGCCTTTGCGCCAAAAGCCCCGACGTCCGCCATGCCGGAACGGGAACTCCTGGGTATGCGACGAACGCCCGACCGCTGGAGTGAAACGGTTCCCGCCGAACCGGTGGCACCGCCGAGGCCTTCGCCGCCGACGGAACTCGAAAAAGCCGTTCGGCGGATGCCGACGCTCTATGTGATCGCCTTCTTTGGCATCGTCGTCCTCTCGGCCGTGCTCATCATTTGGAACACGCTGCAGGTCAATCTTTTGACGGCGCAGGAAACAAAGCTGGATACGCAAATCGCGCAAACGGAGCAGCGCCTCATTCGCCTGCGCGCGGAAGAAATGCAACTTTCGGCTCCGGAACGAATTCGAGCGCTCGCTCAAACGAATTTGGGAATGGTCGAAGCGCAAAGCCAGGACATCATCACGGTAAAATAAACATATTGTGACATATCGGGACCAGGACGAATTGCCGTTCGAAGGTGTCGCAATCCGGCGTGAAGATCGCGTCGGTGCGGCTCCCGGTCGTCCTGTGACTTCCGGTGGTTCTGTAGCTTCCGGTCGTCCGGCGGTCCCTATTCGTCCGGCAGTGTCGGCTCGTCCGGCCGGACGCCCATCGCCACAGGTTCCGCAAAGAACACCGTCTGTTGCTACGCAGGACGAACCAGAAGACTCCGAGGAAAAAACTTCCTGGCACGAAAAAATGGTGGAGCGCTTTTTCGCTCCACCGCCGCCAGTCGATCCGTTAAAGAAGAACGGTCGTTTGTATACCGCTCTTGCGCTGTTCCTCTTATGCTTTATACTCGTCGGCGCAAAACTCTTCAAACTTCAGGTCTTAGATCACGCCGCTTTTTCTGCCGAGGCTGCCGAGCAGTATAAAATGGAGATGCCGATCGAACCCGAGCGCGGACTCATCCGCGATCGGAATGGGATCATCCTGGCCGCCAACGCTTTTGTCGTCAAATATGCGGTCGATCCGAAAGCGATCCAGCATCCCGACCGGCTGGCCGCGATCTTCTCCGAGACCTTCGGAAAGCCGGCAAAATATTACAACGACTTATTTCACGATACGTCGCGGCGCTATATCGTGATCGAAAAAGAAGTGCCGATGGAGGTCGCGGCGCGACTCGACTCCATCAAGGATCGCGGCCTGATGAGGGAACTCGATTCAAGGCGAAATTATGCCTTCAGCGATCGTGCGGCCCATGTCCTCGGGTTTGCGAGCAAAGACGGTCGCGGCCTTGCCGGGATCGAACTGTTTGCAAACCGCGATCTGGCCGGCCGCGAAGGATTCCAGATCATGCAGCGCGACGGGCGCGGGGGACTTCGACCCGATGTGGACTACGATAAAGTCGCGGCCGTCAACGGCGAAAACATTACGCTCACGATCGATGAAGCCATTCAGGCCGCGACCGAATCGGCCCTGAAGGACGGCGTCGAAAAAGCCGAAGCGGAAGCCGGTATCGCGATCGTCATGCGGCCCTCCACCGGAGAGATCCTCGCGCTGGCGAACGTTCCAGATTTCGATCCCAACCATTTCAGCGCGGCTACGAACGATATGTTGCGCAATCGGGCGATTACGGACGCGTATGAGCCCGGGTCGACGATCAAAGTCCTCGTCGCGGCCGCGGCGTTGGAAGATGGGGCCTGGAAACCGGATGACAAGATCGATGCCGAGCATGGGCACTGGAACCCCGAGCCCGGCGTGCGGATCACGGACACGCATCCCTATGGCATTCTGACCTTTCAGCAGGCACTCGAAAAGTCGAGTAATATTTCGTTTGCAAAAGTTTCCGACAAACTCGATCGGCGGCGCTTCTATAAATATCTGCGTGATTTCGGGATCGGAAACTTTACCGGGATCGATCTTCCCGGCGAAGTCAAAGGGGTGCTGCACACGCCGGCGCAGTGGCAGGAGAATTCCAAACGCTACATGGCGTTCGGATATGAACTCACGGCGACCCCGATCCAAATGGCAACGGCGTATGCGACCGTTGCGAATATGGGCCTTATGATGAAGCCCTACATCGTGGCAAAACGCGAAGGGCCAAACGGAACGGAAGTCACGACGCCGCAGGAAATTCGGAGGGTCGTGAGCGAGCAGACCTGCCGCACGCTCATACACATGATGGAAGGCGTCGTCGATTCCGGAACGGGAACGCTTGTAAAAATTCCCGGCGTACGCATTGCGGGAAAGACGGGGACCGCGCAGCAGTTGGTGGGCGGCCATTGGTCGAAAGAACATTATACCTCGAGCTTTACCGGATTTTTTCCGGCCGAGAAACCCGAATACCTCATCAGTGTGATCCTTCGCTCGCCGAGGAACGGCTATTATGGCGGTGTCGTGAGCGGACCGATCTTTCGCGAGATCGCGATGGACATCATGGAAATGACGGGTACGCTGCCGCCGGAAGCGCGAACGCAGCCGAAGCCCACACAGCCACTGGTCACCGAAGGGGTGGTCGATATCGATGGTATTCCGGTCACGCCGCGCGATCCGGATACGCGGCCCATGTGGGATGTCCGGGGGCTCACGGCCGAGCAGGGGCGCTCGGTGCTCGCAAGTCAGGGTTTCATCGTGCTCGCGTCGAAATCGAAAGACGACCGCGAGATCATTGCCGATGTACAAAAGTGTGGAGGGGATACCGTTCGGTTTGCGCTTGTCACAGACGCATCCTCCGAGCCCGGTCAGAATAATGGTTCCGCGAATGCAACGGTCACACCCGATCTCATGGGGATGCCAATGACACGCGCTATTAAACTGGCAGCGGCGGACGGATTTCGTGTCCGGACGAGCGGCTCCGGAGCGGTTGAAAAACAATTCCCTACGGCCGGCGCGACACTGAGCACGGCCTATGGAAGCCCGACGCTAACGCTGTTTGGGGAAGAACAATGACCGAAAATGAATTATGAATGATGAATGACGGACCGAAGGTGTTCCTTCATGGTCATCATTGATATTTCTCATGTTCATTGTAATCACTTCAAAGTTAAAGCGGCGTTCGTTGAAAAATGAAGTTTAGTGAGCAAATACCCGCTCTCCGGGGAGCGGGGCAGGACTGGCCAGACGAGATCGGCCTTCTCGACGTGTTCGGGGAGGCCGATCTCTCGAGGCCACAATACGATTCGCGGAAAATAAGGTCCGGCGATGCATTCTTCGCGATTAAAGGATTCCAGTCAGACGGTCATGGCTATATCCCACAGGCGATAGCGAATGGCGCGCGAACGATCGTACTCGAAGAGAGCGAAGCGTTTACCCGCGAAGATGCCGAGCGCGCGAATGTGGCAAGGCTCGTAGTAAAAAATTCGCGGACGGCACTTGCCGTCGCTTCCGAAGCCGCCTTCGGAAATCCGAGCTCGAAGCTGAGGATGATCGGGGTGACCGGGACGAATGGGAAAACGACGGTGACCACGCTGTTGCAGGAGTTACTACGCTCGAGCGGCGAGAAGGTCGGCCTCATTGGAACGATTGCGAACCGAATCGGGGCGGAAGCACTCCCCGCTTCCCACACGACTCCCGAATCGCGAGAACTTTCGGAACTCTTGAGCAGGATGGTCTCGGAGGGCGTAACGACGTGCGTCATGGAAGTAAGTTCTCACGCGCTTGCCCTGGAACGCGTTGCCGCACTCGATTTCGATATTGCGGTGTTTACGAACCTCACGCAGGACCATCTCGACTTTCATCGTACGATGGAAGCCTACTTTGCAGCCAAACAAAAATTATTTAATGGACTGAAAGACACGGCGATCGCCGTCACCAACGCGGACGATCCCTTTGGTTTTGCGATGGTCGCCAATACCCTCGCGAATGTCCATTCGTATGGAATTAAAAATGAAGGCCTGCCGAACGCCGACCTTGTGGCATCGGGAATCCATTTAACGCCCGCCGGAGCAGAATTCGAGATCGGGAAACGATACTCCGAAGAACGTTCCCATTTTCGTTCGCCGCTGTTAGGGACATTCAACGTTCAAAATGTTTTAGCGGCCATTAGCGCACTCTATTTTGGAGTCGAAGGCTATTCGCTTGACGTGCTTTCGAATAAAGTCAGAAACATCTCTGCTCCTCGCGGCCGGCTGGACCGCATCCCGTTGAAGAACGGTGCGATTGCGGTCATCGATTATGCCCACACGCCCGATGCGCTTCGGAATATCCTCGAAACGCTGAAGAGTCTCCCTCATAAAAGGCTTCTTACCGTTTTCGGCTGCGGAGGGGATCGAGATCACGGCAAACGACCGCAAATGGGCGAAATAGCGGTAAATTTATCCGATTTTGTCATCATTACCAGCGATAATCCCCGGTCTGAAGACCCGAGTACTATAATAGAGGATATTCTGGCAGGGATTCCAAAGAATATGCGGAGTAAGGTCGGGCTTGAGCCTGATCGCAAAAACGCGATCGAACTTGCGCTTTCCAGAGCGAATGACGGCGATATGATACTTATTGCCGGGAAGGGGCATGAAAATTACCAGATTTTTGGCTCCGAACGGCGCCATTTCGACGATCGCGAGGAAGTGCTCCGTTTTAATAATAGCCACTAAAATAAAGGTTCTTCAGGGATTGCTCCCGGGCGTGGGCACTGTTACATGCTCGTTCTGCTCCTTCTTGTGCGGACCCGCGGAAGAGCTTTCGATAACGAATTTTTTTGACTTGACTTGAATATTACCGTTCAGGACCTCATGACTTTGGCTCACAGCCATGAAATCGGCGTCGAGCAGCTTGGGCGTCTGCGAACCTTTCGCGATATCTCGACCGATTCGCGGACGCTAAAACGCGATGACCTTTTCGTGGCGCTCAGTGGTCCGAATTTCGATGGGCATCAATATCTGTCCCAGGTCGCGAAGGAAGGGGCCGCTGCGGCGGTCGTGAGCGAACGGTGGTTTGCAATGCAAAAATCGAAAGCTCATCCATTGCCGATCTTTGTTGTCAAAAGTCCTATTCACACTCTTGGCGAGTTGGCAAGAGTGTATCGAAAGAAGTTCAATATTCCTGTGATCGCAATTGCAGGATCGAATGGAAAAACGACAACGAAAGAACTTATTGCGCATGTGTTGTCGGGCACGATGGGAGTTTTGAAGACAGAAGCAAATTTCAACAATCAGGTTGGCGTGCCCCACATGTTATTCCAACTTCGGGACGGACACGAGGTCGCGGTGCTCGAGATCGGGACCAACCATCCCGGGGAGATCGCATGGCTTTGCGAAATTGCAGAACCGACTCACGTGCTGATCACAAACATTGGGCGTGAGCACCTTGAATTTTTCAAGGACCTGAAAGGCGTCGCGAAAGAAGAAAAAGCGGCGTTCGACTACGCGCTCGAGCACCATGGGTTTGCATTTGTCAATACCGACGATCCGTTTCTGGAACCGGCGGCAAATAAATTCGGGGACCGTGCTGTGACCTATGGCCAGGGACGTGCCGATCGCAACCGGTTTGTTCATGCCTACAAAGTTGGATACTCCAAAGATGGACGTATGGAGCTTCGGGTTGCGTGTGAAGACAAGTCGTTTCGAATTCGAACGCACCTTATTGCCGATTACACACCGAATCTTATCGCGTCGGCCGTCGCCGTGGGTCTGCACTTTAAAATGCGGCGCGCGGAGATCAAATCGCAGCTCGAAATTTTTCGGCCACACTCCAAACGGCTTGAAATTGTTCACATCGATGGCTTCACGGTGCTGAACGATGCGTACAATGCGAACCCCGATTCGATGGAATCGGCACTCCGGACATTGAAAGAATTTCCTGCGGAGGGCAGAAAATTTGCTGTGTTGGGAGATATGCTGGAATTGGGAACGACCTCCTCTCGAGAACATCGGGCCATCGGACTCATAGCGGCGAAATTCCGACTTGCGAGAGTGTTTTTTACCGGCAAGGATATGAAACTTGCCTCGAAAGCCTATAGCCTGGCATCCGGAAAATCGAACGGTGCCGCGAAGCCATCGTATTTCTCTAAAAAGAGCGATCTTGTAACTTCACTTCGAGAAGTGCTCCGTCCGGGCGATGCGGTCCTGATCAAAGGATCGCGCGGCATGAAGATGGAAGAAGTGATCGATCTCCTGCAAAAGGGATAATCGTGGAGTAGAAAAAAGTTAACGCCTGCTCTTAATTTTCGACGTGTTTTATTATCTATTCAACTGGATCAATCGCGCGTTCAGCCCACCGGGAGGCGATTTATTTCGCTACCTGACGGTTCGCAGTGCGCTGGCCGCTATTTCGGCGCTCGCTCTTAGCTTATGGAGCGGTCCGCGAGTTATTCAACGCTTGCGCGAGCTTCAGATCGGCGAGCAGGGGAAAGTGGAAGCTCCGAAGCAGCACCTGGCAAAAGCCGGAACGCCGACGATGGGGGGCGTCATTATTCTCATTGCGGTCCTTATTCCGACCCTCCTCTGGGCCGACCTCGGGAATTTATTCATTGTCCTTATCTTGCTTGCGACCCTCTTGTTGGGAGGGGTCGGATTTCTGGACGATTACCTGAAAGTCGTTAAGAAAAAAAGAAAAGGGCTCATTGGGCGCTATAAAATTCTGGGACAAATATTGGTCGGATTAGTCATTGCGCTGACGATCTATTTTTCGCCGACGCTCTTCCGTTATGCGGGGGTCGATATTCGGACGGCAACAACGGTCCCGTTTTTTAAAGACCTGGTGTTCGAGTTCGGTCCGGTGCTCTATGTTCTGTTCGTCATTTTCGTGATCACGGCAACTTCCAATGCCGTAAATCTTACAGACGGGTTAGATGGCCTGAGCGCTGGAACGGTCGCAATCGCCTTCATACCGATCGGGGCGATCGCTTATTTCTCCGGGAACCTGCAGCTCAGCGATTATCTGAATATTCCGTATTTAAAAGGAGCGGGTGAACTCACCGTGTTTTGCTCGGCCCTGGTCGGCGGAGCGCTTGGATTTTTATGGTACAATGCCCATCCTGCGGAAGTGTTTATGGGCGATACCGGCTCGCTCGCGCTCGGCGGCGCGATGGGAACGATGATGGTCCTGTGCAAAAAAGAATTCGTGCTCCCGATCGTGGGCGGGATCTTTTTCCTGGAGTCGATCTCGGTGATCTTACAGACCGGTTATTTTAAATTTTCTCGAAAGATGTATGGGGAAGGCCGGCGTATTTTCCGGATGGCGCCGTTGCACCACCATTTCGAACTCTGTGGCTGGGCCGAGTCGAAGATCGTAACACGCGCATATATTGCCGCGATCATCCTCGCGATCCTCGCGCTGACCACCTTTAAAGTCCGCTAAGGACCGCAGGAGCGCATCGCCATGCGCCCGACCGAACGCTATGCAAGTCAGGGGTAAACGCTTTTCTATCTTAGGTGCCGGAAAGTCCGGCCTTGCGGTTGCGCGTTTGCTAAAGACGCGAAGGGCTAAAGTCTTCATCTCCGAAAAAGGAAAGCAATCCAAGTTCGAAGGCGCGGCAAAGGAATTAGAAGAGATCGGTGTCGAATATGAATTCGGCGATAACACGCACCGCGTTTTGGAGGGCGATTACGTCGTCATAAGCCCCGGCGTTCCGCTCGATGCCCCGATCCTAAAGCTTGCCCGCGAGAAAGGAATTAAAATTTTAAGTGAGATCGAGGTCGCCTTCGACGAGTGCGAAGCGCCCGTCGTTGCAATCACCGGGACGAATGGAAAAACGACGACGACAACCCTCGTCGGAGAGATATTTAAGAAAGCAGGATGGGACACCTTCGTTGCCGGCAATATCGGGCTGGCATTTTCTCAAATTGTCGATGAGGCAAATTCGGCGCATCGTTCCGAAAATTCAAAGACGGTTGTCGTGCTCGAAGTCTCGAGCTTTCAGCTCGATGCGATCGATGAATTTCGTCCGAAGGTATCGGCACTGCTCAATATCACGCCCGACCATTTGGACCGCTACAAAAATTACGAGGCGTACATTCAGGCGAAGTACCGCATCGTCGAGAACCAGAAGGGCCACGATATTTTCGTCTATAATCACGATGACGAGAACGTCCGCAATTGCGCCGACACGGTGAATATCCGCACGCTTGGGTTTTCCCTGAACGAAGAGACAAAGCAGGGAGCTTTTCTTTCGGGAGACGATGTCGTCCTTCGCATCGGTCGCGAAAAAGAGACCTTGATAAACCGGAATGAAATTGGGATCCCCGGACCGCACAACCTCATGAACGCCATGGCCGCCGCGCTGATGACGCGTGCCATGGGGGTCGAATTCGAAGCGATCCGCGAAACGTTGCGGGCGTTCAAAGGCGTCGAGCATCGCATCGAATTCGTGCGGGAGCTAAATGGCGTGAAATATTACAACGACTCGAAAGCGACCAACGTCGATTCGGTCTATTATGCGCTGGGAAGTTTCAAGGAGCCGATCGTGATCATTCTTGGCGGCAAAGACAAGGGCAACGATTATTCGCAGATCGCGGAGCTTGTGAAGGAACATGTGAAAGCAATAGTGACCGTCGGCAAAGGCGCGGAGAAAGTCGAGAAGTTTTTCAAGGAGATGAAGCCGATCTATTCCGCCGGAATGTCCATGGACGAAGCCGTGCGTTTAGCCAAAGAGGCCGCCGCGCCGGGAGATGTGGTACTTCTTTCGCCCGCCTGCGCCAGCTTCGATATGTTCGATAATTACGAGCATCGGGGGAAGGTGTTTAAGGAATTGGTGTGCAGCCTGAAATAGTATGAAGCAACCGTTACTTGTATTTTTGTACGTTTTGATTTTCGTTGCAATCTGTTTCGGAGTTTACTTCCTTATTGCGTTTATCACGGGTAAATTTATTCGAAGGAAGGCTATTCGCATATTGGTCGCAGTTCCACTTAGTATTCTTATTTGTGTGCTCGGAATGTGGTTTTTGGGGACCGAGCCGGAAAATAGCGTGACTGCTCAAAAATATATTTCTGGAAGTCCTGCTCAAGTCGATAGCATTGTGGGGAAAACTCGAAGTGAGACACGTAGCTTGTTAGGAGACCCTACAGATTCTGTAGAGAATGAGTATTATTATGGTATAGCTCGTCACGAAGGAATTTCCGTCGAGTTTGAAAACGGAAAGGTTTACAAAGTTTATCATACTGGAAGGTAAACACAACTGTTAAAAAATATCGCCCTTTTAGGGCATTGGAATTTTAATGCACTGCTAACCCAGGGCTTCGTCCGCATTCGCGGACTGCGCCCTGGGCTGCGAGTACACCGTGCCTACGGCACTAAGGAATTGCGGCAATGGGAATTTATCAAAAATTAGCCACGAAGTGGCGAAGTACTCGCAGCCCAGGGTGAAGCGAAGCGCAACCCTGGGTAAAATGACGAATAGATTTTTTATGGCCCTGTAAGGGCGATGTTAAACCGAAATGAAACCAAAACGAACCGCCGACCTGAGCCTGTTTTTGACCGTGACCGGTCTTTTGCTCGGTTCGGTTAGTTCTCTCGCTGTTGCACAAAAGAATCGGGCAATAGTATCTCACGATAGTACAGATCACGAATTTTTGCCGATCACTCAGAATCCCGACTTCATCTTGCCGATGGACGACCCGGAAGATGATTCAAATTATGATTATGGGACACAGGCTGCTTTGAATGGACTGGCAGGTGAATATTCTCGTAAGGTTGATTCGATGCTGAACACCGTCTATAAAGCAATATTGAGTAAGTATAGCGTGGATACTGAATTTATTCGATACTTTAAGAGAGCCGAAGCCGCCTGGATAATATATAGAGATGCCGAAATGTTGGCGATTATTCCACCTATTGAACCACCGGATGTCCATGGCTCCATGGAAAGCATGTGCTACAGTGAATACCGAGTCTCGCTTACTCGAGAACGAATAAGCGAATTGCTGATGTGGCTAAACGTCGATCCGATGAACCAGACGGGATGCGATACTTTTTATCCTGATGATTTATTACAATCAATGCGAGGCCAAAAAAATCAAAGAAAAGAATGAAACCCAAACGGACCGCCGACCTGAGCCTGTTTTTGACCGTGACCGGTCTTTTGCTCGCAAGCCTGGCGTTCGTGTACTCGGCAAGCGCCTCGTTCAGCGCGGTGAAGATGGGCGCGAGCGAGTCGATGCTCTTCAATCACGCAAAGAAAGTGTTCCTGTCGCTCGTCGCGATGATCGTCTTCACGAAGATCGACTACCATAAATTCGAAAAGCAGACGAAATGGATCATGATCTCCTCGCTCTTTCTGCTGGTGGCCGTGCTCTTTATCGGGACGCGGGAACTCGGCGCGCGGCGCTGGCTGGCGCTTGGGCCGTTCAGCTTTCAACCGGCGGAGTTCGCAAAGTTCGCACTCGTGCTGCATGTGGCAGCGCTCTGCGCGGCAAAGCAGGAGATCATCGGTAACTTCAAGAAAGCATTCCTTCCCATTGTCTTTTGGGCGATCGCCGCCGCGGCGCTGATCGCGAAGCAGCCGAACATGTCCACGGCAAGCGTGCTCATGGTGATCGCATTTGCGATCATGTATATTGCGCAGGTGCCGCTGAAGTATATGCTGACGAGTGGCGCCCTGGCCCTGTTTGGAGGCGGGCTCTTCGCGCTGACGGCAAGTTACCGCGTTCAGCGCATGCTGGCGTTCGTTGGGCATCACACCCAGCATACATCGCAGGTCGCATATCAGACGGACCAGGCGCTCATTGCCTTCGGCAATGGCGGACTGTTCGGGGTCGGCATCGGGCAGTCGCGGCAAAGCCTGTTTTTCCTTCCTGAGTCCTACGGGGACTTCATTTATTCGGTGATCGGTGAAGAATATGGATTCATCGGCGCGATCCTGCTCCTGGTCGTCTTCGGATTCATCGTCATTCGCGGCATTCAAATTGCAAAACATGCTCCCGATGCATTCGGACGCTACACGGCCTTCGGAATTACGATGACCCTTGCCCTGTACGTTACGATCAATGCGTTCGTGAATGTTGGGCTCCTGCCGGTCACGGGACTGCCGATGCCATTCGTAAGCTATGGGGGCACGAGCATGATCTTCAGCGCCGCGGCCATGGGAATTTTACTCAATATCTCGAAATACGCCGTGACGCTCCCGAGGGCACCTCGGGTGACGATCGCGGAGCGCCTCTTGCGCATCGTAAAACCACCAGAACAGGAAGCCATTGCCTAAGAATACCATCATCATCGCGGCCGGCGGGACCGGGGGCCATCTCTATCCTGCGCTGGCCGTGGCCGAGCTGATTCGCGAACAACGGCCCGATGTCCGGATGGTGTTCGTCGGAACGAAAGATCGGATCGAATCGAAAGAAGTTCCTAAAGCGGGATTTCCGTTCCATCCGATCGATATCCAGGCGCCGCGCAAATCGATGGCCTCGCTGGTCGTGTTCCCCTTCCGATTTACCAAAGCGTTGTTCGACTGCCTCGGGCTCATGTCGAGGGAGCGGCCGATCGCCATGTTGGGGGCCGGGGCGTATTTAAGTGTACCCGTGGGACTCGCCGCCTGGGCGTTCCATGTGCCGATCGCGCTTTTGGAGATCAATTCCGTTCCCGGGACCGCGAATACGTTTCTGGCGAGGTTGGCGGATAAATTATTCCTCGCGTATCGGGAAGCCGCCGCACGTTTTGTACCACGAGTGTCGAGTTCCGCGACCGTATGTGGAACTCCAGTGCGTGCAGGCCTCGGGGCGCCGCGCTTTTCGAAAGAAGAAGCCCGGACCGCGTTTGGCCTCGAGGCCTCGCGCACATCGATCCTCGTTTTTGGCGGCTCGCTCGGCGCGAGGCCGATCAATGAAGCCATGCGGTCATCCGTGCAGGAGTTCAACGCGCATGGATATAATGTCCTCTGGCAAACAGGAAAATCTGCTAATGTGACGGAGCTCCAAAAAGAGTTTTCCGGCCTTGCGAACGTTTGCATTCGCGAGTATATTTATGAGATGGAGCAAGCGTATCGCGCCGCCGATTTAGTCGTCTGTCGCGCTGGCGCTTCCTCGCTTGCAGAACTTGCTCGGCTTGGTAAGCCCGCCGTGCTGGTACCATGGTCCGGAGCCATGGCGAACCACCAGGAGCACAATGCCCGGGCCTTCGAAGAGACCGGTGCGGCACTCGTTTTGCGTGACGATGAGGTTCGCTCGAAACTTGCGAAAACCGTTCTCGATGTTTTACGCCAACCGCGCGAGCTCGAGCGAATGTCGGAAGCGATGAAACGGTGTGACCACCCCGATGCCGCGGCGATTGTGGCTGAATGGTTGCTCGGCCGGAAGCGTTAAGAAAATTCGATGGACACCGAAAAACATGTTTATCGCGTGCGGCTCGACTTTCTCTATCAGTCGATCGCGGTCTATGCGGCAACGCTTGTCGTCTACCTGATCATTCGTTCCATCGCCGAATGGCATATCTTTCCGACCTTATGGCAGGACCCCTTACTCTTGCTCTTATCTGCGATCACGCTGATCAGTGCACTGGCCCTCGCCTATAACATTTTTATGCGCCGCCAAATTGAAATTACGCGCGATGCCCTTCGTTTCACGAGCCGGGCGCGGACCCGATCGATCGAGCGAACCAATGTCGCGTTCGTCCAGATCGGTCCCCGAGGGCGCGAAGTGCGCCGCGTGCGGGCCGTTCGCATTCGCTTGCGAAATCAGAAACGTCCCATTCGCATTCGGCTTTCGAATTTTGAACGCAGCCGAAAATTATTAACCGACCTGGAGGAATGGGCCGGGCCACTAGCTTCCGCGCGAAGCACACGTCCCGCGCAGGCCTGACAAAGTGCAACGCGTTCATTTTATCGGTATTGGCGGTGCGGGCATGAGCGGCCTCGCAGAAATACTTCTGTTGCGCGGCGTTTCCGTTTCCGGAAGCGACTTAGCACCGAATAAAAAAACTGCCGAGCTGGAGGCCCTGGGCGCATCGATCTTTATCGGGCATGACGCAAAACATGTCGAAGGTTCGGATGTGGTCGTCTATTCTTCCGCAGCGGCGTCCGACAATATCGAACGGAATGCCGCTGCAACGCTGGGGATCCGCCAGGTGCGCCGCGCCGAATTTATGGCGGAGCTTCTGAAGGAGCATACCGTCATTGCCGTTGCCGGCACGCACGGAAAGACGACCGTAACCAGCATGATCGCTTCTATTTTTATCGAAGCGCGGCTCGATCCCCTGGTACTGGTCGGGGCAAGCGTTCCGGAACTCGGAAATAAAAATTCTCGAGCGGGCTCCGGAAAAATCGCCATCGTTGAAGCCGATGAATTCGACCGCAGCTTCCTCGCGCTTTCTCCATTTCTTGCGGTGATGACGACACTCGAAGCCGAACACCTCGATATTTATGGAACGATCGAATCCCTGAAGGACGCGTTCGTGGAGTTCGCGAATCAGGGACCCTCCAACGGATATGCCATCGTTTGTCTCGATGAGACCGTCCTGCGCGAAATTACGCCACGGCTGAAAAAGCGTATCGTCTCGTATGGGATTCATTCGCCCGAAGCAAAATATCGCGCGCGCGATATTTCCATCGCCCGATCGAAAACTCGCGCGACCGTGCTCCGGGGAAGTGAAGTCATTGGCGAACTGGAACTCAGGGTTCCCGGTGAGCACAATATCAAAAATGCGCTTGCGGCGATCGCCGTTGCCGATGCCTTTGCCATCCCGCTGGAGCGGTCGATCCATGCGCTGAAGCGCTTTGGCGGCGCTGAACGGCGCTTTCAAACGATCGGGGAAGCCGGCCGCACCGTCGTGATCGACGATTATGCGCACCATCCGACCGAAGTCCGGGCGACGCTCGCCACGGCCCGAGCCTTATATCCGGAGCAACGGATCGTCGCCTGTTTTCAGCCGCACACATTCACGCGCACGCGGGACTTTGCCGAAATGTTCGGCGAAGTCCTGGCTTCGATGGCGAACGTTACCGTCCTTCTCGACATCTATCCGGCCCGCGAGGAGCCGATCGAGGGCGTCACATCGCGCCTGATCGCGGAGGCGGCGCGATCGGCCGGGATCAAAGAGCTCCATGAAACAAGAATGCCTTCCGACCTTCCGAATGTTTTACGCGGTATCGTCCAGGAGGGCGATGTGATCCTGACGATGGGCGCCGGACCCATTACCGACGCGGCCCCAAAAATTGTTGAAATGCTGAACGAACGCATGCCGGTCTCGGCACAAGAAATCGATTCTGCGGTATGATGCTCCCAGACAACGAAAATATAGTTCCGATTGCCGGCGAAGCTCCGGCAGCGACGGTCCCGGAACGAAGCGACGACGACACCGCTGCGGACTCCTCGCCCGCTGCCGTGGAGGAAAAGCATTCCCAAACGCCGCCGCGCGACCGGACCGATCGCACAAACCGGAACGACCGGAAAAACCGAAATGAGCGCCCGCAGCGCCGGAACGCGCGCGCGACCGCGGGACCGAAGCCGGCGATTTTTACGCGCGTCGTCGCGATCAGTTGGTCGGCCGCTCGGGAGCCGATCGACGACCTCTTCTGGGCCGAAGCCATGGTCGAAGGCGATTGGACCGTGGTCCGCTACCTCGACCGCATTCGTTCCCGAAAGGAACTGCTCGAGCGGATTCTCGACCTCAAGCACGGACTGGTCGCACTCGATTTTAACTTCGGGTTCCCAACCGATTTTTACGATTTTTTGGCCGCCTCGGAAGGAGTGTCGGACTGGCAAAGCCTCCTCAGGGCCGCCCGGAACGACCTCAAAAAGAATATGGAGGACGGCCTTCGGCTCTGGGTCGAGCGGCTGGGCCGTTATCGCGAGTCGAGGCTCGACTCCTCGATGCCTCGCGGCAAACTTCAGAGATCGAAACGCTACGACGACTGGGGCTGGAATTTTCAACAAAAGTCCTTAGCGCCGCACGAACAGCGTTCGATCGCACAGCGATTTCGCCGGACCGATTATCCGCTGCGGAACGCCGCCGGCGAAAACCTGATGAGCACCATGCAGATCGGTTATAACCGGCTGACGCGGCGCTACGAATTCAACGGTAATATTCGCGGCCGCGGAACCGTGCTCGGCCTTGCGCTGCTCGACCAGTTGTTGGAGGCCGACCGAAAGGACCTCGCCATTTGGCCGATGATGAAGCCGCGGCCGCTGACCATCGTCGAATCGCTCCCGTGGTTATTTACCGGCGGGAAGGATCTGGAGCCGGCGGCCTTTGCCAACCTGATCGCAAGCTATGAGGATGCCGGCTGGGACATTCCGTCCGCGATCGAAGGCTGGGCCGAGCGAAGTACCGATGCGCAACGCGCGCTGCGGACGCTCTTCGGAATTTTAAAAACAGAACGCCGGCTCGAACGCCGTTCGGAGCGTCACCGGCCGATCCGCGAATATAGCGAAGAACTCTATCGCGATCCCCAGGTCCAGCGCGAAGGCTGGATTTATGGCCTCGGCTATCGCCCTCGCGAAGAAGCCCGGGAGACGGTCGAAGCCACGCCCGAAGCGGAGGAAGTTCCTTCGCTGGAAGCATAAGTTCCTGAACGCTCGCTGAACTTCATTTTTTAACGAACGCAATCGAAGGATTGGCAGCCGCGATCGTTTGGTCGCTGCGATCGTAAAAAAATAACGTGAAGTTCATCATTCAGCCGCAGGAGCGGAAAGAATTCGTCAATCTGCCGGAGACCGGAACGGATGCGCTCGTGCGCGCGCACCGGTCGGACCTGCTCGGCCAGGCCGACCGCCTGACGCCCGCTCCGGATTCGGATCCCGAACGTTCCGAGCCACCGCGCGATGCCTTTGCGGACTTTCTTTCGGGTCCGGTCGAGGAGTCGGAGTCCGAGCCGCACGCCGCGGCTTCGTGGAAGCATTCGAAGTGGGTCGGCATCCTGCCGGTCTGCGTCCTGGCCGTGCTCGGAATTATCTGGTACTTCGCCGCGCGCTCGGACAGCCAGCTCATGCTTTCCGAAATTCGGGTCGAAGGCGCAAATCTCCTGACCAGTCAGGAGATCATCTCGCTGGCGAAGATCGATGCAAAAGTTCCGTTTTACCAGATCGACCTGAAACCGGTCGAACTCCGGCTCCTGCAGCATTCCTTTATTCGGTCGGCCCACGTGCGGCGCGAATTGAACCCTCCGGCGCTCATTCTTTCGATCGAGGAGCGCCAGCCCGTCGCGATCCTCCGTTCCGATTCGACGAACGAAACGTTCCTGATCGATCGGGAAGGAATGCTGCTGCGGCCACGGCTCATCGCCGGCATCCGCGACCCGGCCCAGCTCCTGCAGGTCCCACTCCTCTCCGGGGTCTCCGAGCGGGACACCATGGCCTATCAGGGGATGGCAAAATTAGTCCAGTTCATCGTCTCGCTGAACTCGGGTTCCATGCAAAATGCGATCGGCGAACTCCGGCGAACGCCGACGGGCGACTACGTGATCTATACGACCGAAACGCAGACCCCGATCTTCTTAGGTTCCCCGTTCGATGCGGAATACAAAGGGGCCCTCGAAGAACAGACCGATACCGTTCCCGCGCAAAAGGAACCGTTATTCGACCGCCAGCTCCGCCTATTGGCCAGCGTGTGGAAGACCAATATCCAGCCCCAGTTGCGGAGCGGGACTTCCCTCTACGTCGATGCGCGCTTTAATGGCCAGGTCATTCTGAAACACAAAAATTTTAATCGGACCGCTGCGCCGGCACAGGGCACGGCGGTCGCATCCACCAATCTCATTGCAAACAGGTATGCAACGAACGCGAACGAGCGATCCAGTCACTGATTCCATCGAGCCCATGGCCCGCTATACTCCGATAAACTCCGCACCCATGATCGGCGTCCCGAGCGCGCTCGATCCCGGCCGTATCATCGTCGGCCTGGACGTCGGAACGACGAAAGTCTGCGCCATCGTCGCCGCGCTTTCCCTTCGGGAACCGCAGACCATGACGGTCCTCGGCGTGGGCCACGCCGCGGCGGACGGACTTTCGCGCGGCGTCGTAACGAATATCGAAAAGACCGTCCGCTCGATCGAACGCGCGATCGCCGAGGCCGAAGCCCAGAGCGGAGTCAAGATCCGCGAGGTCGTCGTCGGAATCGCGGGGGACCACATCCAGTCCTTCCAGTCCCGCGGCGTGGTAACTATTTCGAACGCCGAGCGGACCATCACGCAGGACGATGTGGACCGCCTCATCGAGGACACGAAAAAAGTTCACCTCCCAATGGACCGCAAGATCCTGCACGTGATCCCGCAGGAGTACATCGTCGATGGACAGGACGGGATCTACGAGCCGATCGGAATGTCGGGCGTGCGCCTCGAAGCCAGCGTCCATATTATCAACGGCCTGGTGACTGCCGTCCAGAATATCCATAACTGTGTCGAACGCGCGGGGCTCCGCGTCCGCGATATTGTGCTCGAGCCGCTCGCCTCCAGCTATGCCGTACTCGACGACGAAGAGAAAGAGGTCGGCGTCGCGCTCGTCGATATCGGCGGCGGAACGACGGACATTGCCGTCTTCGAGGAACGGACGATCCGGCACACGGCGGTGATCGGCATCGCCGGACAAAAAGTTACCGACGATATCCGGAAAGGGCTCGGGATCCTGGGCGACCAGGCCGAACGCCTGAAATGCGAATACGGCTGTGCCGTCGTCTCGCATATTTTACGCGATGAAGTGATCCAGTTGCCGGGCCTCGCCGGAAGGAAACCGCGGGAGATCGCGAAGTCCGTCCTGGCACGAGTCATCCAGCCGCGCATGGAAGAGATCCTGGAATTCGCGCTGGCAGAAATTAAGCGGTCCGGCTATGCGCGGCACCTCTCGGCGGGCGTCGTGCTCACGGGCGGCGGATCGATGACGAACGGCACGCGCGAACTTGCCGAAGAAATCTTCCAGATGCCGGTCAAGATCGGGATGCCGATGGGCTTTGGCGCGGGGCTCGTGAAAGAGGTCGAGTCGCCCGTCTTTTCGACGGCCGTCGGACTCGTACTCTATGCGTTCAAGCACCATGCGCCGCCGGCCTATATCGAAGAGGCCGCGTCGCAGGAACCCTCGTTCGAAACAGAGGACGACCCGAACCTGAGCGGCCAGGCCGGGAACATTTTTTCTCGGATGAAAGAATGGTTCGAACAGCTTTGAGGCAGTGCTGAGCACATATCACTTTTTTTAGAGCACGTAGCACTTTTTTTTGAGTACTCAGCACTTTAACGTAGCACTTCACGTAGGACTTTTTTACTGCACTCTTTTACGAACATGATAGAACTCGATACGAAACAAGATTATCGTGCGAAGATCCGAATTATCGGCATTGGCGGAGGGGGATCGAATGCCGTGAATTCGATGATCAACAAGGGCCTCGAGGGCGTCGAATTTTGCGTCCTGAATACGGACGTGCAGGCGCTCGAAAAAAGCACCGCGTCCACCAAACTGCAGATCGGCAAGAACCTGACGCGCGGCCTGGGCGCCGGCGCCGATCCCGAAGTCGGCCGCAAAGCGGTCGAGGAAGACCGTGAGGAGATCAGCCGCATGATCGCAGGCAGCGATATGGTCTTCGTCACGGCGGGCATGGGTGGCGGCACGGGCACCGGGGGCGCGGCCTCCGTCGCGGCCATCGCGAAGTCCGTCGGCGCGCTCGTCGTGGGAATCGTTACCAAACCGTTCCAGTTCGAAGGAAAGCGCCGCTCGAAGCAGGCTGAAGAGGGCATCGAGGACCTGCGCAGCAATGTCGATACGCTCATCGTCATCCCCAACCAGAAGCTGCTCGCGCTCGTCGAGAACTCGACCTCGTTCTTGGACGGCTTCTCGCTCGCGAACCAGGTGCTCTATAATGCCACGCGCGGCATTTCGGAGCTCATCACGCGGCATGGCTACATCAACGTCGATTTTGCCGACGTCCGGACCGTCATGCGGGAGATGGGCGATGCCATCATGGGTTCCGGCGTGGGCCGTGGCGAGCACCGCGCTTCGATCGCGGCCGAGCAGGCGATCTCCTCGCCGCTCCTGGAAGGCGTGAAGATCCAGGGCGCCCAGGGCGTGCTCGTGAATATCACGGGCGGACGCTCGATGTCGCTCCTCGAGGTAAGCGAGGCGACCCAGATCGTACACGATGCCGCCGGCGACGAGGCCAACATTATTTTTGGCGCCGTGCTCGATGAGTCGATGGAGGACGAGATCATGGTCACCGTGATCGCGACCGGATTTAATTCCCGGCCCAAATACAACGGCGGGCTCAGCCTGCGCGGCACTGAACGCCCGCGCGACATGGCCGACGAAACCCGACCCAAGCCCCGCGTGGAACGGATCCTCCAGCCCACCGCCGGACTGTCCGAGCGGGAACCCGTGGGCCGCGAGTTTGCAGGGCGCGAGCCTGGCGAACGCGAACTTAGCGAACGCGACGTTATCGAACACGAACCGGTGGGGCGCGAAGGGGGACTTGCCGTCGAAGAAGAGGGCGGCGAAATTCGGCTCCCGAAAGTCGAGCGGATCTACAAACCGCGCGGCACGCTTACCGAAAAAGAGCGCCGGGAGACCTACGACCGCCGCGAGTTCCCGGCCCGAGAGTCCGAACCGCAGCATATCGGCCAGATCTCGCGACTGACGCCGAAGACCGATTCGCGCCATGTGCCGAGCGGGCCTCGCGACCTCAAGGACTACGACCAGCCGGCCTACATGCGCCGCGGTATCGTCCTGCCGCCGATCGACGAGACGAGCGAAGAAGCCATGAGCGTGGCCGCGAGCCCGGGCCTCGGGGAACAAAAAGCTCCCGCCCAAAAAGAGCGCGACGACCGCCCCGCCTTCCTAAAACGGATCATGGATTAAAACCACGGTGTAGCACATGCTTCAGCTTGTGCTAAGGCGTTCGAATGCTAAAGTCGGAGCCGAGTGCTGAAGTTTGCTGAAATATTGGGCCGAAACCGTCTCTCTGACATCCGGAGAGACGGTTTTTTATTTAAAAAAATTGAACTTAATTCTATGGCAATCTTGAAAGGCGGACGCGATCGTAGGCGCGCGATTTTCCGCTTTCGGGATGAGCATCGATCCCAATTATTGTAATTTCACTGCGGCCAGGACCGTATGTCCAAAAGAGGCGGCCAGCTGCCGGAGTTTTATTTTCGAGATACGACTGAAATACTTTACGGCCGAAACGGCGTGAAAGGGCTTCTATTTCATGCGAGCGAAGGCTGTTATGGAGCGGGTTCTCGGCCAGAAGCGAAATGGCTTTTGAAGGCGTTGGAATAGCTTGGCTTCTGTGCCACCGAGAACTCCGGCGTTATGTCGCTCAAAGAGCGAAAGCCAGAGGTCTCGAATCTCAGGCTCGCCGAAATAGATCGAGAACTTCACTTTGGGCGCTTACGGGCAGGCTTTGGAAACGTGCTTAGATCGACAGGGCCGAAAGCTTTTCCGTTGTCAAGGTTTTTCATGGACCGTTCGATCTGCGCCAGGACTCGGCGTGGAATTGGTTCAATATCGACCAATCGCTTCGGGATGAGATGCACGTTGCCGTTCGGCTCTTCGAGGACCTCATAATGCGTATATCGCGCCCCGCGAATAACCATACGTTTTTTGGAGTCCAACTTGCCCTGGTACGTCCGTGTACCCGGCGTTGATCTTTTTGGAGAAGTGCGATATCGTTTTGTCTTCATAAACACTGGTGGGATTTCCCACCTCAACAGAATGGCCAATCAATAGTTCGATTTTAGTCCCGAAGGGACGCCCGGTTGATAGCCAGGGGTGGAGCGAAGCGAAAATCCCGGGTCGCAGTTCAGAATCATCCCCGTAGGGCGCAGTGATATCGATTCGTCGCATGGTTCGGGCACCCGCGCGCGATGATTAGTCGTAATTAGCGATTTTTTAACCACAGTGTGCGGGAGAAGATACATTATTGTCCTCGTTCTAACACACTAATCTTAATAGAATCTGAATACAATTCAAATTGCGGACTTTTTCTTATGGCACGCCCCTTGATGAACACGTTATCACAAAGTTTTTCCTCAATTTAGCAGGACACAATGATGGAATCATCATCTGACACGAATACGACAGGAGTGTCCTGGCCCACCATGATTCGCACGGCATACACCACGCGGTCGTGGTGAGCCGGTAAACTCCATAATCAATAACCGGATGAGGGCAATGCCTTCAGATTGCGCTCGTCCACAATCAAAGGAGACAATCATGGCAATGAACAAACGTCATGATCCCATTCAGCTCGATCTCTTCGAGCGGAAAGGGCAAATGAGAATAGAAGTCGGAGTCGTAGCGCGAAAATACAGGTATGTTAGAATAGGAACGACGATTATCCGAATCCAAATCGAAGGCTCCGGGCAAAGGCCCGGAGTTTTTATTTTGTATCTCGTTAACGCTCTACATCAGAACCGGAAGACTGTGGACAGTGGTTTTTTAAGAGTTATAACTCCCATGGAAGCAACAAACACCGGTGCAATTTGTTCGTATATTGTGCTAATGGTGATAGGCACCTATTCGATCTAGAAGGTATTAATGTTACATAAAAGTCTCCGCCCGATACACCCATTTCCAGCTCGCATGGCGCCGGAACTTGTATGGCAGGAGTTACCCGACCATTTGCCAAAACTGCGCGTCCTTGATCCGATGGCTGGCTCAGGAACTACGCTAGTGACTGCGAAACTAAGAGGACACGAAGCAATCGGATTTGACCGCGATCCGCTTGCAGTTCTTATTGCACGGACGTGGATGGCAAATGTACAAATAGAAGGCGTAAAGCAGAAAGCGAAAGAAGTACTTACTAAGGCACGATTGCGTGCGCGGAACATGAAAGTAGCGAAGGCATATCCTCGACATTCAGACAAAGAGACCAAGGCTTTCGTTAGATACTGGTTTGACAAAACGAATCGGATCCAGTTAGCTTCGTTATCGGAATCAATTTCTCGATTGCACGATCCAGCGATGAGAGATTTGATGTGGTGCGCATTCTCACGTTTAATAATTACAAAGAAAATAGGGGCTTCGAGGGCAATGGATGTTTCCCATAGCAGGCCGCATCGAAGCTATGATCAAGCTCCAATACGAGCCTTTGATAAGTTCGAGCAAGCAATACAATATGTCATTAAAGCAGCCCCGTTTCCAAATATCAAAAATGATGGCCCAGACGGATCAGTGAATTTCGCAGACGCTAGACATTTGCCATTGGAAGATGAAAGTGTCGACATTGTTATCACTTCACCACCTTATTTAAATGCGATCGATTATATCCGTGGCCATAAGTTTTCACTTATATGGATGGGACATAGTATTGGAAAGCTACGCATTGTCCGAGCGACAAATATGGGGGCTGAAACTATTGCAAGAAAAGAGGACGATGATACATTAACAGAGCGGGTCATGGGATTAATGTGCCCGGTCGAAACTCTTTCCATTCGTAATGCTGGAATATTACGACAATATGTCCGTGATATGAGTTGTATTCTTTCGGAAGTTAAACGAGTGTTGCGCCCTAATTGTAAAGCGATTTTCGTTCTCGGTAATTGCAATGTTCGTGAAACGTTCGTGCAAAACTCAAAATGTGTTGAGGGACTCGCGTGCGAACTTGGAATGGTTGTCGAAAAGGTACGCAGTAGGCCATTGCCTGAAAACCGACGTTACCTTCCACCTCCGGAGTCTTTGACTGCAGGCAAAGCCCTAAAAAGGCGAATGCGTGAAGAAGTTATTATCACACTTATAAAACCCTGATCTAAGTATGTTTAACCTAGATGAATTAAAGAAAGAAACGACGACAAATAACCGATATGAAAGACGATTGGCTAATTTGGTTTCTCAAAGCCTAGAAGTTGGACGAATCAAAACCGTGGTTGAAAATGCTATATCAAACATTAGGGATACCCAAAAATCCTTTGTGATCTATGGCGAACCTCAGAGCGGAAAAACCGAATTAATGATTGCCCTGACTGCAAAACTGCTCGACATTGGGTTTAAGTTAGTCATAGTTCTGTTGAATGACAGCGTTCAACTTCTAGGACAGAATTTGGAGCGTTTTCAGAGGTCAGGAATATCGCCGTCGCCGAAAAAATTCAGTGAAGTGCTACCCCCAGAAGTTACCATTGGAGAACATCAATGGGTAATCTTTTGCAAAAAGAATTCGAAGGATCTTCAAAAACTGCTTGAGAAGATCGATGGGCATCCAAACCGAGTTATTATCGACGATGAGGCCGATTACGCTACTCCAAATTCAAAAATCAACAAGAAGGAAAAGAGCAAGATAAACGAACTGACTGGGCGGTTAATCGGCGAAGAGGGTACATATATTGGTGTAACTGCAACACCCGCACGATTAGACTTAAACAAAACACATAAGAATCAGAACGAAAACTGGATCGATTTTCCACCCCACTCAAACTATACCGGCCAAGGGGTGTTTTTTCCAGTATCGATTGATGACCTTCCATACTCGCTCAAGTTTTTGCCAGATACTGGGGATGACCCTAAGTACCTTCGGGAAGCTTTTTTCAGCTTCATGGTTAATGTCGCGTACCTGAACAAATTTATTAATGAGAAGGAAAGAAATTACTCGATGCTGATTCATACGAGCAGCAAAAAGGCAGATCACTCTGTTGACTATAAACAAGTTGTAAAACTATTCGAGGCACTCCGTGATGATCAGAATTCAAGCCACGAAGACTATTTCAAGAGGATTTGGGACATTTCGAATGACCGATACCCAGGGCATGCCAATGACATAACTAGGTATGTTCTCGATAACTGCGACCGAAATAATCTTGTTGTGATGAATAGCGACAAGGAAGTTAATGCTGCTGACAACCGCACTGCGACAGACCCTTCTGCACCTTTCACTGTTATTATTGGGGGCAACATCATCTCTCGCGGCGTTACGTTCAATAACCTACTTTCCATGTTTTTCACCAGAGATGTGAAGCATAAACTTCAGCAAGATACTTACATACAGAGAGCACGAATGTTCGGATCCAGGAATGATTACCTGCGGTACTTCGAACTCACAATTCCGAAAGCGCTATACCTAGACTGGCAGACCTGTTTTATTTTTCATCGACTATCTCTTGAATCCAGGAAACAGAATAAGACTTCACCAATCTGGTTGGATGGTCAGCGAATCACTGCCGTGGCTTCAGGCAGTATCGACAAAACGAATGTTTTAATTGACAAGGGTGAAATGAGCTTTGCGCTCTTTGACTTTGACAAGAAAACTATTGAAGACATTATTAATCAAAGCATAAAACCTCTTCAAAAAGTAAAGGCGCTTTCGGAGTTGCTCGGTAAGGACTGTTTACCGGATTACTTGATAAATTATATAGAGAACTTTTGTCCGGATGGAGACCGCTCATTGGCTGTGCATCCACCTATCACAATCGCTGGCTACACTGACAAGGACGGCGAAATGGATCGAAAAACCATTACGCGCACTAAGGGATTTATAGGCAAAAACCAGATGGAACTTTCAAAATATCCCGATGCAGTCCATCATATTAATATTTTTTATAACGATACTGGCAAGGCCCGGGTATTTTATAAATATAGCGGCAACGTTCGCTTCTTAAAAACTGCGAGGAAAGCATGATTAACGAGTTCGAGTTTTTTCATGGCGTTGTTTTTGCTCGAATCCTTCATGGTGTCGACCGATCAATCTCCCTCAGGTTGTTTCATTCGAATTCTAATGCCTCCTATATTTTGGACGATTCAATCGGTCTATACATAAAACATTCCGGGAAAAGAATGACGCCGTGGCGGTTCACTTTTCAGAATGAGCATCAGGCCGAAATTGATTTATTGAGGTCTCGTTGTAAAGAGGTATTTTTAGTTTTAGTTTGTAATGAGGATGGCATCGTTTGTCTAAATTATGCTGAGCTGAAAGAAATTTTAGATGATCAACATGATCCGATTGAATGGATTAGCGCGACTCGACATAAAAGACAGATGTATTCCGTTAAGGGCTCAGATGGTAAGTTAGACTTTAAGATTGGGCAGAATGAGTTTCCTGCCAAATTATTTAGAGATCAAAGGACCTATCCGCCATTACCTGATGCTCAAAGCGGAAGCACTACTATCACGTCCGGCCGTAAAGTCGTCAACTAAACGCTACAAGGCATAAAAATACCTTTGCTTCGTGGTGGTTCTGAAAATCTCTCCGCAGCCCACAAAAAATCTTCTCCAACCTACAAAATTTCCGGAAAATCGGGAACTCGGTTAACTTGAGTTCATGAAAATTCATCCAACACCACAGCATTGCCAAGCATTTCTGAGAGACAGAACGGCTTAAATGCGCGAATTTCGCAGGTGGGTGTGGAAATCGGGTCTGCTTCGGCACATGCGGCCAGGGTGGCCGCACCGCAAAATACAGGCGGCCAGGTGGCCGCGCCACGGGATTATGCCGAGGGGGAGCGGCGCTGTTCGTTGTGGCGGATGAGGTTGCCGGGCCGGGCGTAGGTCTCTTTGTGGCGCTTGAGGAGCTTTTCGAGGACCTTCATCGAGGCGTCGATCGCTTTGTGGGCTTCGGTGTCGGACTCCTTGACGGCGAGCGTGTCGTTGGGTACGTGAACGATGGCCTCGAAGGTCTTGAGATGGCCGTTGGCGCCTTCCTGATCGACGATGAACTCGGCGCTGATGATCGGGGAGGCTTCGCCATCGGTGAATTTGTTGGCAATTCGCTCGAATTCGGCGGTGATGTACTTTTGGATCCGCTCTTTTGCGGCGTCGTGGCGAACTTGAATTCGTAGGTTCATAATGTTGGGCTCCTAATGCTAAAGTCCTACGTGCCGAGTCAGCAAATGTGTCGTCCCGATTGGACTTAGGCCTCAGCACGAAGCAGTACTAATATACTGCCAAAACCGGAAAAATGTATCGGCGATCTGCCGAATTAATATCGATTCAGGCTGCGATTCAATACCTGAATTTCAAGGGATAATTTTTTGGGGTTCCCGAATGCTATCGGCTCCTGGGATGAGCCTGGTCGTAGACCTTTTTCATCCGCTCGACCGTGAGGTGCGTATAGCGCTGGGTGGTGCGGAGCGATTCGTGGCCTAAGATCTCTTTGACGGCGCGAAGGTCGGCGCCGTGGTCGAGCAAATGGGTGGCCGCGGTATGGCGCAGCATGTGAGGATGCGCGTTGGGAACGTTGTCCGCGTGCGCAAAGGCTTTGGAGACGATGTGATAGACCATGCGAGGCGTCATGCGGTTCCCATTCTTGAGGAGAAAGAGCGGCTGAGGTGCCCGCGGCTTGCGCTCAGCCGGAGGCGGAGCGTTGTGATCGGCGAGATAGGCTTTGATCGCGTCGGCCGCTTTCGTTCCAATGGGAACGATGCGTTCCTTGCCGCCTTTGCCGAGCACGCGAACGGTGCGCGCCTTGAGGTCGAGCGCATCGAGATCGATCGAACATAGTTCCGACCGGCGAAGTCCGCTGGAGTAGAGTAATTCGATGACGGCGCGGTCCCGCGCGGAAAGTTCCGTAGCGCCCTCGCGTTTCTCGGTCGATAGGACGGACGTCATCGTCCGCTCATGGACGACGTCCGGCAGGCGTTTTTCCGCTTTTGGCGTTTTAAGCAGGCGGGCCGCGTTGAACTCGAAGATCTCGCGCCGGACGAGGAACTTTATAAACGAGCGGACGGCCGCCAGTTTCCTTCCGACGGAACTGGCCTTCATGCGGCCGCTTTTTTTGTCCGTGCCGCTGGACTGGGAAAGGACCTGCAGGTACCGCCGGAGCACGGCAAGGTCGGCGTGCGTGCCGGTTAGGAATAATTCCTGGGAACGCAAGATCCGGTAGAGATCGACGAGGTCGCCTTCGTAGGCCTCGATCGTTTTCGGGCTGGCGTCGCGTTCGTGCTCGAGGAATTCGAGGAAGGCGCGGAGCCAGGTGGGAAAATCGCGGTAGAAATCGGGATCGGGCATCAGGAACGTTTCCCAGTGATCGAGGAGACGATCGATTCGACGTAGGTGGCGTGGGCCGGCGTGACCTCGACATCGCTCGCGACCGCCGTGCGGAGCTGCGCGCCGGTAAGGCCAAAGCGGCGTTCGCGGGTCTGGTATTCGCGAATGGAGTCGTACAAGTGTTCCCGGCGGAAATCGGGCCAGAGGGTCTTCGTCACGTGGAGTTCGCTGTACGCGAGTTCCCAGAGCAGGAAATTGGAAATACGGAGTTCCCCGGAGGTACGAATGAGGAGGTCGGGGTCGGGCATCTGGGCCGTGGCGAGCGCGGCGCGGACCGTTTCCTCGGAAACGTCCTCCGGCGAGATCTTGCCTCGCCGGACCTCGAGTGCGATGGCCTGCATGGCGCGGACGAGGTCCCAGCGTCCGGAATAGCTGAGCGCGAGTGTGAGCGTAAGGCCTTTGTTCCTGGCGGTCCGCTCGATGGCGCCGGTCAGCTCTTCCTGCACGAGTTTGGGAAGCAATGTCGTTTGCCCGATGGTCTTAAGCCGGACGCCGTGTTCCAGCATTTCGTTTAGTTCCTCGCGCAGCATTTTGACGAGGAGCCGAAAAAGCATCGATACTTCGCGCTTGGGGCGTTTCCAGTTCTCGGTCGAGAAAGCGTACACGGTGAGGAACTCGATCCCGAGTTCCCGCGACGACCGCGTCACGTCCCGAAGGCTGGCGATGCCGGCCTGGTGCCCGGCCGCGCGCGGAAGTCCGCGCTCCTCGGCCCAGCGGCCGTTGCCGTCCATGATGATGGCGATATGGCGCGGGAGCTTTCCCTGGGCGCGCAGACCCTGCTGGACGCGCTTATCGTCTTCCGATTGCTGATAGGGTTCCGGGCCGAAGAACTTACGCATGGATCGTTAAGCCGAAGCGGTGGAAATTAGTTGCTCGGCTTCCTGTTTCGTCGGAGCTTCGGCAATAATACGAATAATTGGTTCCGTATTGCTCGCGCGGGCATGCAGCCAGGAGGTTCCAAAATCGAAGCGAATGCCATCTTCGTTATTGACCGAAATTGCGTTCGCGCCAAATCGGTCAGATAGACTCGATAACACCGAAGCGACCTGTTCGGCGCTCTTCAGTTCGATCTTCGATTTTAGGATCTCGTAGTGCGGTAACGTGTTCCGTTTTTCAGAAATCGATCCCTTGAATTCGGCGAGCGCGGAAAGGGCGAGTGCGGTCCCGACGAGCGAGTCGCGTCCGGTATGGACGAGCGGCAGGATGACACCGCCGGAGCCTTCGCCGCCCACGACGGCATGTTTCTCACGCATTTTTTTTGCGACATGGATCTCGCCGACGGGCGTCCGATAAACGGTCGCCGAATATCGTTCCGCAAGGTCTTCGATCGCGCGAGTCGTTGAAAGGTTCACGACGACCGATTGTCCCGGGATCGAATGCTTCAGGACATGTTCGGTGCAGAGCGCGATCGTGTTTTCCTCGACGAATGGCTCGCCGTTCTCCATGATAAGCACGAGGCGGTCGGCATCGGGATCGACGACGATCCCTACGTCGGCTTTTTCGCGAAGGATCGCTTCCTTGAGCGAGGTCAGATTCTCGGGGACCGGCTCCGGACGATGAGGAAAAATTCCGGACCCGTCGCAATGGAGTTCGACGATCTCGGCCACGCCGAGCGAGTGGAGCAGCCTCGGCAGGATGTTGGAACCGGAGGCATTGACGGTGTCGAGCGCGATACGGAAATTTCGCTCCGCAATTTTTCCGCGATCGACAAATGGAATATCGAGCACGGCCTGAATATGCTGCGCTGCGTAGTCGCGGCCATCGATCACTTCGCCGAAGTCTGCGGCGGGCACCGATTCCGGGCGTGTGCTATCGACGATGTTCCAGAGTGTTTTATTTTCTTCGGCGTCGAGGAAGAGGCCGGTCTCGGCGATAAATTTCATCCCGTTCCATTCGCCGGGATTGTGGCTGGCGGTAATGATAATTCCACCGACGATTTCGGGTTTCGTTTCGGCGGCGAACATGACGGTCGGGGTCGGGACCATTCCGAGCGCGAAGACATCGCAACCGGAGGTCACGAGCGCCTGGAGCGCGATGTCGTAAAAGGCGCGGCCTCCGGCGCGGCCGTCGTATCCGAGGGCGACGGTTCCTTTAAAATCGCGATAGCGTGCAAAGGCCGCCGCATAGCGTGTAACTATTTCGGCGGTAAGTCCATTGGGCTCGCCGACGATGCCGCGCAGACCGGAAATTGAACGAATGAGCATTCATCGGCGTAACAAAATTTCTCTATTCATAGACTCCCCTTCCAATACATGGAAGGGGAGAAGAAATATTATGAATGCACTATTATTATGAAGTGCTCTGCGTAGCTCCGGCGGCCGGCGTACCGGCGTCGCTGCCACCTTCGGCGATGGACTTCCGCATATTCGTATCGGACTGAAGATTTTGCAGGTTATAATAGTCGAGCACGCCCAAATGACCTTCGCGGAAAGCTTCGGCGATCGCCATCGGGATTTGCGCTTCGGCTTCGACGAGCTTGGCGCGCATCTCCTGGACGCGAGCTTTCATTTCCTGCTCTGTGGCTACGGCCGCCGCTCGGCGTTCTTCTGCTTTGGCGCGGGCGATCTTCAGTTCGGCCTCGGCCTGGTCGCTCTGCAGTTTTGCGCCGATGTTATCGCCGATAAACACATCGGCGATATCGATCGAGAGAATTTCGAATGCGGTGCCTGCGTCGAGACCTTTATCCAACACGACTTTCGAAATGCGGTCCGGACGTTCCAATACTTCTTTATGGGATTCGGAGGTGCCGATGGTGGTAACGATTCCCTCGCCAACGCGGGCGAGGATGGTCGCTTCGCCGGCGCCGCCTACGAGCCGCTCGATATTCGCACGGATCGTAACCCGCGCTACGACGCGGACCTGAATGCCGTTCTTCGCTACGGCCGGGACCTGCGGCGTTTCGATGACTTTCGGCGTAACCGAAAGTTTTACAGCTTCGAGGACATCGCGGCCGGCAAGGTCGATCGCGGCGGCACGGTTAAAATCGAGCTCGATATTTGCTTTGGCCGCGCTAATGAGTGCGTTTACGACGCGGGGAACGTTACCTCCCGCAAGATAATGGGCTTCCAGCTTTGGAATTTCGACCGGGATGCCTGCCTTGAGCGCCGTGATCTTCGAACGAATGATCACATCGGGCGGGACTTTGCGAAGCCGCATTCCGACCAGGTCCGAAAAGATCCGAACGTGTACTCCGGAGGAGAGCGCGGTGATCCAAAGGCCGAGCGGAATGAAATAGAAAAAGAGGATCAGAAAAAAAAGCGCCGCGATCACGATCAGGATCGCTGCGGGTCCGATGGATGACATAAAATTGCTTCTAAGGAGTAGTGAGCGGACGAGAATTTATGATACAAAGATAGGGAAAAGTCCGGCCATGCCCATGAAACGATCTCGAAAAAATGGAGACGGAGCCGTGAAACTATTCGATCGAGCCGCGTGTCGCTTTACATACGAAGGGCCGGCGAGCACCGCGTTTAGTCGCACGGCTGGCTGGTTTTTCGAGGTAATGCGAGTCGATCGGTCCGGCCGAAGATTCGCAAAAGCACAATACCGAAGCCTCCTAAAGGTCCGTGATGGTTTGCCAGGAAGTGGAAGACGCTCGATTCGGGCGACGACCGCTCGGAAGACCCTCGCGGACCTCTTTTTTTGGATATTTACCACATTTTGCCACTTTATAAAAAATTTAAAAGTTCGGAAACTTCAGGAAACTGTTCGCAGAGAAATTATCGTTTTCAGATTCGAATCCTGAGACCTATGGTTTCAGGGATTCTAAATAGGGCAAACAAAACAAGAGCTCCGCAGCGCTGTCTACTTTTCTCGGCACGCTGCGGTTTTTATTTTAAAGCTGCGATTTTATTTTAAAGCGTTCGACGTCCATGAGTCCCGAGGCCTTCCAGCACGTTTTTGAGCCGCACCTGCGGGAACGGATCCCACGGAAACCGGAAAGCCTTTACAGGCCGGTGCGCGATGCGATCGCGGCCGGTGGCAAGCGCGTTCGGCCCTATCTCACGGCCATCGCGGCCGGCGGCGATCCGGCGGAATGGTTACCGACGGCAGTGGCCGTAGAATTCCTTCATACTTTCACCCTCGTTCACGATGATATCATGGACAATGCCGCCACCCGGCGCGGACATCCGACGGTCTATGTGGCCTATGGCGTGAATACGGCGATCCTTGCGGGCGATACGATCGTCTCGCTTGCCGCACTCGCGCTTGCGGAGGCTCGGGGCGACATTCAGGCGGCCCTCTCCCTGGAATTCGCTCGCGCATTCCAGGCGGTGTGCGAAGGACAGGCGCTCGATAAGGAGTTCGAAAGCAGGAACGATATTTCGCTCGCGGAATATACGACGATGATCGAACTCAAGACCGCCCGCATGTTCGAACTCGCGGCAGTGCTGGGAGCAATAACGGCCAAGCAGCCGGTTGAACCCTTTCGCCGCTTTGCGCGAGAGATCGGCCTTGCATTCCAACTTCAGGATGACCTGCTCGATCTTACGGGCGATGAAACGCTTGGTAAGACGATCGGTGGAGACATTCTCGAAGGAAAACGGACGGCCCTCTTTGTCCTTGCCATGGAGCAATACCAATCTTTGAGCCACGGAAACCGCTCGTTAATGGACCGCCTTCGCAACCGGCAGACGACCAGGGAAGATATTGCGGGTGCCAGGCAATTATTCGAGGAACTCGGAATTTTAATGAACGTAGCCGACCTCGCGGCCACGCACATGCGCATGGCGGAGGAAGAACTCCGATCGATCGATCCTCTGCGACGCAACGAGCTTTTGGCCTTCAGCGATCGTTTGCTCAAACGTTCAATGTAATCTCACTCACGCAGATCGACGACTTTGGTCGATGCTTTTGGGGTAAAGATAAAGTCCGAAGCGCGGACCGATTTCATCGATACGATGGAGAGCGCATTCGGATGTGCTTTGCCGCGAGAGCTTATCGCCGACGCGCTCAAAATTTTTATCGAGTGTTTGGCAACGCGAAGTTCGAGCACGAGCGATTGTAACTCTCCTGCGGCTTTTGCGAGCGATTGTAGTTCCGAACGCGGTGTGAGCGAAACGGTATAATCGCTCCCGGCGTGTTTTACCATGGTCGCCGAATAATTATCTGCAAAGCGAAAAAATGCAGAAGGATCGCGAAAGGTCGAAGCTCCGGCGACATTATCGATCGTCACGCGATCGGCCGTTTTATCGTAGTTCCAGATCGTCTTTCCGTCCGAGATTATCAGGAGCGAGGGGCTCTCGACCCGAATTCGTCCTCCCCGAAAATCGGCCATCAGGCGAAGATGTCCTTCCGATTTTAAATCGAAGCTGAGGATCACTCCCGGTTTAGTGAGGAACTGACTCTGGAGCTTTTGCGCAAGCGATACCGCGGTTTCTTCGAGCGCGGCGGGACGAACGACCAGCGTGAGTACCGAACACAAAAATGGGAAGAGTTTAGTCATAGGGTCCAAGGATCAGGGAGCGAATTGTTTTCGGAGTTCCGTTTTCCGTTCGTTCCATTCTTCGGAGGTCATGGCATACACATGAGTGTCCTGCCATCGATTACCCAAAAAAAGGGCTTGTCTCGCCGTTCCTTCAAAGCGCAAGCCAAGCTTGGCCGGTATTTTTAAGCTAACTCGGTTTTCGACGGCGATCCAGAGCGAAATCCGGTGCAGCTTCAAAACATCGAAGGCAAATTCCATTGCCAGGATCACTGCTTCAGTCGCATATCCCTTCTGGACGAACGGAAGGCCGACCCAATAGCCAATAAAGCATGATTGCGAGACGCCGCGGACGATCTGTGTGAGGCCGATTTGTCCGGCTATTTCGGCTGTCTCGCGGAGCGTAATAAAGAACCGATAATCGGAACCCTCCTCCCATTTGTCGAGCGCTGCCAAAATATGTTCCCGGGCAGCGCGACGGCCGCCGGCTTCGATCTCCATACTCGGCGGGGACCACGGCGCAAGATGCCCTTCGAAGGAACCGGCGATAAGTTCGGCTAACGCGTCGGCATCCTGCGTTCGATATTGCCGAAGCAGGACCCGTTCGGAACCGATCGACTTCGGAACTCGCTCCGGCGGGTGAAAAGCATCGAGCATTCTATTTCGAACTCAATTCCTCGAGGACCTGATCGACATGGCCCGGTACTTTGACCTTCGAAAAAATTTTCTCGATCTTTCCTCGCTCGTCGATGATAAACGTCGTCCGCTCGACGCCCATATACTTCCTGCCGTACATCGACTTTTCCTTCCAGACGCCGTAGGCGGAAACGATCGTCTTGTCCGGGTCGGCGACGAGTGGGAACGGAAGTTCGAATTTCGTCCTGAATTTCTCGTGACTCTTTTCCGTATCGGGACTGACGCCGAGCACGATAGCGTCCCGGCGTTTAATCCGTGCGAAATGATCTCGAAAATCGCAGGCCTCTTTCGTGCAGCCGGACGTATTGTCTTTCGGATAAAAATAGAGAATAACTTTTTTACCACGAAATTCTTTGAGAGCAACCTCGCGGCCTCGGTCGTCCTTGGCGGTAAAATCGGGAGCGGCATCGCCTTCTTTTAACATGGACATTCAAACGCATCCAGCGACCCAAAAAATTGCCATGGGGAATTGCGACCTATCTTTCCCCGTGTTGGTGTGTTCTCCTTCGTGCCGGCGATGGCAGCTCGCCCAGGGACCCTGCGGACAAAAAAAGTTACATCCTGCGGCTCTATCCGGCTCCCTTCGTTGTTAACGGCGGTCGAAAAACGCTTATGATCAAAGGCATTATTTTCGCAATTGTCCTGATTGCCGCTCTGGCCGGCATTGTAATCAACTCCAAGCGGCTGATCGATTTTCTCCGGCTTGGAAGATGGACCGACCGGTTCGACCGTCCCAATGAGCGCGTAAAACGAGTGCTTGGTATTGCGATCGGGCAATCGAAGATTTTTCGCGATCCCGTAGCCGGGCCGATCCATGCCTTTATTTTTTGGGGATTTTTAGTCCTTCTTTTCGCCGTCATCGAGTCGATCGGCGAAGGACTTACGAATGGGCATTTTTCCCTCTCATTTTTAGGCCCGATCTATTCGATCATTTCGGTTTCGCAGGACCTGTTCGTTACGCTGATCGTCGTTTCGGTTATGGCGGCGCTCTGGCGCCGCTTTGTTTCGCATGTAAAGCGCCTGGAAGGCGATCGTCATGAGCGTGTCGATGCGACGGTTATTCTGCTCCTGATCCTTGTCATCGTTTGCTCCTACACGCTCGATAATGCCGCTCGCATTTCGATGCACGGCCCCAATCCATTCGAATATCATTGGCTTGCGTCGCTCTTCTCTCCACTACCCGGCGCTTCCGGCACGCACGCCGTCGTTTATGAGACAGCCTGGTGGATTCATATCGTCGCCGTGCTCGGCTTTATGAATTATCTGCCCTATTCGAAGCACCTGCATGTTTTGACATCGCTTCCAAACGTCTATTTTTCGGATACCCGCAGAAAAAATTATCTCAAGCCGATCAATTTTGAGGATGAGACGCTCACAAAATATGGCGCTTCGGACATCGAGGACCTCACGTGGAAACAGCTTTTAGATGGGGATACCTGCACCCATTGCGGGCGCTGCACGTCTGTTTGCCCCGCCAATAACACGGGAAAATTGCTCGACCCGCGCTGGATCATTATCGCGACGCACCAGCGAATGCTCGACAAAGCCCCGTATCTCACCGCCGAATCGAAATATGGATTCGAAACGTGGTCCGGCGAGATCACACGCGCTAAAGTTGCGACGAGCGGCGATGCCATACAGGACGAGATCGTCACGCCCGAAGAACAGACCGTCGAACATGCCAAAGGGCGGCTCCTTTTCGAAAAGCCGAAGTATAAACGTGACGAAGTAGAAGCAAGAAAATTCGTCGGCGATTACATACCGGAGGAGATGCTCTGGCAGTGTACGACCTGCCAGGCGTGCATGACCGAGTGCCCGGTGACGATCGAGCACGTCGATGAGATCATCGATCTTCGCCGCAATCTCGTGATGATGGAATCGAGTTTCCCGACGGAACTGCAATCGGCGTTCGGGAACATGGAGAATAATTTTTCGCCATGGGCTTTTTCACCATCCGAGCGAGGAGAATGGGTGCAGGGGATGGCCATTAAGACCATGGCAGAAGACGCCGCATCGCCGGCGCCCGTCACCGCCGCCCAACCGCCTATTCTTTTTTGGGTGGGCTGCGCCGGTTCGTACGATCAGCGGGCGAAGAAGATCAGCCGGGCCTTCGCCGAACTTATGCAACTGGCCGGGATCGATTTCCGGATTTTAGGGAACGAAGAAAAATGTACGGGCGACCCGGCGCGAAGAATGGGCAATGAATATCTTGCCCAAATGCTGATCAAAGAAAATGTCGAAACGCTGAACCGCTATCAGGTCACAAAAGTCGTAACCACCTGCCCGCATTGTTTCAATGCGATCAAGAACGAATGGAAGGATTTTGGAGGCACCTATGAGGTGCAGCACCACACAGAATTTATTAAAGCCTTGTTAGATTCGGGCAAGATAAAGCCCACGAAAGAACTTCTCGAACGAGCGACCTATCACGATTCCTGCTATTTAGGCCGGTCGAACGATATCTACGATGCTCCTCGCAACGCGCTCGAAAGCATTCCCGGACTCGACATTGTAGAAATGGACCGCTCGCGCTCGAAAGGGTTTTGTTGCGGTGCCGGTGGCGGACAAATGTGGATGGAGGAAAAACAGGGAAAGCGCATTAATATCGAGCGGACCGAAGAAGCGCTATCGACCGGCGCCCATACCGTGGCCAGCGCCTGCCCCTATTGCATGACGATGCTTTCGGACGGCGTCAAGGCCAAAGGCGCCGGCGAGACGGTAAAAGTACGTGACATCGCCGAAATCGTCCTCGATGCAGTAAAATAAAATGGAAAGGGCTACCCCCCTAGGTAGCCCTTCCGCTTTCGGTGATGAAGCTTGAATTGTGAAGTTCGTGAGCGCTGCGAATTGCGCCCATTCCCTTCGGTCAGCTTCGATTACTCCGAAACTTCATGGACTTATCGGCCCGCATTGATGATCGTATATCCGATGCGGATCTTGTCGGACGTGCTATAGTTGGTCAGGCTCGTCGTCGTAGGAATCATTCCAATTCGAAGATCGAACGTCCCCGACGTGCGGTTATCGACATCGACGAAATACTCTGCCTGTTTACAATCCGGTGCCGATCCATCGTCGATCTTTTGCAGCACGCTGACCAGGACAATGCTCGTGCTCGAAGCATAGCGGTTATTGACGGTAAGCGTCCCCAAGTTTTGGAATACTCCCGCGGTGGGCGCTGACGTAGAAAGGTTACCGCCGCCAAGAGTTAGTTCGATCACGCCGCTTGGCCCCTGCTGCGAGTAGGCTGTGCCGCTCGCAGCCGGCTCGACCGAAGTTCCACCGCCGGGCGATTCGGTTGTGCGGCCCATTGCGAATTCCCCGTCGTTAAGTTGCAGGGCGACGTTTGTCGTACCCGCCGTCGTGTTGCCGTTGCCAGTCCCGAGCATGCCGATCGAGCCGGTATTGGTCGCACCCGTATTCGAAGCTGCGCCCCATACGCCGATTATCTGATTCGAGGAGGAAGCCCCCGTGGCATTGCCGAAGATGGCGGCAACCTCGTCGGAGGTTCCCGAATAGGCCGAATGGAATTGGTGGGTCGTCGTCGTTACGCCGACGCACACATTGCCGCCGGAGAGGATGCGTATTCGTTCCAAATTATTGGTGCGGAAAATAAGCGGGTTCGCGTCGCTCGTTCCAAGATAGTTCGTAGTGGAACTCGTGCCCGTGTTGCCGAGCGTGCTCCAATAGAGGTTTGACGCCGCCGTCCAGATCGGCGCCACGCCCGATCCGGTGGATTGCAGCACGTATCCGGATGTGCCGGCCAATCCGTTCGGCATGAGCGCACCGGAGAAGCGAAGGTTGCCTACAATGTCCAACGCTTCGTTCGGGGCCTGGGTCTGAATGCCGAGCCGGCAGCCGGCGGAATTGTAGAGGACGAAGCTATTGTCCTGTGTTACCGTGGCATTCTGCCCAAAAGCACAGGAATAATTTCCCGACACATTGACATTGTATCCGCCGAGGACAGTAGAATAAGTTCCACTTGCGGTATTGTTGCCTCCGCCGACGACTGCGGCATAGGTCCCACTTGCCAGGTTGTACGACCCGCCTCCGACCGAAGAGTATTGGCCCGTCGCGTCGCTGTATTCTCCGCCTCCGATAACACTATACGCGCCGCTGGCGGTATCGTGATCTCCGCCGGAGACGACGGAATAATTTCCGGACGCGAGATTATATCCTCCCCAGCACATCGCGACCGTTCCAGAGGCCTTGCAATCGAGTCCGGCGGCGATAGCGTATGCACCCGACGCCGTATTTCCGGAACCGACTCCTTCCAAGGCAAACGTTCCCGAGCCACGGCGCCACAAGGTATCGACGCCGCCGCCGCCGGTGGACCCGAAGCCTCGCCAGGAAAGATTGCCAAACCCGTCCGTGCAGAGCACGTAGTCTGTCCCGTTGCCATCGGCCAGCGGCCACGTGTAGATCACGCTTGAGATTTGCACGCCCGTTTTGAATCCGCTGTAGTTGGTGCCGGAGCCGGAGGGCTCATAAAAGCGCAATTCTTCCGCGGTGTTGTTGGTGTTTGTCAGACCAACATTTCCGCTGGCATAGACGCGGACGTGTTCCAGATTGTTCGTCCGGATCACCCAATCGACCGAATCCTTCGTGCCGATAAAATTACTCGAGGCATTCGTTCCCGAATTTCCGAGCAGCAGCCATCCACCGCCCACGAATGGAACCCACGTCGTGCCGTTGTAATACCAGAAGGTTGGGGTTTGGCCAGTGTAGGACCCATCGAGAGCGGTGCCATTATCCGTCTGATAGATCATGAGGCCGGTAGCGGGCGACAAAATCGCCCACTTTTGTGCGTCGGTCATGCGCGGCACAAGAAGACCGCGTGACGTGCTCGTGAGGTCGAGCAGCGCGCTCGCGTCCGGCGAAGTTGTTCCGATGCCGACGTTGCCTTGTGCTCTTGCAGAAGAGATGAAAGACGAAAGATGAAGTATAAAAAGAAGAATGACGAATGATAAATGACAAATGACAAATTTACCAAAGGAGAAATGCTCGCTATTCCTATCGGAGCGATCATTTGCCATTCGAGGATGATCGATCATCCATTTGTAATTTGTAATTGACATTATCTTCCAGGATTGATTACGACGTAACCGATGCGAATATAATTGGACGATGGGTAGTTGTGCGTGTCCGTGACAAAGGGGGTCATTCCGATGCGAATGACGCAGGAGCCGGCGGCCCGGCTTTCGACATCGACATTATAAATGGAATTTTTTGGATCGGGACTACCGCCAACATTGATCTTTTGTATAACGCCGGCCAAAATGATACTCGTGGATGCGATATACTCATTGTTGATCGTGACGGTCCCCAGGTCCTGATAAACTCCCGATACGGGTGGGGTCGATGTGAGATCGGTCCCCATCGAAAGCTGAATAACTCCCGATGGCCCTTGCTGCGAATAAGCGGTTCCGGCTGTCGCTGCTTCCACGACCGTCCCCACCGAAGGCGCGAGGGTAGTCCGGCCCATTGCAAATTCACCTTGCGAGAGCTGGTAGGAAACGTTTGTCGTTCCGCTCGTTGTGTTGCCGTTGCCCGTCGCAAGGAGCGAGATCGATGCGGTATTGCTGCTGGCATTATTCGCGCGTCCCCATACGCTAATGGATTGCGAAGTCGTGGCGCCAGTGGCGTTTCCATAGACCGCCGCCGCCTCGTCGGTCGTGGCGGAAGAGACGGAATGGAGTTGATGGGCCGGCGTGGAGATTCCAACGCCGACAAGACCGGCGGACGTTACCCGCACTCGTTCCAGGGCGTTAGTGCGAATGACAAAGTCGTTGGCGTCGGTGGTGCCGATAAAGTTGGTCGCGGAATTCGTTCCGATGTTTCCGGTGAGCCTCCAACTGGTCGAAGGCACTACGAGTGAACTCCAGGTCGGTGGAGAGACGCTGCCGGCCGATGTTAGGTAGGTCGTTCCGCTTGTGCCCATCAGGCCGTTCGCCGAAAGCCCACCCGAAAACCGGACGTTGCCCACGACATCGACGGCTTGCGTCGGAGCGGTCGTCATAATACCGAGCCGCATGGGTGACCACGCGGTTTTATAAATAATGTTCCAGCCATTCGTTGCCGCCGTTATGCTGTCGCCATAATACAACTCGAAAGCTTTACCCGATTTGATGTGATGGCCGTTGATGACGGTGTTATAGACCAGCCCTCCACCATTCGTAATGTCGGAATCGCCATTGATCACGACATCGAAACTTCCTCCAAGGCTATTATCGAGGCCCCCGCCACAGTAGGTATGGTCGTCACCCTCGCCATTATACGCCCCACCACGCGTAGTGGTGGCCACTTTTCCACTCGTGTTTCGGTAGCCTCCTCCGGTCATGGTGTAGGTTGAGCTGGAGGAGCAACTATCTCCCCATGCTAACGAATAGGTACTGCCTGCGGAAGAGTACTTGCCTCCCGCGAGGGCATAGGCACCACCAGCGGAATTGCCTGTCCCGACACCGTATTCAGCATAGGTCCCTTTTCCCCGGAGCCAGAGCGTATCCGAGCCGCCTCCTCCAAAGGTCGTAAACGTATGCCAGCTTAAGTTCCCCGCCCCATCGGTGACGAGACACTGATTGGAAGTGCCGTCTCCGGTCAGCGGCCAAATGTAATGGACAGTCCCGGGTTGCGTTCCCGCTTTAAAGGACACATATTTGGCTCCCAATCCCGAGGCTTCGTAGAAGATGAGCGATTCGGCGGAGTTGTTCGTGTTAGTGAGCCCCAGCGGACCGGATGCGAAGTCGCGAAGGTGCTCGGTGTTATTCGTCTTTTGCACGAGGTCTATGGAGTCTGTCGTGCCAAGGAAATTAATCGAAGCGCTGGTGCCGGCATCGCCCGTGAGCGACCACCCCTGGCCGATAAACGTCGTCCAAATCGTGCCGTTGTAATAAAAAAATGTTTTGGCAGTCGTATTATAGACGATGTCGCCCGTGGCCGGCGTTGTGATCGCGAGCATTTGCGCGTTCGTCATGCGCGGCGCGAGGAAACCCTTTGCCGTCGATTCGAGATGAAGCAATGCCGAATTGTTAGCCGCCGCCGTACCGATCGAGACGTTTTGAGCGAACGCACGCGCGCCAACGCCCGTCCATAGGACGGCGAACATAAGAGCGAAAAACGAGGGTGGCAAAATACTCCGCCGCCTGCGTTCCCGGGCAGTGGACCGAAAGCTCATAAAGAGCAAACCGATTTTTAATGAGGCAAATCCAATTGAGTTATAGACGGTGTTTTCTCCCGTCAACCAAACCTTACATAATACAATTTATAAATCGGAAAGTCAATGTGCAACAGAAAAAAAATGGCGCAGAGCCGAAAAATCTCTAAGATTAATTTTTCACGGGATATAGTGTTTCAAAATAAGACACAGGGTATCTCATTTTGAAACACTTTAAAAATAACAAGGGCGGACTCCCCTAAGTCCACCCCTGTTCGACCGTCGTTTCCTAAACGGTCTTTGTTCAATGGGTGCACCTCGGAA
>JAJPIQ010000048.1 GCA_021324685.1 Bacteroidota bacterium
ACTCCAAGATAGAGACGACTCAGGGCCACCGTAATGGCAACAAGTATTCCCAGCAGGGCAAACAGCCATCGCCAGAACTGGCGGATGTCCAGCGAAACGACCCACCACGCTATAAATCCCCAGACCGCAAAGGAAGTCAGCGAATGTCCGCTCGGAAAACTGTAATTTGTTTCATGGACTAACGGTGGGAAGACTTGAGGCCGAGCTTCGTGAAACAGCACTTTGAACGTGAGGACCATGAGCGAGGCGCCGATAAGTACGGCTGCATACATTCCGAGATCGACGTAGCGCTTGAGCAGCCAGAACGCACCGATAATTAGCACCGAGATAACAAGAATTCCGGTCGTCGATCCAAACCACGTTGCATCGAAGGCAAGGCGATCGAGCGCCGGGGTGCGATACGAATGAATAGTAAGCAGCATCGAGCGATTGATGTCGCCGAACTCATTCTCACTCACTTCATCGGCCAGCCATCCAAAAAGATACGCAAAGCCGGATGCGATCGCGAGTGCGATAAAGTAATACGACGTAATAACTTTGAGCAGCTTCTGCAATCGCGATTTTGGAAGCTGCTCGATAGCGTGTGGATGGTGAAGCTGTTCCAGCATAAAGGAATGGCTCAGCAAGTCCTGTGCAAAAGTCGAAATTCTGACCTGCTTAGCGATTATCTTCGACAAACCGACTCGATTTTTTATGAATCGCCAGGCGATCCATCAATTCCGTTTCGGCTCGGATATTGATGAGGTGCATAATAATGCGTACCATTATTCATCTTTCTGATATTCACTTTGGCCGCATCGACCGAAAAACGATTGGGCCGTTAATCGCAAGCGTCCATCTTTCACGGCCAGATCTTGTCGTCGTAAGCGGTGACCTGACGCAGTGGGCGCGGCGCAATGAATTTTCGGCTGCGCGTGATTTTTTACATTCACTCCCCGGACCACAGATCGTCGTTCCCGGCAATCACGACCTGCCGGTCCTGAATCCCGTTGCGCGCCTAGCCCGCCCCCTTGCGCGCTATAAACACTTTATTACTGCAAATCTGCACCCGATGTTCGAAGATGAAGAGATTGCGGCCATCGGCATCAATACGGCTCGAGCGCACACCACGAAATATGGCCGGATCAGCAAAAGTCAATTGGCGATTGTCCGAGAGCAGTTATGTCCGATTCCGAACGATCGGATAAAGATACTTGTGACTCACCATCCATTCGACCTTCCGGAAGGATATCAGGATACGCGACAATTGGTTAATCGTGCCGGACGTGCGATGAAAATACTGGCTGAGTGCGGGGTCGATCTTTTGCTTGCCGGTCATCTTCATCGCGTTTTTACACGAGATACCGCCGAGCGATATAAAATTTCCGGCTACGCGGCTTTGGTAGTGCAGGCCGGCACTGCAACAAGCTGGCGAGCTTCGCGTGAAGTTAACTCGTTTAACATCATCATGACAAACGGGAAATCGATCGCGGTCCGCCGAATGGCGTGGGAACCCAATGCTCAGATGTTCATTGCCTCTGCCGAGGACCATTTTGTACACACAGAGAATGGATGGAGCAAGGCGAGTGCCGGCATTACGCCAGTTCGACCGTCAGTACTCCGATAAGCGCTAGCACTGCCCCGATCAAAAATTGACCGGTGAGCACGGCACGCCCCAGGAACAGCGCCAGCGACGTGGTGATGATCGGCTGAAGGTTCTGGAAGATCGCTACGCGAGTAGCTTCTAACTTCACTAACGCGGCATACCAAAGAAGATAGTTGAGGACCGATGCAATCAGCGCAAGATAGGCGACTTCGACCCAGGAAACGTTTGCCATCGATGTCAACACAGAGAAATTCGAACTGAGGATCCCAAAGGGAAGATATAAGATCGTTCCTAATATCATATTCACGGCCGTCACGTAAACGGCGCCATATTTCAGGACTAACGGACGCCCAAGCATCGTAAACAACGACCACGCAATGACGGCAATGAAAATAAGAATATTTCCCGTCGTATGCTCTGCGCGAAGGCTTATGCCTTCTTCGAACATCAGGATGCCGGTTCCCACGAAAGCAATTATGATTCCAAGTGCCTTGCGCCAGGAGGGACGCTCGCTATGTAAGACCGAAGTAAAAAGAAAAACAAAGGCCGGTGTCATGGCATAGAGTAACGCACTATTGGCAGGGGTGGTATATTTCACACCGTGTAAGTACAGTAGCTGGTTCAGGGGGACATTGAGCATGCCAAGGAGAAGCATTCGTCCGATATCTTCTCGCTGAATGCGATGAAAAACGTTCCACCGCCGCTCGGTGACAAATAGCAAGATCAAAAACACCAGCGATGCACCGGTCGATCGAAGCAAGAGCAGGAGACCGGGCTCGATATGTTGTGAGGCGTCCTGTGCAACAATATGAGTGGTGCTGCCGATAAGTTGTTGTACAAGGACGTAAAAGTAGGCCACGTTACATTGCGAGGAGGTGATCGAGCAGATGAATGAGGGGCTTTGCGTCGCACGCAAAATGGAATTCAGCGATCGCGCGTGCTCGTTCGTTCGCGAGAAGTTCTACGTCTTGGGTCTTTGCATGTGCCTTTAAAATCCCTTCGCGCACAATAAAGGGGTCGTTCTCAACGAAGATCAGCCATTCTTCATCCGGAAAAAGATCGGCAATTTGCTGCATAGGGCTGGAAACAACAGGCAGCCCGCACATCATATATTCGAATACTTTACTTGGCAGGGCGAGTTCGTAACTCTTCGAGACCGGTTCCGTCAGCACGATCCCGATATCACATGCGGCCGCAAACGTAAGGGCCAGGTGGGAATCCATCGGTCCCGAGAAATGGACATTCGAAGGTGCTTTTTCCTCGAGCGCTTTCCGGAGTGGTCCATCGCCGATAATCAACAAATGCGCATCCGACAGATCTCTAAAGGTTTCAAGCAAAATCCACAGTCCCCGTGCGGGTTGAAGTCCTCCTAAGTACACCGCGGCGATCGCATCATTTGGAATTCTGAAACGGTCTAACAATGTCCGATTCCGAGGAAGATCAGGTTCGAGCCAGGGAAGATTTCTTACCAGCAGGGGGCGGGGTAAAAAACCGTGGACATCGAGGATTGCTTCTGCATCGAGCGGAGCGGTCACGAGAATAAGATCGGAATGGGACATCCCGCGTTGCTCCAGCGTGCGCCAGATAGCCTTGACAAATTTTTTTTTCGCAACGGCGGGTAATTCTGTATAAAGTTCCCTCGCATCGTAGATCACCCGCTTCGTACGGCCATGGATCTTCATCCATCGGGCAGCGGGGAGGGAAAAAAGGTCGCAGGCAAGGACGACGTCCGCTCGTTTGGACCGCACGGCTTTCAAAAGCGCTCTATGGTAATCTAAAAATCTTCGTATTCCGCTTTTATATCGAGGCCGATAAATAATGGAACTAACATTCCAGCCAGAGTCCTGAAATAATCGTTCAAAATTTTCCATGCGACGGTCGCGCGTGGCGCCGCCATAACAGAGGAGAAGAAGGGAGCGAGAAGCCACGCCTTACGAATATTTCTTGTGCAGCGTCGAGCGAAGCACGCCGCGAGAATCGAACTTCTCTTTGAACTGAATGAGCGATAACGCCGGGGTCATCGGGTTCTCATCGTTCGTGTCCTGGGAAACGCCAATATCGACAAACGCATATCCTTCTTCTTTGGCCCACCGGGTCACGGTGTCCATCAGCAGGTAGATCGGTTTCAAATGCTGGAATGCATATCGGAGCATGTGGTAAAAAACGAGAGCGACACGGTCGTTTGCGAGGAAGAGCAGAGAACCTGCAACAGGGTCTTCGCCATCACGAACCAGAAACAATTTCATGAAATTGGGAAGCAACGATTCCAGCCGAAGCAGCTCTTCGAGCGTATGCGTAGGCTTTGCATGGTACTTCGCTTTGTTTTCGAGCAAGATCGGATAAAATTCTACAAGCATATCGCGAATCGAGTCGGGGTTCGATTCTTCAATCCAGACCGAGGGATATGTTTTTTTTACATGACGAATATGTTTTCGTGCGACCGATTGAAATCGGTCAAAGGGAATCCCGGGACGTCGGAGATCGATTGCGTGCGAGATATAATGGCGTTGATACGAGTATCCCTGATAGAGCAGCGCGAAATCGAGATTTTGAGTGAGTACCGGCTGATAAATAACCGGCGCCGACGTCAGGTACACATCTTCGACGCCCATTGAGCGAACATGCCGTTCGAACGCGGCCACAATGTCCAGCGCGGTCTGAGCGCTTATATCTTCGGTCACGAACGATCCATAGCTTGCGCCAAGTGGCGATTCGAAGACACGTCCATGTTCCCGGAGCGCCCCCGGCAGCACGGCAACGAGCTGAGCGCCCTGATAAAAAAGAAGATGGTGAAATTCGAATCGACCCTCAGGGTGATAGTCGAGAAATTTCTGGCAATGGAATACCGTGCCGTTCATCGAGGGGGGGATAAAGGCGTCCCAATCCTTTTTATGGAGCAGAGGATCGTATTGAACGACGCGGACGCCGGCGGTCCTGATTTCGGGGAGAGCGGCTGAAATTTCGATCATTTACTACGACGGTAACACCGATTGGGCACGAAAATTTCGCGTTTTGCCGTTTGTAGTATCCAACCTTGGATGCCGCCATTAAAATTAGTTTGTACGTGACTGTTCACCCCCGTTTTTCTCGCAAAGTATTTAACTCAGCCATCGCGCCCCTTGCCGCACTTCTTGCGACGTTTCTCGTTAGCGGCTGCCTTACGGCCGATAAAAAAGAAGTCCATCTTCTGCTGAATGACGATGGCAGGAGTGGTTCCGGACGGATCATCTTCACGGGGCTTGCCAGCAGTCCGGGCGACTCGGTACAGGCCGTGAATGAAGACTTCAATACCCTCATCGCCGAATATTATCAGGGCCGAAAGATCGAACTTCAAAATAGCGGGATGAAGAACGTCCGCAAACGTTTGTTCGAGCAGGACGGAAAACTCGTCGGAGAGATCGATTTCGATTTCGACGACGTCTCTTCACTCGGCGTGTTTCAGTATAAAAATTCCGGGCCTTATATGTTTTATACCGTTGCCGATGGCTTCTTTACAAGCGGGCAATATGAATCGAGTAACGGAACGTACATGGGCGATAAATTCCCGGTGATTTTTTGGGATTCGACGCAGCGCGAGCTTTTTTACCAGATGTCGCTGACGACTCCGCAGGAATCCAAAACCCCGCTCCTTGCCGATTACCAGAAATGGCAGGCGCGCCAGCATTGAGCGGCGCGCCTTACATTTCGATAGATTTCGAGCGTTACTTATTGTCCGCCTTGTTTTTCCTTACCATTGGCATCGAAGCCGTGGACTTCTTTTAAGTCCCCATCGTCATCATACGCAAAGGTCAGCATGGCGACGCCGTAATCGGACGACTCATGCATGTTTTTGTTAGAATCGAGGTACTTAACTTCGGTAATAAGTCCGGCAGAATTATACTTCTTGTAGATAAAGGCAACGCTATCCTGTTCTCGACCGACGGGATTGCCATCCGGCCCATAATAGATCTCGGACGTCTGATGACTATTGTCGTCATAGGTAAATTTGCGGGTACTGTAGCTATCGTCGTCAACAATGGCTTTATTCAGTGAGTCGGTGCACGTCTCTTCCTGTAGATTACCTTTGTTGTCGTACACATAATGAAGGTGGACCCGAATGCGACCCTTTTTATCGCGCTTATATAAGTCCGTGCGATAATTTTTTGCATCGTAGCTCCATTGCATGATCGGGTCATGGGAGGAAAGGTCTTCGTCCGGCCCGAACGTCCGTTCTTCGATGACGTTTCCCCGTTCGTCCTGGACCCATTTCTTAATTTGAATGAGGCTGCCGAACGCATCGTAGAGCGTCTTCATGTTTTCGTAGCCCCATTCGTCATACCCCATATCGACTTTCGCTGCACGGCCCGAATCTTCCAGTGGTCCCCCTTTTGTATCCAGAAACAGGACCGTGGTGACGTTGCCATCGGCATCGTAAGTAAACCGCCGGGTGGCGCCGCCCACCGATATGAGCTTGCCATCTTTATCGTAATAACTCATATCCTTCATCAGCCCGTTCTCATAGGTGTATTGCGTTTCGAATACGCCGTCATTTCGAGCGATGCGAATGCCATCGTCGTTCAGGTTCATCTCCTTAAGGATATAACCACTGTCGTCGACGATCCAGCCATAGCGATAGACGCCTTTATTGTCGGAATTTAAAATATTATCGTGGCGATCGTAGGGATAAAGACCGCCGTTTTTCATTTTTGTATCGATCTTGAATTTTTCGCCATAGTGGCCATCGGCGTTATCATCTCGGTTTCCGTGACGATCGTAGAAGCGATAGACCGTAAACAAGCCATCATAGGCGATTTCACACCGGGCGATTTCAAAATCGGGGTCCTGCTGGAGTTCTCCGGCCGAAATATAGGCCCAACCTACCAAGCGGCCCTGGTCGTCGTAGGAAGCGCGGTAGCAATTGCAGGAAGAGGTGTCGGCGCCATGCAATTCTTTCTTGAAATAAAATTGATGGTGGCCGTCCATGCGGATCGAGCGGAAGTACTTCGTCGTGGAAGCGTTCGCGGTCGCCAGCATGGAAACACACGCCAGGAAACTAAATGCAAATGTTCGAATAGTAACAGTCATATAGAACACTAAAAGATTAATGGACAATCGGGGTATTAAGACGTGCAAATATACGCATTCCTGACATACGCATAAAATTATTCCAAATTTTTTTATGGGACTAATTACGCCAGTACCAGTTCGATCGGGCAGTGGTCGCTGCCCAGGACGGTCGGACAGATCGCGGCATTGCGCACCCGGGACATGAGCCCTTCCGTCACCATGAACATATCGATGCGCCAGCCGATGTTGCGTTCGCGATTGTTGCGGAAATTATCCCAGTAGGTGTAGTGATCGGGTTCCTGATTATATACCCGGAAGGCATCGATATATCCCATGTCCGTAATTTTGTCGAGCCACGCACGTTCCTCGGGTAAAAAGCCGGACTGTTTCGACCATTCGACCGGGCGCGCCACGTCAATATCCTTATGCGCGGTATTATAATCGCCGCAAATGATAAGCTCGCGGCCGTCAGAACGAAGTTCCTGCCATTGGTCGAGCATGTGGTCGTAAAAATCGAGTTTATACCGCACCCGTTCCGGCCCTCGTCCGCCGTTCGGGAAGTAAATATTATACAAAATAAAGTCCCCATAATCGGCCGAAACGACACGGCCCTCACAATCGAAGCGGGACGCTCCGCAGCCGGAAACGACCTTTTCCGGCGTTTCGCGAGTGTATAATGCCACTCCCGAATAGCCTTTTTTCTCGGCACTGACAAAATGCGAAGTATATCCATCGATGGCAATCAGTTCTTCGCCGAGTTGATCCGGTGCGGCTTTCGTTTCCTGAAGGCATAGAACGTCGGGAGATTCCCGCTTTACATAATCGAGAAATCCCTTCTTTTGGGCGGCGCGAATGCCGTTTACATTCCAGCAGAGTAGACGCATACTTTCGTAACCGAATCGACCTTTCTCGGGTTGCGAAAATAACAGGGTCGCGAAATAACAGGGTCGCGAATTATCGGCCTCGATTCTTGTTTCAACAACCTCATTCGTTTTTGCCTCTCAGGAATCTGACAAGACTCCCGTATGTGGATAGTCCGCCTTGCGCTCCGCCGGCCGTATTCCGTAGCTGTCGTCGCAATTTTTCTCATCATCATGGGCATACTTTCCATCGAAGGTATGCAGACCGATATTTTCCCGACGATCGATATTCCGGTCGTGGCGGTGGTGTGGAACTATAACGGTCTTTCGGCGACCGATATGGAACGCCGCGTTGTGTTGCTCGATGAACGCGCCCTTTCAACAACGGTCAATGGCATCACGCGCATCGAGAGCGAATCGATCAACGGTCTCGGTCTCATGCGTATCTATTTCGAGCAGGGGACCGATATTGGTTCTGCCATCGCGCAGATATCTGCCGTGGGAAATACGATCGTTCATGCGATGCCGCCGGGCATGCAGCCTCCTATCGTTATTCAGTTCAATGCTTCGAATGTCCCCGTTGCACAACTCACGGTTTCGAGCCCCACCCTTCCGGAAGAACAGCTTTTCGATTACGGCCTTAATTTTATTCGGGTTAGTCTCTTCACGATTCCCGGGCTTTCCACTCCGGCGCCCTATGGAGGAAAGAACCGCCAGATTTCGATCGATATCGACCCCACGCTGCTGACGGCTCGCGGACTTTCCCCGAGCGATGTGGTGCTCGCGCTCCAAAACGAGAATGTGATCGTACCCGCCGGTTATGCGCGTATCGGCGATCTGCAGTATAACGTTCAGACGAACGCAAGTCCCAGTGCCGTGGACCAATTCAAACAAATTCCGGTCAAAGTGGTGAACGGTCACACGGTCCTGCTGGGCGATGTCGCGCATGTTGCCGACGCGTTTGCACCCCAATCGAACATCGTCCGTGTGAATGGACGGCGAGCAACCTATCTTGCGCTGCTCAAGAAATCGAATGCTTCTACTCTTGCGGTCGTACAGGCCGTAAAAGACCAGCTTCCCGCTATCAAAGCCGTCGCACCGGCTGGAATGAATTTAAAGATCGATTTCGACCAATCGGTTTACGTCCGGGCCACGATCAACAGCCTGCTTCGTGAGGCGCTGATCGCGACGGTCCTGGTATCGCTGCTCATTTTGCTCTTCTTAGGTAGCTGGCGGAGTGTTGTTATCGTCTGCACATCGATTCCGCTTGCGATCATGACATCGATCATCGGCCTCAAATTGACAGGCAATACGATGAACATCATGACCCTTGGCGGACTTTCGCTCGCCATCGGAATGCTCGTCGACGATGCAACGGTCGAAGTTGAGAATATCCACCGAAACCGGATGATGCATAAGCCTCTCACGATCGCCATTTTAGATGGTGCGAGGCAGATCGCCCTGCCCGCCATTATGGCGACATTTGCCATTTGCATCGTCTTTTTCCCAGTTGTTCTGCTCACTGGTCCTGCGAAATATCTCTTTACTCCGATGGCGCTGGCGGTCGTAATGGCAATGATTGCTTCGTATTTGCTGTCGCGCACGCTCGTTCCGGCGCTGGCACGAGCGCTCATGCGGGGTGAAGAGCATCATGGGCCGGAACCTGTTGGAAATAAAATAAAACCACAAAAGCCGGTCGGTGCCATCGGCCGATTTTCGCAACGCTTCAACCATTGGCGTGACAAGCATTTCGATCGGTTCCGAAGTGCGTACGGCCGACTGCTCGAGCGATTGCTCCATGTGCCCGGTTTTGTCCTTGCCGTTGCGGGGATCGTTGCCGCGCTCAGTTTTTTACTTCCAAGTTACATTGGGACCGATTTTTTTCCAACGTCTGACACCGGTATGATGAAAATGCACATGCGCGCGCCGGTGGGAACGCGGTTGGAGACGACCGAGCAGATCGTCGCCAATGTCGAGCAAGCGATTCGGCGACTGATCCCGCAGGCAGAACTTTCGACGATCAATGTCAACATCGGCGTTCCGACGTTTTACAATCTTGCCTTCGTTTCGACGGACAATACGTCGCCGATGGACGCCGATTTCCTGATCTCGCTTCAATCCGACCATCATCCGACTGAAGGCTACATGCAGAAGATTCGGAAGGTCCTAGCGAATGACTTTCCCGGCTGTGTTTTTTACTTCCAGTCGGCCGATATTGTAAGCCAGGTCCTGAATTTCGGGCTTACTTCGCCCATCGATGTGCAGGTCCAGGGTCCGAACCTCGACACCGATTATAAATACGCGCTCCGGCTTCGGGATCAAATGAAAACGGTGCCGGGCACGGCCGATGTCGCAATCAAGGAAGTACTCGATTATCCAACGATACGCCTCAATGTCGACCGTACGCGAGCGGCCGAAATGGGGCTTACGGAGGAAAATGTGACGAACAGCATGCTCATTTCGCTTTCTTCGAGCGGACTCATTGCGCCGTCATTTTTTCTCAATCCGGCAAACAATGTGAACTATAGTGTGATCGTCGAAATGCCGCTCGACAAGGTCCGGAATGTTTCCGATCTCCTTTCGATGCCGGTCACCGGGCAAAATCCGTTGATCCCGACGCAGCAACAGGTGACGACCAGCGGAATTGCCCCGACCGAACAGACGCCGCCGGCCACGCCAACGGAATTGCCGCATACACAGACCGAAACGCTTGGAAACCTTGTGACGGTGGTGACCACTGCGGAACCGAACCAGATCAATCATTATACCGTCCAGCGTATCCTCGACATTACGTCGAACGTGGAAGGCCGTCCTCTCGGCTTTGTCGCTGGCGATATTCAAGATAAGATCGATGCACTCGGGAAGCTTCCCAAGGGAATGGTCATTAACGTGCGCGGTCAGAACGAAACGAAAACGCAGTCCTTCAAAACATTTGCGCTCGGTATTGTCCTGGCCATCGTGTTGGTGTATTTGCTGATGGTGCTCTGGTTCCAGTCGTGGCTCGATCCGTTCATTATTATGGTCGCGGTGCCCGGGGCGCTGGTGGGAATTTTGTGGATGCTCGCCCTTACCGGGACCACGATCAATGTCGTGTCGCTCATGGGATCGATCATGGCGATCGGTATTGCGGTTTCGAACTCGATCCTGCTCGTGAACTTTGCCAACGATATTCGGATCGAAGAACACCGCGATGCCTTCGATGCCGCGCTCGAAGCCGGCAAAACGCGACTCCGCCCCGTGCTGATGACGGCGCTCGCTATGGTCATTGGCATGGTGCCCATGGCACTCGGCCTGGGCGAAGGGGGCGAGCAAAACGCTCCGCTTGGCCGCGCCGTTATTGGCGGGCTCCTCATGGCGACGTTCGTCACGCTGTTCATCGTGCCCATCGCGTATTCGACGCTCCGAAAAAAGTTACCTTCCAAGCATGTCATGGAAGCGCGGTTCGAGGCGGAAGAAGAGGGCAGGGAGTTCGATGAGCACGCCGAGGAACGGCTTGAAATCCATCATTCCGAAGAGCCCCATTCGGATACCATTCATGCCTTAGGGGAACAGGAAGGACCAGAGCATTCGGAAGCCCAGCCCAATGAGTAAAACGATCACCGAGCATACGAAACGGACCGCGCGTCCTCCCTATCTGATGGGCGCGATCGTCGTCGCCATTACTGCCATTGCGATTGTTGGGTTGCTCCTGCTTCGAAGCAGGAGTGAAAAAGCGGACACTCGACAGTTAACACAGGACGTTGCCCGCGGTCCGGTCGTGCAGACCGCCCGCGTCATCGTTTCACCGCCGGAAGATTCGGTCGAGGTCGAAGGCGATGCCCGGCCTTATGTGAGCGCAACGCTGTATTCAAAACTGAGCGGATATTTAAAATCGATTCGCGTCGATAAAGGGGACCGCGTTCGAGAAGGCGAGCTGCTCGCGACGATCGAATCGCCCGAGACCGACCGGCAATACCTTGCCGCCGTTGCCGCGATGCGGAACGATTCTCAGATCGCAATCCGCGACCGGCAGCTCTACGAAAAAGCGCTGATGTCCCAGCAGGAGTACGAACAAGCGGAGTTTAATTATCAACAGGCCCAGCAGACCGTCGAACAATACAAGAGCCTTCGGAGCTACGAGGAGATTCGTGCGCCGTTTTCGGGGACCGTTATCGCGCGTTATGCCGATCCCGGTGCGCTCGTTCAGAATGCGCAAAATGGCGCGACCAGTTCACTGCCCATTGTTTCGGTCGCCGACGTCAGTCACCTTCGCATCGAACTGTACCTCGATCAGCGCTATGCACCGTTCGTGCATGTCGGCGACCGAGTGAAATTAATGCTTCCCGAGCGGTCTGGCTTCGAGAAAGACGCCCGTATTACGCGCTACACCGGAGAACTCGATGTTCAGACCCGGATGCTATTGGCCGAGGCGGAAGCCGATAATCGCGATCATGCGATCGTTGCAGGCAGCACGGTCCGAGCGGAGGTAAACGTCGAGCATCCAAGGGAACTCCAGATTCCGGTTGCGGCCCTCATCGTTCAGGGGAATAAACCGTATGTCGGTGAAATTATCAATGGAAACGTCTTCCATTTGCTTCCTATTACGATCGGGCAGAATTATGGCGAGAGCATCGAAGTTGTTTCCGGGCTCATCGGGAATGAACTCCTCGCGCTCAATGTCGGAAATACCGTTCCGGACGGAGCTCACGTGCAGCTTGCAAAATCGCCGCCGATTGCAGCGGATACAACAAAAGCCGGGTCAGGAATGGGACATTAATACCAGCTTATAAACCCCGCTGCAGAGTTTGATCTTTCGCTTTTTGCAACAGAGTTCGATCTTTCGCTTTTAATGGTGCTTTTTGTTATAAGCCCATATGTCACGAATGAGGTCGAGACTATGCGTGCGAGGATCGACGTCCCGATAAACTCCGGCAATTTTTCCATCTTTCCCAATAAAAAAAGTCCATCGGCCGACATACCGATGAAAATCGATCGGGACACCATAGGCATGGCAGATCGAAGTGTCTTGATCGACGAGAAGAGGGAAATTGAGCTTGTCGGACTTTACGAATTCCTTGTGTTTTGCCATGTCATTGAGGGAAACTCCGAGAATTACGGTGTTCGCTTTATCGAAGACCGATTTCTCGTCTCGAAACTTACAGGCCTCGATCGAGCATCCCTTGCTCATATCTTCGGGATAGAAAAAGAGTACGACGTTCGATTTTCCTCGATAATCGCTGAGCGAAATCTTGTGTCCGGCGGTCGATTCGGCAGTAAACTCAGGAGCTTTATCGCCGATATGAAGAAATCCTGTCGGATAAACGGCCAGCGTGACGATAGCAACAGCGAGAAGGAGTTTCATGACCATAGCAGATCCTTAACCATGCCGGAAAGCGTGGAATTCCAAAACGGCAAACGATGCCTTTACTTTATTTGGGCGATGTCCTTCAGCAGTTGTTCGCTGTGCGTACGAGGATCGACGTCGTGATACGTCTGGACGACCGTCCCATTCTTGTCGATGAGGAAAGTCCAGCGGGCAGCATGATGTCTGGCCGAGTTGATCGGTACACCGTAGGCGCGGCAGATCGTCGAATCGGAATCGACCAGCAGCGGGAAGTTTAAATTATCTTTTTGAGTAAAGACCTGATGTTTGGCCTGATCGTCGAGCGAAACACCAAGAACAACCGTATGCGTGGCCGCAAATCGATCGTGGCTGTCTCGAAAGTTACATGCCTCGATCGTGCAGCCGCTCGTCATGTCCTCCGGATAAAAATAAAGGACGACGTTCGATGTGCCTTTGAATTGATGTAAGGAAATATGCGAACCATCGGTGGCGATCGTCGTGAAATCGGGAGCTTTATCGCCTGGCTTGAGCACCACCGTGGACATAGCAAGCGTCGCGGCAGCAAACAAAATGAAGAAGAATTTCATAAGGGTAGCATTAGGAATTTATGACGGTAGATATCGACGTGCAGAATTTCGCTGCGCGTTCGATCATTGCAAGCTCGAAAGATCGCGTAACAATTCCGCGCTGTGCGTGCGAGCATCGACCGAGCGGTAGGCTTTCAGGATCTTACCATCCTTACCGATCAGGAACGTCCAGCGTTTCGGCTGATGGCCATTGACGGGTACGCCATACGCTTCGCAGATCGCGCCACTCGTATCGGCTAAAAGAGGAAAATTGAGCCGGTCTTTTTCGGTAAATTGCTGATGCTTCTCTCTGGTATCTTTCGAGACGCCGAGCACAACCGTGTTGGCGGCCTTATATTGCGCGATATCGTCGCGGAAATTGCACGCTTCGACCGTACAGCCGCTTGTCATGTCCTCGGGATAAAAATAAAGGATCACGTTCGACTTTCCGCGGAAGTCGTGCAGAGAAATATTCGAGCCATCGGTTGCTACGGCAGTGAAATCCGGCGCCATATCGCCGGTCTTGAGTTCGGTAGAGCTGAGTGTTTCTGACATGGGAAAAAGGTTTGTTGTAAGGAGACACAAAACGAGCAGTCGGCGGTAGCAATTCCTTGCTTTTATCGAGGCTTTTGTTCTTCCGAATAATTATAAAACCCGCGACCGGTCTTTTTCCCAAGCCGATTGGCTTCGACCATTTTCTGCTGGATGAGATGAGGCCGGAAACGCGGCTCGTCGAAAAATTGATGGTAGACCGATTCGGTAACCGCAAGATTGACATCGATGCCGATGAGGTCCATAAGTTCGAACGGCCCCATCGCAAATCCATTTGACTTCAGGATTCGATCGATCTGCTCGTTCGACGCGATGCCATCACCTAACAAGCGGAACGCCTCGCCATAAAAATTTCGTGCGACACGATTGACGATAAATCCCGGTGTGTCCTTTGTCAGCACGGGAACTTTGCCCAATTGTTTGATATATCCCTCGGCGCGGTACATCACATCGTCCGTCGTTTCCTGGCCTCGAATGATCTCGACGAGCTTCATAATATGGGCCGGATTGAAAAAGTGAAGACCGAGCACACGCTCCGGCCTCCGCGTTGCACTGGCAATTGCCGTGATCGAAAGGGAAGAGGTGTTGCTCGCGAAGATGCACTCTTCCAGGCAGAGATCGGAAAGTCGTACGAATAGCTCCTGCTTCGTTTCGAGCTTTTCGATCGCCGCTTCGATGACAAGGTCTGCGGTTTTCAAATGATCGAAATGGGTCGTGGTCCGGATCCGGATCGCGGCCTGATTCGCATCGGCGTGGGAGAGCTTTCCGCGCTCGATCGACTTGTCCATCATCAGACCGACATTTTTGTAAGCACGCTGAAGGAACCCGTCCGAAATATCGTAGAGGACGACATCATATCCTGCCAGCGCGGAAGAAAGTGCAATGCCGGTCCCCATGGTCCCGGCGCCGATAATGCCGATCGTTGTCATTTTTTAATTCCCTTTGTATTCCGGTTTTTTCTTTTCTCGAAACGCCGCAACCGCGTTCGTGTAATCCTGGGTGCGTCCGGCCGCTTCCTGCATGAAGACTTCGTAGTCCAGAGCCTCATCGAGCGAAACGGCAGCAGCACGGTCCATCATGCGTTTGATGTAACCATAGGCTTTGGTGGGTCCGTTGGCGAATGCCTGCGCTATCTTCATCGTCTCTGCACCAAGTTCGACATCGGGAACCGATTTATTGGCGAGACTTAGTTCCACCGCTTTTTGTGCTGGAATATCTTCGCCCAATGCCGCCAGTTCGAATGCTTTTGCCACGCCACAATTTTTTACGAGGAGCCAGCTCGATCCCGAATCGGGCACGAGGCCGATCCGAACGAATACTTCGATGAGCTTTGCACTCTCGGCCATGATACGATAATCGCAGGCGAGCGCGAGCGAGGCCCCGGCCCCGGCGGCTACGCCATTGACCGAGGCGATAACGGGTTTTGGCAGTTTCCGTATCGCGCGGATGAGCGGGTTGTATCTCCGTTCGAGCGAGTCGCGAAGCGAACGTTTTCCGCTGCCCGTCGGAGCGTCTTTCAGGTCCTGCCCGGAGCAAAATGCTTTTCCTGCGCCTGTAATGACGACGACGCGAATCTCATCGTTCTTTGCCGCTTCTTTAAAACCGTCGATAAGGTCGGTCGTAAGTTGCTCGTTAAATGCGTTATAGACTTCCGGCCGGTTCAGTGTGATCGTGAAGATACCGGAAGAAAGGGTAGTCAAGATAGTTTGAAAACTCATTGCTATTTAAGATTTTTCTTGTGGTATAAGCAAGGCTTGGAAGCTGCATCTTCAGAAGCTTTGAGGCATTCTACGAATTTAATAACCTCTTCCTTCGAGCATCCGTCGTGATCTTAGTCAAAGCGGCATGATCAAGAACAATATTGCGCAAGAATATGTGCAATGTTACACATTGCATTTTTTAGATTAGCTTGAAAAGCATGAGGGGCGGCATAGTCAGCACTGTCCGTTATACCACGTATTTCAAGATAGGGAATTTCATTGAACGCGCTTGCCCGAGCGCCCCCAGCTCCTTCCCATGCTACCGCTAATGCGCCGTGTAATGTATGTAGTTCTTCTCCGCGCAGAACGTCAATTATATCTTCATCACCGCTTGCGATTATTCCAAAATGAATGTTGAAATTTTCAGACGGGAATGTTAACGATCGGATTTGGACTACGCTGTCCTCGTGTCCGAAAAATTGCGGTTTCGATTGCGGTGAGAATTTCTCATGATAATCATGCTCTATCGTTGACGTTGCGATGACTATATCTCCAATTGCAATGGCTGGCGAGAGAGCTCCGGCGGCTCCGGCACAAATCAGTAATTTGTTTTGTGAACGGTCCAGAAGATATTGGGTGTGAATAGCAAATTGTGTTTTGCCATGTCCCCCACGGGCAAGGGTCAAATTCAGATCTGGGAACTGAAGGACATCCATTCTGCCGATCCGGTCCTGATAGGAGTCGAATCCAGAAAAAGAAAGAGCCTCAGAAAGATAGATATATTCTGCCTTGAGAGGGGTAACGATCAGGGTGCGCTCATCCATGGTTTCCCAGAAGCAATCCTAACCCATTGAAGGACTGCGAATTCGTTACTTTCCCTTCCACTCCGGCTTTCGCTTTTCGATGAAGGCTTTCATTCCTTCGCGCATGTCTTCGGAGGCGAAGAGGAGATAGAAATTCTTTCGCTCATATTCCAGGCCCATTTCGATCGTTGTATCGAAAGCTTTGAGTACGGCCTCTTTAGCGAGACGCACGGCAACGGGAGGCTTCTCCGAAATATCCTTGGCAAGCCGTTGCGCCTCTTCGAGATAGAATTCGACGGGAACTACTTTCTGTACGAGTCCCGCATGTAACGCTTCATCGGCGGTGATTTGCCGCCCCGTCAGGATCATTTCCATCGCAAGCCCTTTGCCGACGGCCCTTGTAAGTCGTTGGGTACCGCCAGCGCCGGGCATAACGCCGATCAGGATTTCTGGCTGTCCGATGCGGGCGGTCTCACTCGCGATAATAATATCGCAGTGCATCATCAACTCGCAGCCACCCCCGAGTGCAAATCCGGAGACTGCGGCAATGATCGGTTTTTTAATTTTGCGGATTCTATCCCATCGGGCGAACTGATCGCGCGCGAGCATTTCCATCGCATTGGCATCGGCCATTTCTTTAATATCCGCCCCTGCCGCGAACGCACGTTCGCTTCCGGTAAGCACAATAGCTCGAACGCCGTCGTCCTGATCGAGGGCTTCGAGGCAATCGACGAGTTCCGTCATCAGCTCGATATTGAGGGCATTGAGGGCTTTTGGACGATTGAGCGCGATCGTCGCAACAGCGCCCGCGCGGTCGACGAGAATGTTATTGAATTCTGGCATTTCGTACAAAAATACGGTAATTGCGAGTACGAACGTTCAAGAAGGCTGATCGAATTTATTATGAATGGGATAAAGCATTCGAATGATTGGGATATCGCATTCGAAGAAAATAAACCGAGGAGGAAGGATTTACGAAGCAAACAAGCACTTCATCTTTAGCGAAGCACGCGCACGCCTGGAATTTGCTTCGCAAGTATTGCCTGAACCCGAATGAACGCATTCAGGAAGACAAAATCTATTTCAATAATTATCTTCGATCCCTGCCGCCTCCGAGAATGCGGAGCAGCATTAAAAAGAGATTAAGAAAATCGAGATAAAGACTAAGCGCCGCAAGGGTTGGAGGAACTTCGTGGGCGCGCCGAAGAATTCGCGATGTATCGACTAAAATAAATCCGGAAAAGATTATGACGCCGACGATAGAAAGGCCAAGATCGAGCGTCGTCGAGCGGACGAAAATGTTTACGAGCATGATGCCGAGGAGCATAAAAAGCCCGATCGTCAGGCTCGCACCCATATAACTAAAATCTTTTTTGGAGACAAAACTATAGAGTGTGAGTCCGGCGAAAATCGAACCGCTGAGGAACAGTGCATCGTAGATGGTCCCGGTGCTCATGCCGCGGATATAGCCATGCGCGATGGCGTATAGCGTCGGAGCGACAAAAAGTCCACTGATGAACGTCGCGATAGATAGAGTTGGGACCGCGCGCGAAGGGTTGTTTGCGCTCGAGGACGCAAACCAAATCGAACCGAAAAAAGCAAGAATGCCAATGATCGGCGCGTTCGCGAACGAGAACGCCAGCCCCGATTGCATAGCGATGAGCGTTCCGGCTATCGCACTGCCCACCGCGATGGCAAAATACGTATAGACTTTCCGGACATAGGCCAGCCGGGCCTCGCCAACCAAGGTCAATGCTTCGGGGGTAAACGAATAAACAGGGCTTCCAAAATTTTCCATGTCCCTTAAAACGAAGAGGAATTCAGTGAGTTTCAACCCTTTTTGCTTTTAGAAATTACGATTTTGATGAATTTTTTTGTAACCGAACTAACTCCCGGGCGTTTTATATCTATAGATGCTTCATTAGACGCTTCTCTTTTGCGAATTGGTTGAATTCGTGCAAATTAGGCTGAAATCCAATAAAGGATTGCTGGAAAAAAAGGCCATCCAGGAGGTTCCCGCGGTTGTTATCGCGGATGAGGATCTCTGGCGCGCGTTTCAAAATGGTGAGGACGCCGCCTTCAACATGCTTTATGGCCGCTATGCGGACCGTATATACAGCTATTTAAAACTTTTACTTTCGAGCGCTCCCGGCTATCTTGACGATATTTTCCAGGATGCATGGGTCCAGCTTTTTCGGAATCGCGATAAATTCTCTGTTTCAGGGGGCGGCTCTGTGGCCGGATGGCTGTTCCGAATGGCCCATAACATGGCGATCAGCCAGCTCCGGAAAAAAGGCTTCGTTTCGATCGACGATATCAATATCGATACGGACCTTATCGAGGGTTTTATCTCACCGGCCACGCAGGACCGCTTCGACCGGCCTTCTTCAGACGAGATTATGGGCCACGTCATGCGATCGGTCGAAAAGTTACCAGTGTTGCTAAGAGAAGTTTTTATTCTATCGGAATTCAACGGTCTGGCTCTCGACCAGATAGCAGAGACGTTGGGCGTCACAAAACAAAACGCGAAGGTCCGCCTTTTCCGCGCTCGGCGGGCGATCCGCGAGGACCTTTCGCGCATTCTCGATATCTCAGGCCTCAACGACGAATGATACGACCAACCCTCACCGGCCTGTTCTTTAGTCTTGCTCACTCCGCACGAAAGGAGATGTCATGCTTTATTTAGGAGAAGAACGAATTTTAGACTTTCTCGATGGCCGCTTAGCCACGCCGGACGAGGAAGAGCTCCTTCATACCCTTGCCGTATCGCCCGAGCGCAGGCAGGTATTGCGCGAGCATCTGAAACTTCGCGAAGTCACCAAGTCTCTTGCCCGTGAGGACCGCTTTACGGTCCCTGAGAGTCTGACGAACGAGCTGTTCAACCGTCTTGAATCGATCGGCCATACGGCCCCGATCGGCCCCGAGGTGTTACTGACTCGTGCTCCGGAATTTGTCCCGCTTCGCATCGCTGCATTGGAAGCTACAGCCGCGGCAGGGGCGACGGCGGCGGCCGAAACAACGCTCTCCAGTGGATGGCGCTTTGGCGCCATGTCCATTGCGATGGTCTCACTGATTTCTTTTATATTGGGAGCAGGGGCATATTACGTCTTCGGCTCCAGCCTCGGACTCCGGACGCATTCGCAAGAGATCGCGGCGCTCAAACGTTCGCATCATGCTGTCGTACATCGGTCAGCATCCACTTCCCAATTCGATGTTGCGGAGGTCCAACCCATCGCGTGGTCTTCGAACGCGATCCGCACGAAAGCGAAGCTGCCATTACCGATTCCCCCTTCTCCTGTCTCCGCTTCTTCGGTAGTCGAGGAAAAACCGGGGCAAGATATCGTTCCGGCTTCCGAGATCACTTACACGGCGCCTCGGAATCGTTCGTATTCGCTTGCTCCTTCACCGAGCGCCTATCTCCTGAATGTGCCGACGATCTGGCATAACGTTGAACCGACCCCTTTGGCGCTTGATCGTGGGACGATCAGCGTTCGTTTGGGAACGGGACCTTCGCCATCGAGTACGTCGTCCTCGATGAGCACTTTAAACGAATTCCGGTTCAGTTGGACGATGTGGAATTATGTGCTGGTATCGGCTTCAATGGGGCAGTTGAACTCGTATGAGCGAAGTGCAACGTTAGATCCTAAAAGCTCTCAGGGCCGTTATTCGATCATCACTCCGGAAGGATCGACGCCGAAATCTTCTATGCTTATCGGCATGGAAGCAGGGTTTACGCTCGTTCCCATGGGAATTCCCGTCGAGGCGATGGCTGGTATTATGTACTCGGGTTTGGACGGCGATTACTCTCCGTTCTATGAACGGGCCAGCCTGATGGTCCATTTCGAACCGTGGAAACTGCTCACGGTTTCTGGCGGCCTCGAAGGGCTTATTTATACTCACTACCTCAGCAAGTCTATCACCGAACAACAGACCTTAAATGCGTATTATGCTCCAGGCCGATCTGCAAAAGCTCTTACGCAGGAAACCTGCGGTCTTGTCGGTCCCGCGCTCGAGATCGGCTGGCATTTCTAAAAGTTAAGGCACCTCGTCCTTTAAAACAATGTTTTGATCTCCAGGCCCGCCCATTGGCGGGCTTTTGAATCATTGGAGTCGGCTTTTGAATCGAATGGAAGCAAATATGGCGCACGGTCAACATTGGAAGGATGAACACGATATTAAATCGGGATTTTCCAATGATCACGCTTCCATTCCGATAAACGTACGCGCTTTTGGACAAGGGAGTAATCCGATCGCTTTTGAGTTCGACGCGAGAAAGCTGGATTACCCCGAGTTTACAAAAACCGGATCGCTTTCCGGGAGCATTTACCGTGAAGGCGACCGGTTCGACCTCGAAGCGCAGATTTCCGCAGAAGGGGAGTTCGAGTGTACCCGTTGTGCTGAAACTTTCCAGGAGCGAATTACTGCGCCGCTGCACCTCCAGTTTGTGCCGGCTTCGTTGGTCCGTGATATCGACGACCCTAATGTGATCGAATACGATCCGCTCTCGAGCCAGGAAGTCGATATTCTTGGTGATATTCGGGATGCGCTCGTTCTTGCAATCCCAATGAAGCATTTATGCCGGCCGGATTGCAAAGGCGTCTGCCCGGTCTGTGGGAAAAATAAGAATGTGGAAGCTTGCGATTGCATCGAAAAAGAAGATCAATCCGAGGCATGGTCGGCACTCAACGGGTTGCGTGAGCGTTTGCGGGCCGAAGAAGTAAAACAGGGTGACCGAAACTGACAAATCGACCGTAATCCTGAAATTTTAGACAGAAAGAGCACGTATGCCAAATCCAACACATAGAAATTCGCGAACGCGCCGGGATAAACGCCGGACCCATTATAAGCTCGAACGGCCCTCCTTTGGGATGTGCCCGAACTGCGGTTCGCCGAAGTTGCAGCATACCGCCTGTGCGAGCTGTGGCTTTTATAAGGGCCGCTCCGTTCTCGAGCCGAAGAGCCAGGGTTAAAAGCGCTGTCTTAGCCGCTTTTGTCGTCTCGGTCTTTCCGAATCCTTCGTCGATCGTTCTTTACTTTTTCGATCTTTTTTGACTTCGCCTGAGACTTCCGAATCCGCGACCGTCAGCATCGTGTTGGACGCGATGGGTGGCGATTTCTCGCCTCGGAACGAAGTAGAAGGCGCCCTCGAAGCCATTGGCATGGCCCGCGTCAAAGTGATCCTCGTTGGAATGCAAGAGGAGATCGAACGCGAACTGGAACGCCTCGGCGCCCGAGAAGAGAACCGCATTGAGGTCGTCGGTGCCTCGCAGGTGATCAATATGCACGACGAGCCGGTCGCTGCATTGCGACAAAAACGCGATTCTTCCATTGTGAAAGGCTTCGATCTTGTCCGCGACGGCTCGGCTTCGGCCTTTGTCAGCGCGGGAAATACCGGCGCTGTGATGAGCGGTGCGACCTTACTTCTGGGCCGGATTCCCGGCATTAGCCGTCCGACCATCGGTTCTCAGTTTCCCCGTCCGGAAGGTGGATTCACGCTCGTATTCGACGTCGGTGCGACGGTCGATTCCAAAGCCATCCATCTGCGAGAATACGCGCTCATGGGATCGATTTACGCCGAGCAGATCCTCGGCGTCGAGCGACCGACCGTCGGTGTGCTCAGCGTGGGCGAGGAGCGGTCGAAAGGGAACGAATTGGTGTTCGAGACGGCGCGGCTCCTCGAACAATCGGGGCTCAATTTTATCGGGAATGTCGAAGGCCGCGATGTGCTTAAAGCCACAGCCGATGTTATCGTCTGCGATGGCTTTGTCGGCAACGTCATGTTGAAATTAGCGGAAAGTATGATTCCCGTTCTTCGGGGCCGGCTCAAACAATATGCTGCAAAAGGCCTTTGGCACAAGGTGAAAGCGGGCATCGCGGCGACGGTGCTCCGGGAGTCGCTGAAAGATTTCGATTATCAGGAATATGGTGGCGTACCGCTGCTAGGCGTGCGGGGGGTGACGATCATTGGCCATGGCCGCTCGACTCCGAAGGCAATCAGGAATATGATCCTCAAAGCCGACGAAATGGTGAGGAAACAAGTCGTTCGTCGAATTACCGAAGCTTTAAACGCAGAACCGGTCGCTGCCTAAGATTTTATTGTGAACCAACTACGAAATAACGAACGCCGTCGAGCGGCCATCACCGCGGTCGCTCACTGGGTACCGGATGACGTGCTCGATAATAAATATTTCGAGTCGTATCTCGATACGTCGGACGAATGGATCACGACCCGCACGGGTATTAAAGAGCGGCATATCCTCCGCAATGGCGCGGTGAGCGATCTCGGCGTAAACGCGGCCCGCATTGCTCTCGAACGCCGTGGATGGACGCCGGACGACATTCAGCTTATCATCTGCTGCACCGTTACGCCGGACATGCCGTTTCCGCCGACGGCGTGCATCATTCAGGATAAGCTGGGCGCGAGCAATTGCTGGGGATTCGATCTGAACGCCGCCTGCTGCGGGTTCTTATATGGGTTGGAGACCGCATCCCGCTTCATCGAGTCGGGCGCCTACGATCGAGTGCTCCTCATCGGCGCGGATAAAATGAGTTCCATCGTGAATTATAACGACCGCAATACGTGCGTGCTGTTTGGCGATGCCGGCGGCGCGGTGATCCTGGAGCCGGCGTCCGGGGAGGGCGGCATCATGGACAGTTACCTGAAGGTCGATGGGGCCGGCCGAGAATTTTTATATATGAAGGGCGGCGGCAGTCTCAATCCGGCATCGCACGAGACCGTCGATAAAGGCTGGCATTATATCTATCAGGACGGGAAAGCCGTGTTCAAGCGGGCCGTCGTCGATATGGCCGAAGCGTCCGCGCTGATCATGGAACGCAATGGGCTGACCTCGGACGACGTGGCATATTTAGTTCCGCACCAGGCGAACCTCCGCATTCTGGAAGCGGCACGCGAGCGCATGGGCCTCACGAAGGACAAAGTGATGGTCAATATCGATCGCTACGGCAACACGACCTCGGCGACGATCCCGATGTGCCTTTCGGAATGGTGGAAAGCCGGAAAAATCAGGAAAGGGGATAACCTGGTGCTCGCGAGTTTCGGAGCGGGTTATACCTGGGGAGCCATTTGGGTCAAGTGGGCTTATTAATATGATCGCATACCTATTCCCCGGACAGGGTTCCCAGTATCCCGGTATGGCGAAGGAATTTGCCGAAGCATTTCCTTCCGCTCGAGCGATGATGCAGGAGGCGGACGACTTCCTTCATATTCATCTTTCCAAAACCATGATCGAGGGGCCGGAAGAAGTATTACGGCAGACCGAATACACCCAGCCCGCAATCTTTCTTCACTCGATGATCGCGCTGAAGCACGATGAAGATCGTTTGGAACCGCAAGCGACGGCGGGGCACTCGCTCGGCGAATATACCGCCTTTACCGCAGCCGGAAGTCTTGAATTTAAAGATGCGCTCGAACTGGTGTATCTTCGCGGGCGACTGATGGCCGAGGCCGGAAAACGTTCGAGCGGGACCATGGCTGCGATTATCGGCATGGAAGCAGCGCGGATCGCGGAACTTTGCGAGGAGGTCGAGAACAATACGGGCCAGATCGTTCGCCCTGCGAATTTTAACTCGCCTGGACAGATCGTCGTATCCGGCTCGAACTTCGGAGTTCACGAAGTGATGCGCCGGGCGAAAGAACAGGGCGTTCGCATTGCAAAAGAGCTTACCGTTTCCGGCGCCTTTCATTCACCGCTCATGCAATATGCTGCGGACGGACTGCGTGAAGCGCTCCAATCGACCGACATTGAAGAACCCTCCATTCCTGTCTTCAGTAATGTGACGGCCGAACCGGTGAACGACCCGGAAGACATTCGAACGTTACTTGTCGAGCAGCTCACGTCACCGGTAAAATGGGAACAATCGGTAAAAAACATGTACGATTTTGGAGTGAGAGAATTCGTGGAATACGGTCCCGGTAAAGTATTGCAGGGGCTTGTCTCGCGAACATTAAGTAATGTAAAAGTTACGGGTGTCGAGAAACCAAAAGTTGTTGCGGCGTAAGAATAAAAATGTCAGAACCCCTTACTAATATATCGCCGGACGATATTCCTCCAAGCCGCATCGCGCCGATCACGGTCGGAGGGTTTCGCGTTGACGAGATTTTGTTTACGCACGGCTTCGTACGGTATTGCGACATTTCGAAATGCGGCGGCGGGTGCTGCCATTCGGGCGTGTATGCCGATTTAGGGGAGCACGACGAAATACTCCGCCATGCCGATACGATCGCGAAAGCCATGGACGAGACGCAGGACCCCGATATCGAAACGTGGTTCGACGGAGAGATCATCGACGATCCCGATTTCCCGAGCGGCCGCGCCATTGGAACGGAAGTTCAAGATCGCGACGGCGGAATTTCTGGTTTTACTGAGGGCTGCGTGTTCCTGGACAAGCGCCATTTTTGCTCCATTCAGGTCGCCGCTGTAAACGAAGGCCTTCATCGGTGGGCCTGGAAACCGAAGTATTGTATTCTGTTCCCGGTCACGGTCGTTCAGGGGGTGCTGACGTATGACGATGGCCACTCCGAGGACCTAATTCATTGCGGTCCGCAGGGGGCTGGAAATTATGTGCATTCGGTCTTCGAATCGATGCGCGAGGAGCTTCGATATTTCCTGGGCGATGCAGAATTCGAAAAGCTCGAGAACTATTATCTGGCGCATCGGGAGCGGTTCGAGCGTGAACGCCTGGATCGAGCAAAACAGAATTTTCTTCAAATCACCGTATGAGCGAAGTACCACAGACTAACAAACGCGTGGCCGTCGTGACCGGCGGAGCGCGTGGCATTGGGCGCGCGATTGTCGAAGAACTCCGCGATCAGGGATGTTTCGTCATCTTCCTCGACTATGCGATTTCGGAGGAAGCGATTTCCTTCGCAAACGCAAATGCGATCGGCTACGATAAACTCGATGTGACCGATGCGAACGCGGTCTCGGCGATGATCGATAAGATTGTGGCGGAGCACGGCGCGATCGATGTTCTGGTCAATAATGCCGGCATTACGCGCGACGGCCTTTTGCTGCGAATGTCCGAGGCGGACTGGGATGCCGTCCTGAATACGAATTTAAAAGGCGTTTTTAATGTGACAAAAGCGGCGATTCGGCCCATGATGTCCCAAAAACGCGGGAAGATAATTAACATTGCGAGTGTTGTGGCGCTCACCGGGAATGCCGGGCAGGCGAATTATAGCGCCTCGAAAGCGGGCGTGATCGGGTTTACGAAGTCTGTCGCGAAGGAGATCGCTTCCCGCGGCATTACCGTAAATGCGATTGCGCCGGGATTTATCGAGACCGATATGACCGCCAAACTCAACGATGCGCAGCGCGCCGCCATGCTGACGCTGGTGCCAATGAAGCGTCCGGGAACGCCGAAGGATGTGGCTCGCGCCGTTGGCTTCCTGGCTTCCGAGGCTGCGGACTACATTACCGGTCAGGTGATCGTCGTGGACGGCGGAATGACAATGTAAATTTTAGTGCTGAGTGCTAAGTGCTGAGTGCTTAGTACACAGCCGGATACAGAACACTCAGAACGTAGTATTTAGCATATAGCACTTTAGCACTTTTACCATGGCAGATCAAAACGTAGAATCGAAAGTAAAAGAGATCATCGTAAGCAAGCTTGGCGTCGAGGATTCGCAGGTGACGCCAAACGCTTCGTTCACAAACGATCTTGGCGCCGACTCGCTCGACACGGTCGAACTTGTAATGGAGTTTGAAAAAGCGTTCAATCTTCAGATCCCCGATGAGGACGCCGAAAAGATCCAGACCGTCGGGGACGCGATCACCTATATCAACAACAAGAAATAATACCGCATGCCGCAAGGCCGCCGAAGAATAGTCGTCACCGGTATGGGAGCTGTCACGCCGCTCGGCAATGACCTGTCCTCGTATTGGGAAGGTCTCGAGCGCGGACGTTCTGGCGCCGCGCCGATCACACGGTTCGATGCGTCGGACTATGACACGCGTTTTGCGTGTGAAGTGAAGGGATTCAATCCGCTTGATTTCATCGATCGCAAGATGATCAATCGGATGGACCTGTTCACGCAGTTCGGCGTGGCGGCGACGGACATGGCGATCAAGGATGCCGGCTGGACGCTCGACGGGCAGGACCGGACGCGCATCGGCGTGGTCTACGGTTCCGGAATCGGCGGAATGGGAACGTATCAAAAGCAGCAGGAAACGCTGTACGAAACCGGAGGTCCGCACCGGATCTCTCCTTTTTTCGTTCCCATGCTCATTAGCGATATCTGCGCAGGATATATTTCGATGCGGCACGGGCTGAAAGGCCCGAATTACGCGACCACCAGCGCGTGTGCGACGAGCAATAATGCGATCATCGATGCTGCGATGCTCATCGATCGTGGCCTCGCCGATGCGATCGTCGCCGGCGGCGCGGAGGCCGTTATCTGCCCCATGGGCGTCGGCGGGTTCAACGCGATGAAGGCCCTTTCGACCCGAAACGATGCCCCGGAAAAAGCGAGCCGCCCGTTCGACCTCGAACGCGATGGATTTGTCATGGGCGAAGGTGGAGCAACGTTGATCCTCGAAGACATGGAATATGCTATGTCGCGCGGTGCCAGAATTTATGCCGAGCTGGTCGGCTTTGGCATGTCGGCTGATGCTTATCACATCACACAGCCGGCTCCGGGCGGCGAGGGTGCGGTACGCTCGATGAAGATGGCGATATCAGCGGCGGGCCTTAAGCCCTCCGAGATCGATTATATCAATGTTCACGGAACATCGACTCCTCCCGGTGACATTAGTGAAACGGAGGCGATCAAAGTCGCTTTTGGCGATCATGCACGGAAGGTTGCGATCAGTTCGACGAAGTCGATGACGGGCCACCTTTTGGGAGCGGCCGGTGCCGTCGAGGCCATTGCGACCGTAATGGCGATCGACCGGCAGATCGCGCCGCCGACTATCAATTATGAGAATCCAGATCCGGCCTGCGATCTCGATTATGTGCCGAATATCGCTCGGCCCATGCGGATCGAGGCAGCCATGAGTAATGGTTTCGGATTTGGCGGGCACAATGCGACCCTTATCTTCAAGCGTTTTGAAGCATGAGCGTCTTTTTCTCTTTCATAGGTTCTTGAGCGAAGCTCCTTTTTCCGATCCGAATTCACGCGAAGGTGCCGGACGAACGTCGCGGCAAAGCGGTAAAGATCGCTCCAATCTCTTTTCTCGATTTCGTAAGCGCATCGACCGCTATCGCGAGTTAGGTCGTGCCCGGCGGCAGCGCCTGGACGAAAAACTTCGCGAGCGTGAACCCGCGACCGGTCCCGCCATCGCCTATGAGATGGTCCCTGGCACGGCACGGGGCATTCTTACCGCACAGGACTTTGACGAGCTCGAACGCCGGATCGGTTACACGATCAAACACCGTGCGTATTTTCTCCAGGCGCTGACGCACCGGTCCTATCTGCAATTTGCACAATACCCGGCGCTGAAATCGAACGAGCGGCTCGAATTTTTAGGAGATTCGATCCTGAATCTTGTCATTGCCGAATATCTCTATGGCGAATTCGAGTCCCTGCCGGAAGGCGACCTCACGAAATTGCGCTCGCGTCTCGTTTCGGGCACGGCGCTCGTTCAGCATGCCAAAGATATCGACCTGGAACAGTTCCTTCTGCTTTCCACATCCGCCGATGCGGCGCTCAAACGCGGCTCTGCAACGCTCCTTGCCGATGCCTACGAAGCCGTCATTGCGGCGATCTATCTGGACGGAGGAATGACGGCGGCGCGCGATTTCATTTACCGCAATATCATCACGCACACGCGGCGCGATGAGCTCATGCTTTCGGACAAGAACTACAAGTCGATGCTGCTGGAATTTGTCCAGTCGAAAAAATTATCGTCTCCGAAATATGTAACGGTGAATGAAGAAGGCCCCAATCATGCCCGAACATTTTCCGTGGACGTGTTGGTGACCGGCCTCCGGCACGGCTCCGGTTCCGGGCGTTCGAAAAAAGAGGCCGAACAAAATGCCGCCCGGGAAGCCCTCGGAATACTGGGCGTGCTGCCGCGGATCGTGCGGCAAAATGAGGACGGCAGGGAAGAGGACTAAGATTCCAATGACCGTCCAGATTTACCCCGCCGCGTCCCATCCCGCTCCGGAGCAGCCGATCGAATTTGCGATGCCACCCGACAAATCGATGCTCCATCGCATCCTTTTTTTAGGTTCCCTCACCCAATCGCATATTCGCATTCCGATCCATTCGATCGAAAGCATTTCGCATGACGCCGTCGCGACGGTGCTCGCGCTGGAATCGCTGGGCGTGCCGGTCGAAATAACGGACGATGCGATCGACCTTCAGGGCGTGGGCCGTCACGGTCTGCGTTCTCCTTCGCACACGATCAATTGCGCAAATTCGGGAACAACGGCCCGGCTGCTCATGGGTCTGCTTGCAGGGCAGCCGTTCGAATGTACGGTCTCGGGCGACGATTCGCTCTCGAAGCGGCCCATGAAGCGCGTGGCAGACCTGCTCGCACGGATGGGTGCACACATTTCTTCGTCAGCCACCGGGACCCTGCCCCTTACCGTTCATGGAAATGCGTTGCGGGGCACGAACATCATTTTGCCGGTCGCTTCGGCGCAGATCAAATCTGCTCTCCTCATTGCCGGTCTTTATGCTCAAGGAGAGACCGGCGTGAGAGAGCCGTATCCCTCACGCGATCATACGGAACGCCTGTTGGAGGCTCTCGGCTTTGGGATCGAGTTTGGAAATCGATTGACGATTCATCCGGAAACGCAGCCGGAACTCCCGGACGAGCTGGAGTTTGTAGTTCCTGGCGATCCATCGAGCGCGGCGTTCCTGATCGCGGCGGCCGTCCTGCTGCGACGACGGATCCGAATCACCAATCTTTCGCTGAATCCCACTCGAACGCGATTTTTCGATGTGCTGACGCTCATGGGGGTCGAACTGGAAGCGACGGAGATCACCGAACTCTGGAACGAACCTCGCGGTAGCATGACGGTCTTCGGCGATCGGACCGACGAACTGATGCCGTTCGAGATCGATGAGAGCGACGTTCCTCTTTTAATCGATGAACTTCCCGTCCTCATGGTACTCGCCTTGTTCGCCCATGGCGAAAGTTCCATCCGCGGCGCGCGTGAACTTCGCCTTAAAGAGAGCGATCGAATTGCGCTGGCCGTAAAACAATTTCGAGCGTTTGGCGCCGACATCCAGGAATTGGATGACGGCATGATCGTTTCCGGAATACCCGTGCGGCGTCTCGTGCCGGCTGTCATCGACCACGGGGGAGACCACCGGCTTACGATGGCCTTCAGCATTGCGGCGCTTTTTTGCGAAACGCCGACCCGAGTTCCAAATGCCGAAATTGCATCGGTCTCCTATCCGCATTTCTATGAGGACCTGCACCGGTTCTGTGGCGATTGTGTGGAAATAAGCGCCTTATGAAAGCGTTGAAAGCCGCCCTGTTGGGACGTTCGCTGACGCACAGTATTTCTCCGGCCGTTCACGAAGCGTTATTCCCACTCCTTTGCCAAAAATTGAACTGTCGTTTTGAACGGATCGCATACACGAATATCGAGTGTGAAAATGAGGACGTCTTCCTTGGATATTTGAACAAAGACGATCGTGTCGGTTTCAGCGTGACGTTCCCATATAAATATCTGGCTTCCCAGTTATCGGAAGATGCGAATTCGCTGGTTCATCGCATCAAGTCTGCCAATACTATTCTTACTGGCAAGCCACCGAGCGTTTATTCCACGGATGGTGCTGGCTTTGTATATGCCCTGGAAAAAGCATGTCCGCCGCTCGTAACAAAAGACTATCAATTAGTCGTGATCGGAGCAGGCGGGGCGGCTCGCGCGGTCATGGAAGCGGTCTATGCCCGTGGATGGCGAGGCATTACAGTGCGCGCTCGCGCCCTTTCCGAAGCACGGCGCTCGTTCGAACGATACACACACGTAACTGTTCTTCCGCTCGAATCTTTCGACCGAATGCCCGGTAACTATCTTATTATTCATGCGACTCCCGTGGGACAACGGGGAAGCGATTCGTTGCTCCAGCACTTCGATTGGCAAACAGGCGACATTGCGATCGACCTCGTCTATAATCCGCTCCGAACGAAGTTTTTAGATAGCGCCGAGGTAAAAGGAGCCACCGCCGTTGACGGGCTCGGAATGCTCATCGAGCAGGCGGCACTTTCGCAACACATTTGGATGTCCGGCGAGGAAGCAGACGAGTCGCTGCTTACGCTCGGCGAATTTCAGGAACTTCATCGCACCCTTTCCACGCATCTCGCACCTCGATGGGACGCCTTCGCATCCTGACCGCCGGTGAGTCGCACGGCCAGCAGCTTACGGGCATTCTCGAAGGAATGCCGGCAGGGCTATCGCTCATCGCGGAACGAGATATCGATCCCGTCCTTCTCGAACGGCAAAAGGGATATGGGCGCGGACGGCGGCAACAGATCGAGCACGATACCGCGATCATTCTTTCCGGCGTTCGAAATGGCGTAACGACGGGCGCACCGATCGCGCTTTCGATCCAAAATAAAGACTGGGTTCATTGGAAAGAACGAATGTCCGTGGAACCGTTTCGTTCCGAGGTTCAGGCGGTCACGATCCCACGGCCCGGACATGCCGATCTGGCCGGTGCGATCAAGTACGGTCATGCATCCGACCTTCGGAATGTGTTCGAGCGCGCGAGTGCGCGTGAGACGGCGATGCGGGTGGCCCTGGGAGCGATTGCGAATACACTTCTGCGCGCATTGGACTTCGAATCGATCTCCTTTGTCGCCGCCATCGGCGGGATCGCAGGCGAAGCGGATACGATCGAAGACATCTTCAACGCTCGGCAAATTATTTCAGTGAGTCCGGTACGAATGTTAAGCCCTGATGCCGAACGGCGCGCGATCGAAAAAATCGATCAGGCCAAATCCAATGGCGATACGCTCGGTGGCATTGTCGCGTGCATGATTCGGAACGTCCCCGCCGGCATTGGAAGTCATGTTCAGTGGGACCGAAAGTTAGATGGCCTGCTGGCCCAGGCCGTGATGAGCATTCAGGCGGTAAAAGGAGTCGAGATCGGTGCGGGTTTTCATGCTTCGCACCGGTTCGGCTCCGAAGTGCATGACGGAATTGGAACCCACGATGGAACGATTTCTCGCACGCGCAACAATTCCGGCGGAATCGAAGGCGGAATGTCCACCGGCGAACCGATCGTCCTCCGAGCGGCGATGAAGCCGATCTCGACGCTCATGCAGCCGCTGGGCTCGGTCGATCTTTCGACGGGTGAATCGACAAAGGCCCATATTGAACGCAGCGATGTTTGTGCGGTGCCGGCACTGGCCGTGATTGTGGAGCAGGTGGTCGCGCTTACGATGGCCAGCGAACTCCTGGAAACCATGGGCGGCGATACGATGACCGAGCTACGGGAACGAATCAAAATTCGCCGCGCTCGGTATTCGCTCGAAATTCTTCGCAATGACCTGGCGCAACCGTAATTTATATCTCATCGGACTGCCCGGAGCCGGGAAATCGTCGATCGGGCTGAACCTTGCGCGTGCGCTCGAAGGATTCGGTTACACCTTCGTCGATCTCGATGCCGAGATCGAGCAGGTGGCCGGTGAACGTATCTCCGAAATATTTCGCACGAAGGGGGAAGCGCATTTCCGGGAGCTTGAGACCCGAGCGCTTTTACGTATCGCGTCTCGAAACGGCCGTCATACCATCGTGGCGACCGGTGGTGGCGCGGTCGAACGCGATATTAATCGTGCTATCATCCGAGGTTCCGGGATCCCGATCTGGATCGACGTGACGGTCCGCCAGGCTGCGAAGAATGTTCGTTCCGATCTATTACAGGGCCGCGACCGTCCGCTTTTCCAGACTGCTTCGAGCGAAGAACTGAAAAAAACATTATCGGAATTGCTCGAAGCTCGTCGAAAATATTATGAAGAGGCTACCCTCCACTTTGTGACCCGCAGCGTGCGCGGCGAGGAGCCGGACTCCGAGGAATTGGCGCAGGAACTTCTCATTGCGCTCGATAAAATGTCGCTGGCGGTTGCACTGAAACCGCCGCATCGCACGCTCCTTGCCAAAAGCGCGATGGGGAATTATCCCATTCTTATTGGAAGCGGTACTGCCGCACGAGAGCTATCGCATTTTATTCTTGGTGGGCAGTACGCTCACGTCATTATCATGACCGATTCCAACGTCGAATCGTTACATGCCCAGGATCTTTGTGTCAAACTAAAAGCAACGCTTGGTTCCAGGGCTTCGGTCTCTTCCATTGTGACAGTGCCCGGCGAGCACCATAAGAACGTTGAAACATTGTTGCAGGTCCTCGCCGAGATGAAGCTGGGTGGCGCGACGCGGCGAAAGAGCGTCGTCGTCTCCATGGGAGGTGGGGTGGTGACCGATCTGGCAGGGCTTGCTGCGAACCTATACCATCGCGGTTTGGACATCGTGCATATTCCTACGACGCTGCTCGCGCAGGCGGACGCCGCGATCGGCGGTAAAACCGGGATCGATGCGTTCGGCGGGAAGAATACGGTCGGAACGTTTTATGCCCCCTCGCTCGTGCTGGTCGATCCGATCTACTTAAAAACGCTCGCTCGGCGCGAGCTTCATTCGGGTCTGGCCGAAGTATATAAATATGCACTCATCGGCAATGCGGAGTTATGGCAAAAACTGGCGAGGCGCGTTCGCCGGCTTGTGCGCGGCTTAGATGCGTCGTATGAAGAAACGATATACGACTGCATCCGCGAAAAATTGCGTTATGTCGAATCCGACGAATTCGAACGATCGCAGGGGATCAGGGAACTGCTTAATTTTGGCCATACCTTTGGGCATGCCATCGAATCGGCCACGGATTTCTCTTCCCTGCTGCACGGAGAAGCGGTGCTCCTTGGCATGCGCGCCGCCGCATGGCTTTCCAAAGAACTTGCCATCCTTTCTGAGGACGCATGGCGCGAGATAGAATTGGTATTAGGACGAATTCCTGTCGAGGGGTCCCTGGAAACCTCGCCGGAACGAATTCTTGGAGAGTTCCTGAAGGATAAAAAGGGAAAAGGAAGGGTCGTACTGCTGCGTGAGATCGGGAAAGCGATGATCCATGAAATTTCAGAACCGGAAGCGCGCCGGGCGATCGAATATCTATTTACATTAGCATGAATATTCTTGTGCTTCACGGCCCTAACCTGAACTTACTCGGCGAACGGGAGCCGGAGATCTATGGCACGGCGAGCCTTTCGGATATTAACGACATGCTCCTGGCCGAAGCGGGTCGCTTTGGGGTAACGATCCGGTTTTTTCAATCGAACCACGAAGGAGAACTGATCGACCGCCTGCATGATGAGCGCAAATGGCTCGATGCCATCATTATGAATCCGGGAGCGTTTGCCCATTATTCCTGGGCGCTCCGCGATGCCGTCGCATCGGTCGCAAAACCGATGGTCGAAGTCCATTTAACCGATCTTACAAAGCGGGAAGAATTCCGGCGTCATAGTGTGTTTGACGGTCTCGGACTGGTCCGAAGGATCATGGGGCGGGGTGCCCAGGGATATGTGAATGCCCTGCGCCTGCTTGTGGATGCCGGCCCGATTTCGCTATGAAGAAATATTTCTCTTTTGTAAAAATCGAGCACACGCTGTTTTCGCTGCCGATGATCTATGCGGGGATGGCGCTTGGCCTTCACGCCGATCGTCTGCAGGGCATGGCGCTCGGCCCTGGTGAGATCGTCCGCATCGGACTCCTGGTTTTGGCGGCTGCCACGGGTGCTAGAACGGCGGGCTTTGCCATGAACCGGATTATCGACCGCACGATCGACGCCAAAAATCCGCGCACTTCGATGCGGGAACTTCCGTCGGGTCGGATGCGGCTCTCGCAGGCCTACTACGTCCTGATCGGTGCACTCGCGTTGTATTTTGCGAGTGCCGCTTCTTTGAACCCGCTTTGCTTTGCTCTATGTCCCATTCCCTTGGCGGTCTTTTGCATTTATCCGTTTATGAAGCGCTTTACCTCGTTTTCCCACTTCGGGCTTGGTGCCTCACTTGCGTTGGGACCGCTCGGAGCCTACTTTGCGGTGCGCCCTCAGCTCGACGGAGCGCTGCCGGCCGTGTTGCTTTCTCTTTTTACCTGGCTTTGGGCATCGGGATTCGATATTATTTATTCTACGTCCGACGAGGCATTCGATAAGCGAGAAGGATTATTTTCGATTCCGGCCCGATTCGGTTCGGGCCGCGCGCTGCAAATTTCCGGATTGATCCATTTCCTTTCGTTTTTCGTGCTCGTCGGCGTTTATCTCGTCGCGTTTCGGGGCAGTCTTACGGCGGGAACGCTTCTCGCGGTATCCGGGGTGTTGCTTTATCTCGAGCAAAAAAAATCGGCCGATGTCGAACTTGCATTCTTCAAGATCAATGCCGTGCTGGGATTTGTGGTCCTGCTATTTGTGATCGTAGGGGTATCACTCGCATGACGGAGTCCATGCAACGGATTGCCGTCGGCATCACGGGATCGAGCGGGGCGGTCTATGCGATGGACTTCCTTCGGCGGTGCCCGCTCGAAAAGTTTGTCATTGTTTCCAAGTGGGGCAAAGCGGTCGTGAAAGACGAACTCGGGCTTTCCGATCCGATCGCTCAGCTGGCGCCGCTTTGCAAGAAAATTTTTGCCGATAGCGACCTTACGGCTCCGCTGGCATCGGGAACGAACATGTTGGATGCCTTCGTCCTGCTCCCCGCGTCCACGAGCACGATCGGTAAGATCGCCTCCGGCATTGGGGACACGCTGATCACGCGGACCGCCGCGGTCTGCCTCAAGGAGCGCCGGAAACTTATCCTATGCGTGCGGGAAACTCCGCTGTCGACCGTTACGCTCCGCCAGTGTACGGAACTTTCTGCAGCGGGGGCGATCGTCATGCCCATCTCACCGCCGCTCTATTTTGTACCCAAAACGGTGGAGGAATATATTCAGGGATTCGTGAATAAAGTCCTTTCGCACGTTGGCGTTCATGTCGGAACGGGCTGGCGCGCGGAGGAACTCGAATAATGGCTTCGGACGAACGCGGATTCGATACGCTGACCCAGTTCCTCACCCGCCTGGAGCGGGAAGGGGAGTTGCAGCGCATTGGCGTGGAAGTCGATCCGGTGCTCGAAGCGCCCGAAATTGCAGTGCGCGCAATGCGCGAAGGCCGCAAGGCGCTGCTCTTCGAGCGCATCAAGGGTTCAAAATTTCCGCTCGCGATGAACATCCTGGCGAGCGATCGTCGAATCGAAATCGCGTTAGGCGATGATCCGGAGCGCCTGGGGACCTCCCTCGTTCATTTGGCTGAGCAGATCTTCCCACCCAAACCCCGCACGCTCTGGAACGCGGCGCGGCCGCTTGCCTCACGGCTTTTTTCTGCACGCATTCGACGGACGAGCCCTGAAGAACCGCGGCATACGATGGAAACGCCCGATCTGGGGGCATTGCCGGTCCTCCAGACCTGGCCGGAAGATGCCGGAAAGTTCCTGACCTTGCCACAGGTGTTCACTTACGATCCCGTGACCGGCAAACGGAATGTCGGGATGTATCGGATGCAGGTGTTCAATTCCCGGGAAACCGGGATGCACTGGCAGATCCAGAAGGGCGGTGGATTTCATTATTACCAGGCCGAAGCCATGCACCGTCCGCTCGAAGTGGCCGTTGCCGTTGGGACCGATCCGGCGATGCTCATTGCGACCATCGCGCCGTTGCCCGAAGGGATCGATGAAGCTATTTTTGCCGGCTTTTTGCGTGGCCGGCCGACCGCCATGCGCAAGGGAATGTCGATCTCGATCGATATCCCGACGAATGCGGAGTTCGTGATCGAGGGAATCGTTCCGCCAGACCTGCGCCGCCTGGAAGGACCGTTCGGCGATCATTTCGGGCATTACTCCCATGCCGGAATGTTCCCGGTCTTTCAGGTCCGAGCGATCACTCATCTTTCGAATCCCGTGTTTGCGGCGACCGTGGTGGGCAAGCCGCCGATGGAGGATAAGTGGCTGGGCGATGTCAACCAGCTTATTTTAGGGCCGCTCGTGCGGCTCCTGCATCCGGAAGTCCACGACCTCTGGGCTTTCTATGAAGCCGGCTTTCATAATTTGCTTGGCATTCGCACGCGGCAACGATACGCCAAGGAAGCGATGAAAACGGCTCTGGGAATTATCTCGGACGCGCAGCTCTCGCTGACCAAGTGCGCTATTGTCGTCAGCGAGGGGTCGGATAATCGCAATGTTCGTTCGTTACTTCGTGCTATTCGCGATCATTTCGATCCGCGCTACGACGTCCTCATCCTCCCCAATACGGCGATGGACACGCTCGATTTTACGAGTTATACCATGAATCTGGGAAGTAAAATGGTGCTCGACGCGAGCGAAAAATTAAGCGCGACCGCGAGCGGCGGCAGCTATCCCGAGCGTATTCCGAGCCCCTGGTTCGCCAAAACAGGGACCGCGTTCGAACCCCCGAACAACCTCGATGCGCGAATTGCGGAGTGGACCGTGCTCGAGGACGTCCTCCTCGTCGTAAAGGTATCGGGAACGTTCTCGAACGGCACCGCGCGAGAGAAGACCATCGGCCACGAGATCGTGGAAAAGCTTACCGCGAAAAGCACCATTGAACGATTGCCGAAGGGGACCAAGATCGTTGCGGCCGTCAGCGAGGATGTCGACCTTCATAACGATATGGAAGTGATATGGGGAATGTTCACTCGTTTCGATGCCGCGCGCGACGTCATCTTTACCCACTCTTCGCTGGCCGGAAGTACGGTCGTCAACGAAGGGATCATGGGGATCGACGCGACATGGAAACCGGGTTATCCCAACCCCTGTATCATGCCGGACGAGATCGTGAATACAGTGGACGCACATTGGAAGGAATATGGATTTCGCTGATGTGGATACGCCTTAAAAATATTCAGGTTTACGCCTATCACGGAGCCCATGCGCACGAGCGGGAGCACGGTGCGCGCTTCGAGATCGATGTCGAGATCGAGGCCGCGCTCGAAGGCGCCGTTCAACGGGACGATCTGGCGCAGACCATCGATTATGTTCAGGTCCAGGAGACCGTTGTCGGCATTGCGACGGGAAGACGGTTCCACCTCATCGAATCGCTGGCCGATGCGATCGCCGCTTCGATTATGGAACGGTTTCCAGCGCGCGAGGCCATTGTGCGCGTCCGCAAGCCGGGTGTTTCAGCCGGCGTCGTGCTCGATACGATCGAAACAGAATGCCGGAAAACACGCTGAGTTCCCATCGCGCGTTCATCGGACTCGGATCGAATCTCGAGCCTCGGCGGGCCTATCTGGACCTCGCGATTCGTGAGCTCTCGACCGTCGGAGAAATCGTACGAATAAGTTCAATCTATCAAACGGCACCGGTCGGTGGCATTCCGCAACCGGACTATCTGAATGCTGTGTTAGAACTTCGTACGCCGGTGGGACCGCTCGAACTTGCGGCCTCCATGAAGACCTTTGAAAAAAAGATCGGGCGTATTTCCCGGCCGCGATGGCACGAGCGGGAGGTCGATCTGGACCTGTTGTTTTACGATGACCTTGTACTGGAATCGTCGGAGCTTACGGTTCCCCACCCGGAGATCGCGCGTCGCGCCTTTGTACTGGTGCCGATCGCCGAACTCGATCCGATGCTCGAGCATCCCGTCCTGCACAAGACGGTTGCCGAATTGCGAGATGCGGTCGGCACGTTCGGAGTAACGAAAACAGACTTCGCCCCTACATCAACATGAGTTATATTGCCGTCGAAGGACCGATCGGAGCCGGGAAGACAACGCTTGCCGAATTGCTCGGCGAGCGACTGCGCGCGAAGCTCGTCCTCGAACAGTTCGAGGAGAATCCGTTCCTCGGGGCTTTTTATGCCGATCGCCGGCGCTACGCGTTCCAGACGCAGATCTTTTTTCTTCTCTCTCGATACCGGCAGCAACGCGAGCTTTCGCAGACCGACCTGTTCTATGAAAACGTCGTGAGCGATTATATCTATGCGCGTGACCGTATCTTCGCCTCTGTTAATTTGACGGAGGAAGAACTTGCGTTATACGATGAAGTCGAATATGCGCTGGGCAAAACGGTTCCCGATCCCGATGTGGTGATCTACCTCCAGGCCAGCGTAGCGGATCTAATGGAAAGCGTTCATCGGCGTGGGCGCGAGTTCGAGCAGCCGATCTCCGAAGAATATCTAACGAAAGTCGTCGAAGCGTACAACGATTATTTTTTTCACTATCGCGAATCTCGCCTCATCGTCGTCGAAGCACAGAACATCGACTTCCTGACACAACCGCAGGAAGTCGACCGGCTGCTCGCTGCGATCTATCGCAATCCACATCCGCCCGTCGAATATCTGACGGCGCCTCGCTCCGTTCCTTTCTTTTCTCAGGATTGACGTTTTTCGCAGCTTACGTGTTGCAGCATCATGGCCCGGCTTATCGAGATCGCATTTTTCGCATTAATTATTTTTTGGGGATATCGCCGTGTCGTGGCGCCATTTCAGCATGGCTTTAAAGAGCGCGAACGGGAACGGCAGGCCGAACGTCAGCGAGAAAACGAGCGGCGTGGCTGGCGCGACGTAACGGCATACTCTCGCATCGACCGCGCCAGTGCTAAAGACGCCGAATTCAAAGACCTCCAATAGTTTTTCTTTTTCGCATGACCGCCCCCTCGTTCTATTGGAAGTATCTTCGCGTGCTTCTGCCGCTGATCCTTTTTTTCCTGACAAACTCCCTTCTGTATGCCCAGCACGTCGAATGGGCAAGCCAGCTCATCGACTTTTCGTCGCAAAAAAGTGAAAAGCAGTATAGCGCGGCACAAGTGCTCGGTAAGCCGAACGCGTGCCCGGCTACCGGCGACAGCCCGTGTGCCTGGCGCCCCGCCAGCGATCCCGATATGGGTATGCAGGAAGAGTGGGTGAAGGTCGGCTTCGACGAACCGATGAAAATTCAACAGGTCGCCGTGGCCGAGAACTTTTATCCCGGTGCCATCGAAAAAGTTATTCTTTACGACGACCGGGACCGTCCGCGCGATTCGGGAATTTTCGCGCCGCACTTCGATGGGATCAATGCCAAGGTCTGGAGTTGGCGCTTTATGCCGAGGACGATGTATGCCGTGGCGGCGGTCCGGATCGTGCTCCAGCCGGGACTCGTACAGGGACCGAATGAGATCGATGCCATTGCGATCTCCGATGGGACCGAGGCCGTCCAGGCGGAGATCAATGTCGCGCCGAACGTGAACGTCGGCGTGCGCGAGAATCTGGGGCCCAATATCAACTCGCCCTACGATGAAGTGCTGCCGGTGATCTCGCCGGACGGTAAAACGCTCTTCGTCGATCGCAAAAATCACCCGCAAAATTTCAGGCGTCCCGCGCAGGACATGGCGGACACGAATTCGTTCGATAACATCTGGTACTCCACACAGGACGCCGACGGCAATTGGACACCGCTCAAAAATATCGGCCCGCTCCTCAATAATGGCTATGGGACCTTCGTCCAAAGCGTAACGCCGGACGGGAACACGCTGCTCATCGGCGGGACGTACACGCCGAAAGGCGAGGCGGGCCCGCCCCATTTCGGGCTCTGGCTGACGCACCGCATCGCCGATGGATGGAGCTATCCCGACGAAGTCATTGTCCGGAACTATTATACTCGCGCGGCCTTCGTTAATTTCTGCCTTTCGAACGACGGGCGCACCATCATTTTAAGCCTCGATCGCGAGGATTCCTTCGGCGCAAAAGACATGTACGTCAGTTTTCGGCAACCCGATGGCACATGGTCGGCCCCGAAAAATCTCGGGCCCGATTTAAATACGGCCGCCGATGAAGACACGCCGTTCCTTGCATCGGACGGCAAAACACTTTATTTCGCTTCCAACGGCTTTGCCGGATATGGCTCGACGGACATGTATATCTCGCGCCGATTGGACTCGACCTGGCAGCATTGGAGCGAACCGCAAAATCTGGGGCCGCAGGTGAATACGGCCGGATGGGACGCCTATTATACCGTTCCCGCCTCGGGAGAATATGCCTATTTCGTTTCGACCGAAAATACGTTCGGCATGGGCGATATCTTTCGCGCAAAACTTCCCGAACAGCTCCGCCCGAAGCCCGTCGTCCTCGTAAGTGGAAAAGTGCTCGATGCCAAGACCGGAAAACCGGTGACCGCCGACATTCATTATGAGAACCTGACGACCGGCAAAGACATCGGCAGCGCGCGCACCAGTCCCGGGACCGGAGCCTACAAGATCGCGCTTCCGGCGGGGGAAGTTTATGGTTATCGCGCCGAAGCGCCCGGATATATTCCGATCAGCGAGAATCTCGATGTCACGAACGCCCAGGAATATCAGGAACTCCAGCGCGACCTAACGCTGGTGCCGATCGAAAAAGGGGAGACCGTGCGGCTGAACAATATCTTTTTCGAGACGGCCAAGGCCGATCTCCGGTCCGAGTCCTTTGCCGAGCTCGACCGCATCGTGCAGGTACTGAACGACAATCCCCATATGGAGATCGCCATCGCCGGACATACGGACAATGTGGGAACTCCGGCCTTTAACAAGCAGCTCTCCGAAGCCCGCGCAACGGCAGTGGAAAATTACCTGATCCAAAAAGGTATTTCCCCGAAACGCCTGCGGGTTCAGGGCTTTGGCGATTCCAAACCGGTAGCCAGCAACGACAACGAACAGGGCCGCCAACAAAACCGAAGGGTCGAGTTCACCATCACGAAGCAGTAGGATCTTTTATAATGTAGAACATGCTTTAGCTTGTTCTTTGGGTATTTTCAAAATAAGTGTTGTATGTTGCTCTATATCAGTGAAGAGACGCCCTTCAGCATGAAAAGCATGTCGAAATCAGTCTGAAACAGCCTATGGTAAAATTTTGTGGATAAAATGTGCGATACTTTTTGTCCCTTTAAGAGTCTTCTTATAGGAGCTTGTAGAACATGCTTTAGCTTGTTCTCTTGCTTTTCAAGATAAGTGTTTGTTCCGTCCACTTAAAATTGGTGTGTTATGAAGCTTATTGTCCGTTTTGCTTTCGTTCTTTGCGCCGTGGGAACCACAGCTTTGGCTGGACCAACGATTATTAAGGCGCAGACCCCACTCGCACGGTTCGTCCTGCCGACAAATACCACGGCCACCGCGGTGCAGCCGACGTTCGAAATTATTACCTCGCTTCCGATGGACACGACGAGTGTACATTGGAGCGCCGATACGACCGATAGTACGACGAACTATGGGCCGACGATTTGTGTAGTCCCTTTCGATTTTTATCAAAAGAATAGTGATACGTTGTGGCCGATTCAAGCTTTTGGCGGAACTGGTACAATTATCAACGATACTACAATTCAATTTACGGTTCAAACACTGTGTAACCATTTTGAATGCGAAGCCATTATTATGGGCCTACGATTAATTTCGGGTGCCGATACGATTACTGTTCCAGATAGTGTTGCGAGAATAACTTTTACCACGATCGATTTGCCGCCATCACTGTTGGGTACATCATTTATAGGGAAACAAGTGTTTTCGCACGATACACTTTCCGTATTTTTCCGTAAAAAATTGGATAGCACAAATAGTGCTTCAGGGCCTATTGTGTCACTTATCATACCCACAATAATTGACGATGTAGCACACGACACAGTGTATAAAATGGATAGTGCAATTTCTGCAACTACGTGGCTGGATGCCACTGATAGTTCCACAATTCACATTCTCCCTAACCAACCTTTTGCTCCAGGGAAAAGCTACGCTTTAAAAATAGCGTTGAGCGGTCTGACTGGTGATACTGATGATGACGGTTGTTGGGGTTTCACCTGCCGGCAATCGTATCGATTAAACATTCTCGCTGCGCCTACCGCAGGCTTAAGTTGTCTGGGTACGGTCCACTTTAACCCGCCGATCAACGAAAGTTATAAAATGGTCTATGATAGTGCATTTGATTCGAGCACCATGGCGGAACAATATGATACCGCTGTCGTCTATGATTCATCTCAGCTGGGAATTGTTTTAAATGCCGATGATTCTGTAACGTATATTGCTCCGAAGCAGGTTGGCGCGGCAATCTTCAAGCAATGGAGCGGTTCCGGGAACCCTGCTATCGACACTTCAACGAATCCAATTCTTACGGTTACGGAAACATCCGGCCAACTGCATGATATGACTGTTACTGCTCTTTATACCGTAGTAACTACGGACACAATTTGTGTTTCAACAGGCGGTGTGAATTCAGCAGGTCGCAACTCCGACTTTGTTGCGATTAGCGGCGATACTCAGGATTGTCCTTTCACAACACCGAATGACACGTGCGCGTCGACTTCGAATATTACTTATTTCACTGAGCCTGGAAAAACCATTACTCTTCAGGCGTATTCGACGTCGGATACAATATTTTTCGATCATTGGGCGTCAAGCGATCCCAGTATTAACGGACAAACAAGCGCGATTCTTGCGATGCAACCTTCGGGAAGTACTTGTGCTACCGCGATATTTGGCTCGGGAACAGGAAGAGGCGGTCCGGGATGTTCTAATACGATCATTGTTAATATCTTCGATGAATCGACTAGCCAGTATGTAACAACCGGAATCGGTGGGTCGAGCACCGGAGTTGCATCAATCAGTCCGCTCGCGCCATGCACGAGCAATACGTGGTGTGCCTGCGATGTGTTGCAAACTCAGTACATTTTGAAGGTAAATCTTCTCGATATATCCTACGCCGTAGACAAATATACCATCACTGGGCCAGCTCCGACGACTCCCGGAACGAAAGTCCTTAATCCTCCTTTTTCTGGAGCCCCATATTTTTATGCAGTTCCAAATGGCGTTCCACCGGCGGGATATAAAACGTATTCGACAGCGCCTAATACGACCTATGTTACATTTTATATAAAAAAAGCATTTAACAGTCTGACGATCCAAACAACGTTAGAAGACGATAATACGCTCACATCGATGCTTATAACTCCGTCCTTCGAGGGTTCAGTGAAGCCGACGGATGCTTATATTCAAGTGAATCAAGAGCCTTCTCATATAACGCAAGGACCTTACGCTGCGGACAAAGACCATCCTAATAGTTATCAGTGGGTTCTTGATTACCCGTTCACAACAACTTCGGTGAGCGTCACATCCGGAACCAAAAAAACCAACCTCACATTCGATAAATGGGAGCAAGGATCCCCGAATACCGATCCTACAAGTGTACCCCCGCACACAAATCCGCTTGCGGTATCTATGAACCAGAATAGGTATGTAACCGCATTGTATCAGGAACCATTCGTGCTTACGGATATCGGCTGGTATTACATTAACGGGAGTGGCCAGACAATATACAAAAAGGTACATGATCCTGATAACAATTGGCCTCCTCCAGCTGATAATACGGGTGTTCAACCAGATTTGGCCGTTGTAGCAAAACCTTCGACCTGGAGTAGCACCAATCCACCGGAAATCGATTTTTGGTTCAATGGGACTGTAGTATATAATAACTATGGTGAAGCTAACGGTCTTGACTATGGCCCTATAGCGACAGAAGAGGATGGAACGGCTTTTGACATAAATACCCTTACTTCGCAACCAGGTATGCGAATTTATAATCAAAATATTTTGGGCTCGAAAAATTCGATGTGGTTCGGATTAAGCCAGCATGGAGGCTATATTTGGAAGGGGCAAAAATTCAACATAGATATAACTAATATTTTAAGCGATCAGTTGGAATTTCCTTCAAACAAAACGAAAATATTCCAATTCAAAACGGTTGAACCCGATATCCGGTGGAGAATCCCCACGGCTGTAGTTTATAATACACATGAGTCATTTTGGTTTACGTCGAATTCCTGGATCATTTGGGCTTCGCAGTATGGAATTCCGGACAATAGTCCACTTGCAAGCGCAGATCTAAATCAGGGGTTTTATAATGGGGGCGGTTCATGTTTCGATACGATCACAGATCGGTTCGAATACATGCAAGTACCAGAAGCTCCGCTCCATGCGGGTAATGATCTTACATATAATACAACTGAAAAGGTTTGTCAGGACTGGGGAGATGGTCGCCTCGGAAATACACTCGGGTTAATTCTCATCGGTTCAGAACACGTTCCATATTCAAATACTTTAGATGGAGGATACATTACACAAATTAGTTACGGTGCTACATGTAGCGCTGGGGTTTTGAATTCAGTTGTCAATCCGATCTATAAGGTTTCCGATTGGACGGGAGGGTGGTTTCGACCGTATCCACAATATGACTATGGACATCTTTCCGGTGTAGATATCGATCAAAAGGATGTGATGGGAAAAGACTTTAATTATGGCGCGGGGCCATACACTCCACCTACAGGTTGGCTTACCCCCGCGCAAATTGCAGACATTCCTGATGACATGGGAGAATATATTCACTATCGACTTCAAGTCCCTATCGACGCAATAGAAGTAGATAATACCGGTACGGAAGTAGGCTGGTGGGAAAATATTAGTTATAGTTATCCGCGTGCAGGAAGAATAGACTTTTGGGGAGCTGGTACATGGTATAAAAAAACGTATTGGAATGCCGCATCGAATGGCAACGCCTCCATCACTCTTCAGGTCGATATTCAATAATGTCAATAACTATGAAATTCAGACTCATAGCCTTGATTGCGATCCTTTCATTTGTTAAGGAGGACGCCTTTGCGCAAAATTCTCAGATCTCCTGGGCGCATGGTGCTGGGCCTAACCTCCTTACGTCGTTCCATGCTTCTGAGCGCGATGGTGTTATTATTGCTGGGGATGAGGCGAGGCCCTACTGGATATGTACGCTTCCACCAGCTTCCGTGACATGGCCTGTCAACGATTCGAAAGGTGGCAGCCAATGTACGTCTCTCGACCGGCATGATTCGGAGTTGTTGATCGCTGGTGTGAATATTTATTCGTTCAATCTATTTACTCGTGACTACTCGCCAATCATAAATGTAAATAATATTATCAGGTATATATCTGCAACATTAAACGGTGACTTACTTGCATTTGAAACGGACAACGACGAAGTATTGCACCTCTACGATCGCACGGAGGGAACGATCGTTGCGACGTGGCCAAATTGCCTGAGTCCATCTGCATTTAGTCCTGATGGCAAGCTGCTTGTGACAGGCTTTAAGGATACTGACCAGGAACATGGCCTTGCTGTGATCGACGTAGCGACACATAAGGTCCTGCACCGGTACTCGATGCGAATTTTACAAACCGAGGCTTATGAGATCGTTTTTGCAATTAAATTTAATCCACAAAATCCAGCCGTATTTGCAGTTCTGGACGATTACGGCGTCTTGGAAATGGACACCTCGGGAGCGATTTTAGCTTCATGGCCAGTTGCTACGTCGGTCGGCAATGATGTGATCGACTATAGTCCGGACGGATCTGCTATAGCGGTCGCTACCGACGGTGACATTATGATTTTTCATCCTTCGGATAGGAGTTCTACGTCACTGCCGGGCGGAGCACAGTATTTGGCGTTCTTCGGTAACGATACGATCGTAGCCACGAACGGATTGGATGTTTATTTCTTTTCCATCAAACAGCAAAAGTTCCTTGGTCTCCTGAATGAGAGCGATATCTATCTTGACGCTCTTGCCTACTCGAAAGACGGAACAAAACTTTTTGACGGATACAATCTTTGGGACTCTGAAACCGGCAATTTGCTAATGACCTATCCCAAAGGTCCTGCATCTTGGCAGTTTGCTGCTACTAGCGATTTGAGCCGCTTTGTGGCGACACGAGGGGATGGCAGAGCGTATATATGGAACAGTATTTCTGACTCAATTCATCTAATAGCAGGAAGTGGTATACAGAGCGATACGGACTTTGGACGAGGCTTAGTGGCCTTTTCCCCGAATGACTCTATGTTTGCTGCTGGTGGGTGCATTACCGATGGGATTGGGAATCCCGTACTCGACAGCCGTAATATTCTTAAGCTGTGGTGTGCGTTTAATGATTCCCTAATTTGCAATTTTGAAGCTCCAGCTTATCCCGCAAGTTCCCCTTCTTTTTCGCATGATGGTTCCATGCTTGTCGGAATGGTTAACGAAGCGTGTTACCTTTGGGACGTGAAGACTGGCAAACAAATTAAAACACTGGGAAATAATATTTCTCCACAAAAAGAGACTCCCGTCAATGTGACATTTTTACCGGGAGATTCCACGGTGCTTATTGGATGCGATTCAGGATGGTATATGAATCAAGCCGTAGGCTTTGCGATTGATCGTATTCGCGACGATTCTTTTTATTTCGTTCCAGTTCCTTTGCCTAAATTCGATGGAACAATTTCGCTTTTTCCGGACGGTCGACATTTTACTATACGAGAACACTATGACACAATCTTTAATGTTATCGATTTAACTGATGGCTCAGTTAAAACACGATATGTCAATAATGGCGAAATACTATCGGCGCTTGCAATTAATCCGATTACGGGCCAAATCGCGACAGGTGGCTATAATAACTCGGACGGCTCGCTTATTGTTTGGGATTATCCATTCGGTGCCGATGCCGTGAATGAGCCTCCGGTCCCATCTTCGGAGTCACTTCAGGCATTTGCCTCAAATAGGCGCATTACGGTATTCGTTCCGGCGGGGAATCGGGAACTGGATGGCGGGAAGGTTTTCGTCTATCGCTCCGATGGGCGGTGTTGCTTTTCGGGAAGTGTGGAGAGCAGCCAAAGTTCCATAACGACCGGCGTCCTGCCAGCGGGCGATTATTTTATTGTATTAAAACGCGAGCATGGAGAGCCGGCTTTTACGAAGGTTTCACTATTCTAATTCAGGACCACGATTACGCGGATTTCGATCGATTACGAGGAGTGATTTTAGGATCTTTTGAAAGGATTTATTATGAACACATTTTTGAAAGCATTTGCAGTCGCGTCGCTTGCTACCCTGCCGTTCCAATTAAGGGCGCAGTCGGTAATCACCTCGCCGATGGGCGGCGAAGAGATGCTTTCGGGTTCCACTCAAACAATCTCGTGGAATACGAAACTCGTTACGGGCATGCTTACCGTCTCGCTGTGGGACGGCGAGCACGGGAAATGGCTGCCGGTGTTTACGAACGTTCCCTCGGAAGAAGGGAAGGTTTCCTGGTCCGTGCCGGAATATCTCGAGGGACATAAGTTCCGCATCAAAGTCTCTACGACGGGGACCATGCAAGGCTCGGCGCTCTCTCGTACGTTCTTTTCCATCCTGCCACCTGCGCCGAAGGTCGAGGCGAGCGTTCCGGCTGCGGCGACTGCGTTCGAACTCACCGTCCACCCGAACCCAGCTTCGAATTACGTGCGGCTGTGCGTGCCGGAAATACCGGCGGGCATGCAGGCGACGATGGTCGTCGTGAACACCGCTGGTGAGGTCGTGGCAACGCTCTATAATGCGACGCCCGAAGGGGATCTCGGCCTTTGCTGCAGCTTAGACTGTTCGAAGCTGGCCGATGGTATCTATTTCGCGCGTCTTTGGAACGATACATATGGGCAGTCGATGAAATTTGCGGTCACCCATTGATTTTGACATTCGCGTCTTTGCTGTCATTCCAGCAGCGATCAGGTCGAGAAAATAGTCACGTCCAGAAAACGGCGCCCTTCAAACGTTAGGCATTCGATCGGTGTTTTGCCGGCGAAATGCTCATTGACTTACCAATTGCGGAGTTACCGAACGCGGAGCCACGACCCGAGCGTGCGCCACGGCCCGAATGGCTGAAGGTGCGGCTGCCTTCGGGCGAAAATTTTCATAACCTGAAGCGGCTGATCGATAGCAAAAGCCTGCATACGGTCTGCGAGGAGGCCCGGTGCCCCAATATGGCCGAGTGCTGGAATGCCGGCACGGCGACGTTTATGATCCTGGGGGACACCTGCACGCGCTCCTGTGGATTCTGTGCGGTAAAGACCGGCCGGCCGGCTACGCTGGACGAGAACGAGCCGCGGCACGTCGCCGAAGCCGTGCGGGCAATGCGCGTAAAACATGCGGTCATCACCAGTGTCAACCGTGACGAGTTGAAAGACGGCGGCTCGGTCCTTTTTGCGGAAACGATCCGGGAGGTGCGCCGGCTCAATCCGCAAACGACGATCGAAGTACTGATCCCGGACTTCAAAGGCAAGGACGATTGCCTGGACCGGATCCTGGAGGCGAAACCGGATATCCTGAACCACAATACGGAGACGGTTCCCAGCCTGTACCGCATGGTGCGGCCGCAGGCGAAGTATCCGTGGTCGCTCAGGGTACTTCGGCGCTCGAAAGAGGCCGGATTCAGAACGAAGACCGGGATCATGCTCGGCCTTGGGGAAGAGCGGGAAGAGTTACTGAAAGTAATGCGCGATCTTTCGGAACTCCACGTCGATATCCTGACGCTCGGGCAATATCTTCAGCCCTCGAGGGACCACCTTCCGGTCCATCGCTTCGTGCCTCCGGAAGAGTTCCAGGAACTGCACGACATTGGGATCGGAATGGGGTTCCGAATGGTCGAGGCCGGTCCCCTGGTACGGAGTTCCTATCACGCCGAGAAACACGTTTGAAGCCCCGAAAAGACATTCGAAATTGTCTATCGGGCCGATTCGGGAACATTGATCGATGCTCTTTCTCTACAACCTGGTGCTGCCGGTGCTGTACGCCGCGTTTCGCCTGGCCGCACTGTTCGATCCCAAAATTCGAGCCGGGCTCCGGGGGCGGCGAGACCTCGAGAGGGAAGTACGCGAGCATTATACGACCGTCGATGCCTCGCGCCTCCGGGTCCTGGTACATGTCGCCTCGTACGGTGAACTCGAGCAGGCAAAGCCGATCGTCGCGGAGATAAAGAAAGCGTATCCCACGGCCCATATTCATCTGACGTTTTTTTCGCCCAGTGGATATGAAAATGCGGTCGGGAAGTATGTAACTCCGGATTTTATAACGTATTCACCGCTCGACTCAGCGCACAGCGTTCGTACATTTTTAGATCGTGTTCGTCCCGATATTGCCCTGTTCACGCGATATGACGTCTGGCCGAATATTGCGAAAGCCCTGAACGAGCGTGGCATTCCTTCGCTCCTTTTTACGGCCACTGCCCCGAAAGGATCGTTCCGAGCCTACTATCGAGCGGTATTTGGATTTCTAAGTAAGATCCTTGTTATTTCGGAAGAGGAGAAATTCCGCTTCGAGTCGTTGGGCGTTAATTCTGAGTCCATTGTGGTCGCGGGCGATACACGGTTCGACCAGGTGCTCGACCGGCGCCTGGAACAGAACGAACCGCTGCTGCCGGAGCGAATGCGGCAGGAAATTCAAAGCCAGGGAACTCTGGTCTTTGTCGTTGGGAGTTCCTGGCCATCGGACGAGGCGATCTTCAACGATTCCGTAAAGGAGTGGCTGGAGCGAAAGGACAACATTCTTACCATCATCGCGCCGCATGAACCGAGTGAGTCGCGAGTCCGGGAATTGCTCTCGAAATTTCCAAACCGGGCGGTTCGTTTTTCGGAGCTGAGTTCGTGGCAGAAGGAACCGGTGATCGTCGTCGATTCGATAGGGAAATTATTTGGACTTTACCGCTATGCCGATATTGCGATGATCGGCGGTGGGTTCGGAGCGGGACTTCATAATGTGCTTGAAGCCGCCGCATGGGGTGTTCCGGCAATGGCAGGCCCGAAACACGAAAAATCGCCGGAAGTAGGCCGGCTTATCGACCGCCTCGCTGCCTACGAAGTAAAATCGAAGCAGGAATTCAATTTCGTCTTTTGGCGCCTGGCAGAGTCGGAGGACCTCCGAAAGTCATCCGGTTCGAACGCACTGCAATTTGTGAATGAAAACCGTGGCGCGACAAAACGGATCATGACCGAACTTCTGCCCTATCTGATGGCAGCAGAAAAAGATCCCGGGCAGAGACACGGCGTTTCTTACGATCGCTCGTAAACCGTTTTATATCGTTTGATCGCTTCGAAAATCCCTTGCGCATAATCCGATTCTCCGGCGTCGCTTTTTAACAGCGCTTCTTCTTTCGGATTGCTGATAAAACCGGTCTCGATGAGGACGCTGGGCATGGCCGCGCCAATAAGGACATAAAACCCGGCCTGCGAGACACCATTGTCGGGGATCGAGAGTGTTTTCGAAAGTTCTTCCTGTGTAAAGGCTGCAAATTTTTCGCTGAACTTCACGTCCTGATTCCGCGACATCGAAGTAAGGATAAAGTCGATGTCCGAGAGATTTTGGTATTGGTGCCGATCGGTCTCGTACTTAATAACGGCATTTTCGCGGGCTGCAACATGGATGGCGGCGTCCGTTTTACCGGGCCGCAGAATGTAGGTCGTGAACCCGGTGGCATTCGAAGGTTTCTGCGGAGTCGAGTTACAATGGACGCTGATAAAAAGCTTCCCGTGCGCGGCATTGGCGATCTCTCCACGCCGATAGAGTTCCACGAAATGGTCGTCGTGGCGGGTGTAGATCACTTTCACGCCCGGCATTCCTTTTTCGATCAGCGCGCCGAGTTTGCGGATAATGCCAAGCGCGGCCTGCTTTTCCATAAATCCCCCCGGACCGATAGCGCCGGAATCCTTTCCGCCGTGCCCGGCATCGAGGACGATCACGTCCAGTTTGGGATGCGGGGCATAAGCCGAGTGCGGAACAAAACTGGCACAGACGAACAGGACCGAAAACAGGGACTTCTTCATCCGTCACCGATAATTTGTAAACTGGACAGGGAAGTCGAAATTTTGCGTTTTTAGAGCCGCGATCGCGGTCTGAAGATCGTCTTTACTTTTACCGGTGATCCGAACGGCATCCCCCTGAATTTGCGCCTGGACTTTAAGCTTCAGGTCTTTTACGGCTTTTGTGATTTGTTTTGCCTGCTCGCCCTCGAGGCCATGTTTTATTTTTACCAATTGCCGCAAGGTCGAGCCGGAGGCCTGTTCCGCTTTTTCATAGACGAGTGCCTTCATGGAAACGCCGCGTTTGATCATTTTTCCATTCAGCGTTTCGGTCAGCGCCCGGAGTTTCATATCGTCCGACGTATGCAGCAGGATCTCGCGTTCCTTCGGGCGCCATTCGATCGTGGTGTTCGAACCTTTAAAATCGTAGCGCTGGTCTATTTCCTTGCGTGTCTGATTGATCGCATTGTCAACTTCCTGTTGATCGACTTCCGAAACGACATCGAATGAGAATTGGGGCATGGTTAATTTTTGATTGAAGACCCGATAACATTATTTTTCGCTCATGTAACTCCCAAAAGCGCGCTTCGGAGAGCTCTTCGCCCGATAAAGTTCATCGGCGTGTTACCTTTTGGCGTTTCGTGTGTCTTATGAATAAGAGCCATTTGTTGCGAGGGGCACCCCGATGGGATGGAGGTTCGAGAACTCATCGGCCCGAACGACGAGAATGAACAGCCGGTGAAAATTCCCGAAATCGAGCAAAATAAGGGCATTCGAACGCTTGGCACGGAAATGCAGGATGAATAGGATAAATGTAAATGTATGGCAGGAATAGTAAAGTAAGTAACAAAGTAAGTAACAAAGCTAAGGTCGTAAGGTAGATGGAACGATACGAATGAAACATTAGACGGACGATAAACGAATACTCGAAAGAGAGTTTTTATGGAACAGATCAATAATTCAGGCTTCGACTCTTCATCGGAAGATTCCACGTCGCTCAAGGAGCGGGCACAGGAATTTTTACAACGAGCGTACCGGCTGCAGATGTCGGGACATCTCAATGAAGCCATCGAAAATTATAAGAAATCGATCGAAGTCCTCCCGACCGCCGAGGCACACACATTTCTCGGCTGGGCGTATAGTTTTTTAGGCGATTACGATTCCGCGATCACGGAATGCCGGAATGCGATCGAACTCGATCCGGACTTTGGCAATCCGTATAACGATATTGGCGCTTATCTTATTCAGCAGGGTGACCTCGACGATGCGATTCCTTACCTCGAGCTTGCAATGAAGGCGAAACGGTATGCGACGCCCCATTTCCCGCATTATAATTATGGCCGCATCCTCGAGCGCCGCGGGCTTTGGTTCGAAGCGCTGGGGGAGTATAAGACGTCGCTCGATCTCGAACCGAATTACAGCCTCGCAAAGGACGCGTTTTACAGGCTGCAGGCGTTACTGAACTGAGAACGATTTAGAGAGAAAATAAAGAGAGCCTCGCAACGGAGGCTCTCTTTATTTTAAACATGTAAAAACGCGCATCGCAAAAGGCGGCGCTCCTAACGAACGCGCTTCTTATGACGATTCTTACGCAGACGTTTTTTCCGTTTGTGAGTCGCCATTTTATGGCGTTTTCGTTTCTTTCCGCTTGGCATGAATGGTAGGGTTATAAGTTCGGGCTGTTGAAACAGTCTGTTTTTGAGAGAGTTTCCGTTATTTTGTCATTCGCTCGCCGGTTTTATCGATTTCCTGTATCAGGGTATCGATTCTGCCGGCAATCGCCGGGCTCGATGTATCGGCTATGGCTTTAGCCCGCAGGAAATACTTTTTCGCCTTTGCGAGTGCTTCGGCGTGATTCGAATCGGTGATCGACTCCGTCGTCAGAATTCCGGCGTTGATCAGGACATCGAGATTGTCCGGCTGGTAGTGCAAACCGGTGTCGATTTCCGATAAGGCTACGGGCATATTTCCGTCCTGAGCGAGGGCGTACGCCAGATCGACGCGAGCGTCGGCATCCTGTGGTTTTTCTGAAAGATAGATCCCGAGCTCTTTCTGGCTTTCGCTCCAATTCCCGTCCTGGTATAATGCGTCGCCAAGGGAAAAATGAAGCTCGGTATCCTCCGGATGAGCGGCGAGTTCGGCCTGAAGCGAGTCGATTATGTGTTGCATAAACAAACGCCGCTGAAGGATGGACGTCGAATCGATCGCATGACCGGGTGCATAAACGTCCGGCTTGGACGAAATTCGGAAAACGCCATAGCTGATCGCAAAAATCGCCGCTAAAACAATGGCAATCGTTTGCCACGGGATCCGATTGCGAGGGGAGGGGGTCGCCTTGAACCGTTCAAGGAGCGTTTCTTCGGTGGACAGCCGGTTCGCCGATTTCTGCAGTAGAGCATCATCTTCGGCGACCGATTGCGGATCGTTTTTAAATTCGGTCCCACACACGGGACATCGGATAATGGCATCGGCTGCAGCCGGTCGTTCGATACGGGCGGCGCAGCTTGGGCAGAAAATGGAATCTTCCCGTTTGTGTTCCGAAAGGTGGTCCAATGAGAAAAAAAATATCGCGTTGCGCGGTCGTTTAATGTTCCGATGCGCCGACTTCGGAGTCCGAGGTTAGCTTCGATTGACGTTTTTGGCTCTCATCGATGAATTGGCGAAGTTCGCGTGAAGGTTTGAACGTCGGTATAAATTGTTCGTCGAGCGCGATCGGCATTCCGGTCCGTGGATTCCGGGCCATTCGGGACGCGCGTTTCTTGATGCGAAAAGTTCCGAACCCGCGAATCTCGACATGATCGCCGCCTGCGAGCGCCTCGGTGATCGTCTTGAAAAATCCGTCGACCAGGACTTCCGTCTCGATTTTCGTTATTCCGGTCGCGGTGGCGATGCGATGTACGATGTCAGCTTTGTTCATGGTCAGCGATGAGTCACGTCGGTTGTCGGCGCCTTTACGACGGGCGTGAAATTGTCGGTGCCTTACGACGGGCGTGAAATTGTCGGTGCCTTACGACGGGCGTGAAATTGTCGGTGCCTTACGACGGGCGTGAAATTGTCG
>JAJPIQ010000082.1 GCA_021324685.1 Bacteroidota bacterium
CCGGTCGTATTCGAAAATCCTGCATCGACCCCGACGAACATGTTTCCACTTCCTGGATTGGAAACGACTGTACTGCCCGCGATCTGATAGTCCACTGCAGTGTTGATATGTGTGCCAGAGTAAGAGAGCGTTGTCCCATTATCTGTCAGAAGGGAATTGCCTTGGGTCGATGAGCCGGTCCAGAGCGGAAGCGATCCGCTTGTTCCAGTCCCTGTGATGGCACCTGCCGCAGCGAAGGACGTCGCATCCCATGCGCCCTGCACGCCGTCGGCGGGATTCCATGTGAGAATTTGACCGAGCGCTGTACCCACATGTACAAACCCGGATGGCGGATTACCGGCCGGAGGGATTGGGATGACAAATGGAATATTTCCCGTCCATCCATTTGCAGGCGTCTTAAGCGTGATCGTGTGTCCCGAGCCATCGTCGAGCACAATCGTATTTGCTCCCAACGATCGTTGTGCGAAGGCGCTTTGGATTAAAATTTTCGATGCGAGCCCCATCGAAACGAGCAAAAATAAACAAGAGACCAAAATGAAATTCTTCATAAAATAGATTGAATTAAACTCAACGTGTTGAGCAGGACACGAACTTACGAATATTTTACCTACTAATTTTCAAATCGAAATTCATGAACAGTGTTCTACAGGCCTTACTGTTTTACGCTAATTTTTTCGAGGGACGTTCGTTCGGTTTCGGCTTTCGTTCGGTGGATGTCGTGGTAGGGTCGGTTCCTATGCATTTGCCTTTGCAATTTCGGAGTTTACTTCCCCGCCGATAAGGATCGCGAGTCCCAGGAAATAGAGCCAGAGCAGCAAGACGATCACGCCTCCGAAGGCACCGTACAGGCTGGAGCTAAAACCCCCGGAGATGCGAAGGTAGATCGAAAGTGCGAACGAAGCAATGAGAAAAAGCAGGATCCCGATGAGCGAGCCGGGCGTGAGGAAGGCGCGCCGCGCGTCGTGGACGTTCGGCCCGAAATAGTGAATAAAACCAAAGCCGGCAACCATCGCAAGAAGCCCGGAGCACACCGATAGTGCGGCCCCGGCCCAGAGCGTCCACGAATATGGAAAAACGTGTTCCAGCAGGATCCCGATTTTATCGCTCGCTACAAGGAGCCCGGCACCGATCGTCGCGAGCACGGTGAGCCCGATCGTAAGGGCAAGCGAGATCGCGCGGCGTTTTACGAACGATCGCGATTCCCTGACTTCATACGCAACGTTGAGGCTGTCCATGATCGAAGCGATCCCACTCGAAGCCGACCACAAGGTTCCTATAAGGCCAATCGTAATAAGCCCTCCGTTCGACTGCGCTTCGATTTTTCGTGCAGCGATGGCGATCAGACGAAAGGCGTCGGCTGGCATCATACGCCCGGCCTGGGTCAGTAACGAGTCCAGGAGCGTTGTGCCGCCTCCCGTGACGAGCGACATCAGGCTTACGACCGAAATAAGCAACGGGAATATTGCTAAGAGGAGATAATATGCGAGCGAGGCAGCCGAATCGAAGATGCGGTCGCGGTTCATTTCGGCCCAGACGCGTTTCGATAGGCCCAATGCGCTCTCGCCGCCAAAGTTCCACAGCGATGCATGAGCTTGGTCCACTTCCAGGATTTGCTCAATCGTAGTGCCAGCCGAACGCTTCGCCGAATCCTGGTTCAGAACGTCGCTCGATCGGCACTCTTCACAGGAGCGGCCCGTTCAGACCAGCCTTTGGCGCCGGTAGCCTGGTCATTGGTCCGCCGCCGAAATTTCCATTTTTTTTTATAGTACGATGAAAAAATACGTGTACGCTTGTGCCTCAATTTTTTTTCTGTTAGCGATTTCCGGTCCGGTTCGAGCCCAGCAGCCTTTCGAAGGGACCGTCACCTGGTCGCTCCATCTGCCATCGATTGATGACGAGAGCCATCCTTCGATCGTAAGCTTTAAAGGAGAGCGCTCGGAAATGGACATGGACATGGGCGTTCAGGGAAATATCAAAACGTATCTCGACGATGCAAAGAAAAAGGTATATATCGTCGTTGCGGCGCTTGGCCGCGGCATGACGAGCGACCTGTCGCCAAAAGATACCGGCAAAAGCAATCTGAAAGCGACCGGCAAGACGCAGACGATCGCCGGCCATACCGCGCAGGAGTTCGTACTGACGGGTCCGAAGCAGGACGTGACCATCTGGGCCAGCCCGGGGTTCCCGCCGGATCTGTGCCAGACGGTCTACCGCAATATGCGCGATCAGCCGAATAACGATTCCGGTGTGGCGAACGCCTTCCGCGAGATCAGTTCCAAAGGGATGCTCCCCATCAAGATCGTTGTCACGCAGGCCGGGGACACGGCCCTCACGATGGAATTTGTGAAGTTCGAGCGCAAATCGCTTCCGGACTCGCTTTTCGTTCCGCCTGCGAACATCAATTACCAGCCCATTCCGGCCGGAATGCAGGGTGGGGAATAAAAAATAGCCAGGTCATGGCCACAGGGTCATCGTAGAATATCTCACGATCATTATCGAATGAAGTACACTCGTTTTCTCGCCGCGTTTTTCGTTCTTTCCGTTTTCACCGCCGCGTGCGTCGATTACGCCGTTGCCCAGCCGAGCTTGCCAAAGGCGACGCCGGGCTACGTCCTTCATGCGGCCGATGGCTATTTATATGAAGCCGCCATTCCGGTTCCCGGCGATCCGCTGAATGCGCACCTTTATAAACTGAAGAACGGCCTCACGGTCTATCTCAGCGTCAATAAATCGGAGCCGCGCATTCAGACCATGATCGCGGTTCGCGCAGGCAGCAAATACGATCCGAACGATGCCACCGGCCTTGCCCACTATCTCGAGCACTTGCTCTTCAAAGGGACCGATAAATTCGGGACGATCGATTACGCGAAAGAGAAGCCGTATCTCGATACGATCGAAAATTTATATGAGGTCTATCGTGCCACAACCGATACGGACTCCCGGGCTCGTATTTATCACGCGATCGATTCCGTGAGCGGCCTTGCCGCGCATTGGGCCATCGCGAACGAATACGATAAGATGGTCTCGGCACTTGGGGCGACCGGAACGAATGCGTTTACCTCCGACGAGCAGACCGTCTATCTCGATAATATCCCATCGAACGAGATCGAGCCGTGGCTGACGATCGAGGCCGAACGCTATCGGCATCCCGTGCTCCGGCTCTTCCATACGGAGCTCGAAGCCGTCTATGAAGAGAAGAACCGCGGTTTGGACAATGACGACGAGCAGGCATGGGAAACGCTCATGGCCGCGCTCTTTCGGGTCCATCCCTATGGCCAGCACACGACGATCGGGACGATCCACGATTTAAAAAATCCTTCCATCAAAAAGATCGAGGAGTTTTATTCGAAGTGGTATGTGCCGAACAATATGGCGATCGTGATGGCAGGCGATTTCGATCCCGATAGCGTGATCCGCGAGATCGTCGCGAAGTTTTCGGGTTGGGTACCGAAGTCACTCCCCCCATGGGACGTGCCGAAGGAAACGCCGCTGGAACAGCCGGCCGTCCGAGAGGTCTATGGCCCGGAACCTGAATCGATCCTGATGGCGTGGCGCTTTCCGGGCATTAATTCGCACGAAGCGAAGGTCCTGAAGATGATGGACTTGCTGCTTTCGAACTCCACGGCGGGGCTGATCGATCTGAATCTCAACCAACAGCAGAAAGTGCTCGAGGCCTCGACCGATCTGGAGGAGATGAACGACTATAGCGCGGAGATCCTGGAGGGAAAACCGAAAGAAGGACAAGCGCTCGATGACGTTCGGAACCTTTTGCTTTCGCAGATCGAGCTCGTAAAGCAGGGTGCGTTCGATGCGAGCCTGCTCTCCGCGATCATCAATAATCTAACACTGCAGCGCCTTCGCTCGTACGAAAACGATTGGGGCCGCGCGGACGCGATGATGAACGCGTTTATTCACCACACGGAGTGGAGCGACGAAGCGCACGAACTCGATTCCCTTTCTCACGTGACGAAGGCAGAGATCGTGGCCTTTGCGAATCGGTATTATGGGAACAATTATTCGGTCGTGTATAAGCGCACCGGCGAGCGGCGGAATGTCGTGAAGGTCGTGAAGCCGCCGATCACCCCAGTGGAAGTGAACCGCTCGGCGCAATCCGATTTCCTGAAATCGGTCGAAGCGATGCCGGTCCCGGCCATGCAGCCCGAGTTCCTGGATTACAAAACGGCGATCGTGCACACGAAGCTCGGAAATGGCGTTCCGGTGGAATATTTGCATAATACCGAGAACGGCCGGTTCACGCTTTCGTATGTCATCGAGCTTGGGAACCGGAATGATAAGGGACTCACCTACGCGCTGGATTATATCGACTTTATCGGGACGGACAAGCTGACGCCGGCCCAGTTGAAGACGAAGTTGTTCTCCCTCGGAGCGGAGCTCTCGGCTTCTTCCTCGGACGATGAAGCGACGGTCTCGATGACCGGCCTCGATAAGAATTTCGAAAAGAGTGTCGCGCTCCTGGAGGAGGTCCTCGCGCATCCGACTTCCGACACGGCGACGCTCCATGAATTCATCGCGCGAACGCTGAAATCGCGTGAGGACACCAAAAAGGACCGCCGCGCGATCCTCTTTACGGCACTCCGCGATTATGCCGAATATGGGAACATTAACCCGCAGACGAACGACCTTTCGAACGCGGAGCTCGAGCGGCTCAAGCTTTCCGATCTTTTGGGCCGGATCTCGGGTATTACGCGGTATGAGCACCACATTCTTTATTATGGCCCGAAAACGAAGCAGGCGCTGACGGCCTCGCTCGACAAGCTTCACACCGTAACAGGCCACCGGCCGGCCCCTCCCCCAATCGCCTACGTGCACCAGCCGACCGACCGGAATAAAGTTTATTTTGTCGATTACGATATGGCGCAGGCGGAGATCATCATGCTCTCGAAAGGGCTGCCGTCGTACGATCCAAAAATGGCTCCCATCCTGTCGCTCTACAACGAGTATTACGGCGGTTCGATGGCCTCGATCACGTTCCAGACGATTCGCGAGTCCAAAGCGCTTGCCTATGCGGTCTATAGTCGGTACGCGGAAGGGCCGAAAAAAGAAGATCCCTACTATATTTTCTCGTATGTCGGCTCGCAGTCGGATAAAATGCCGGAGTCGCTCGCAAGCATGTTCTCGATCCTGGATACGATGCCGCGCGCCGATAAATTATTCGACGAATCGAAAGTTTCGCTCGAACATACCCTCGCGAGCGAGCGTACGACGCGGGAAGGGATCCTGTGGTCGTACGAGCACGCAAAAAAAATGGGCGTAGACTACGATGTACGCCAGGACGTCTATCGCAACGTACCGGCGTTGACCTTCGAACAGGTGCAGGCCTTTCAACTCCAGAATATCGCGGGGCATCATTATGCGATCTGTGTGATCGGGCCTAAAAATAAGATCGACATGCAGGCCCTCGAGAAGTACGGGGATGTCGAGCAGCTTTCGCTCGACCAAATTTTTGGCTGGTAATGAATTCGAAGAGTTAGGGACGGTCGGTGGTATGGGCCGATCCGTCACATTCACGAATGGCGCTTCACATCTACAATACACTTACGCGGCGTAAGGAACCGTTTGAATCCGTTCATCCCGATCGGATCGGCGTCTATTTTTGCGGGCCGACCGTCTATGGCGATGCTCACGTCGGCCATGCGAAGGCGTATATCACGGCGGACATCGTCAACCGCTACCTTCGCTTCCGCTTTCCGGACAAAAAAGTTACGTATGTCCAGAACATCACCGATGTCGGCCACATGACCGATAACGACGATGTATCCGGAGAAGATAAGCTCGAGGTTCAATCGCGAAAAGAACGCAAGCATCCGATGGAAGTGGCGGAGTATTACACGCGCCGCTACTTCGAGGACATGGACGCCCTGAATATCACTCGTCCCGATATTTCCCCGCGAGCGACCGGCCACATCATCGAGCAGATCGAGATCATCAAAGAGCTTCTTACCAAAGGTTATGCGTATGAAGTGAACGGGAATGTTTATTTCGATGTCGCACAGGACAAGGATTACGGCAAGCTTTCCGGGCGGAAGGCGGAAGAACAGGAGTCGAGCGGGAGAGTAGAGGAACGGTCCGATAAACGCTCGCCACAGGACTTCGCACTTTGGAAGCGAGCGGAAAAAGGGCATCTTCTGCAATGGCCTTCGCCCTGGGGTATGGGGTTCCCGGGCTGGCATATCGAGTGCTCGGCCATGTCGATGAAGTATCTCGGTGAGTCGTTCGATATTCACGGCGCCGGACTCGAAAATTCATTTCCTCATAACGAATGCGAGATCGCACAGTCCGAATGCGCCACCGGGAAAAAGCCGTTCGTGAAATACTGGATGCATAACAATATGGTCACGACCGGCGGCGTGAAGATGGGAAAATCGCTTGGGAACTCGGCCTATTTGCGCGACCTCTACCAGCAATACGATCCCCTTTCGCTTCGTTTTACGATATTGCAATCGCATTATCGCAGCACGACCGAGTTTACCGAAGAGGCGATCGCCGCCGCCGACGCGGGATATCAGAAATTATTATCCTCTTATCACCGCCTTCTGCAGGCAAGCATGGGATTACCCGTAACCGGCCTCGAAGAAAGTAATTCGCTCGTTCGGGAATTCATTGCTTCGATGGACGACGATTTCAACACGGCAAAAGCGATTGCCACACTTTACGACCTTTCGACCGAAACAAATTCTGCGTTAACGCAGCAGGACAAAGGACGATATGCGACGTTACGGTCCACGTGGAACGTTCTTGCGGGCAACATTCTCGGTATCTTGCCCCGCGCGGCATCGACGCAGAGCGATCTCACCGAAAAAATGGATAGCGCGATGCATCTCCTGATCCGCCAGCGCAAAGCGGCGCGCGACCGGCGCGATTTCGCCGCCAGCGATGCCATCCGCAATGAGCTGGACGCGGCGGGAATCGTTCTCGAAGATACCAAAGAGGGCACGACATGGCGGCTGAAATAGCTCCGCTCGATCTGTCCCGGTTTTTTGAAACGCATCCGCTGCTTGAAACGGCCCGGCTACGCTTACGAGAGCTCAGGATAGAGGACAAGGAAGGAGTATATGCGTATGCCAGTGATCCGGAGGTCACGCGCTATATGATCTTCCCGACACATACTTCAATTGAAGATTCGATCGCGTATTTAGAAACATGCCCAAAGAATTTTGCTGCTCGCGAGCGAATACCATTTGCGATCGAGTTGAAGGATCCACGCGAGTTTATCGGCGCGTGCGATTTCCATCATATCTCTCCTCAGCATCATTCGATTGAGCTGGGTTACACGCTTACTCGTAAGTACTGGGGATTTGGTTACATGACGGAAGCTGTCCGTGAAATGATCCGATTTGCGTTCGAGGAGATGGGCATGCACCGGGTCGCCGCTACGTGCGATCTGGAAAACGTGCGCTCCGCCCGTGTCCTGGAACGCTCCGGGATGCAGCACGAGGGAACGTTCCACGATTACGAGTTACGGCATGGGCGATTCGTAACCGTGAAATGTTATGCGACCCTGAAGACCGGCGATTAAAAGAACCAATCGGCGCCTACGCGCACGACGCTCCAGCCGAACGTCGTCACCGAAGGACTGAAAAAGATATTCAGCAGGTCGATCCCCGCATTTACGCCGATCGTTTGATTGATATAATAGGCGACGCCCCCTCCTAAAAAGATCCCGAAATTGGAACCGCCGCCACCCGACAGAATTTGCATTCCTCCCTGTACGAACGGGCTTACCGTCGAAGGGAATTGATAGCGGAAAAACGGAGAAAGAAGAAAAAGAGTGGAGCTTGCACCCCCTGCGCTTACGACAGCAAGAGAAGTTTGTGCTCCAGCCTGCATATTCTCGTTAATGGCATACGTTCCCTCCACTCCGCTGGGAAGATTGCTCGTAATGGCATAGACACCCAGGCCGAACTGGCCAGAGGGTGGCGCGTTCTTCTGCCCATACGCAAGCGAGGCACTGAGGACGAACAAAAAACAAAGGGTCGCAGTCCGAAGTTGGAAGTATGAGATCATACGGGGAATGAAAATAAATAAGTGAGAAGAGAACACGCTGCTTCCGAACATTCCCATCGTGCGAGACGATTCCAGAAAACTTTCCCTTTCTTCGCCCATGCGATTGCACCGGGGACTTTGCACCGCCTCGCGTGTGTTACACGAGCATGACTCATTCCTTCCAGCGATATACGGCCGCGGGCAATACGTTCGTGGTCATGAATACCTGGGAGGATCCCCTTTCGCTCTCGCGTGAGTCGATGCGCGCGTTCGTTCGCGTGGCCTGCGATTATAAGGCGGGGATTGGTTCCGATGGCGTCGTGCTCGTGAACCATAGTGGCACGGGCGCGCACTTCCGCATGGACTTCTACAATCCCGATGGCTCGACCGGGATGCTGTGCGGCAACGGCGCGCGGTGTGCGGTGCAGGCCGCGAGCGATTTCGGATATCTTGCCGAAGGAGCGAGGAACCATATTCCATTCGAAGTGCTGGGCGCGAAAAACCGGGCGGACATCCTTGCCAATGGGGACGTGCGTGTGTTTTTTCAGGACCCCAGTGTGGTTCGGCTCGACTTTTTACTGCCGCTCGAAAATAGTGTGAGCGTTCCAGCGAGCTATGTCGATCTGGGTTCTCAGCATGCTGTTATCTTTTTCGATGCGCTCGCCCGCTCGGCAGCCGTCGATGGGAGCCTCGACGACCTCGATGTTGCCTATTACGGTCCGCTCGTGCGCTGGCATTCCGAGTTCGCGCCGCTCGGGGCGAACGCCAATTTCATTGAGGTGCGGGAGGACGGCGATGAAAAATTCCTGCGTATCCGCACGTTCGAACGCGGAGTCGAGGGAGAAACGTTAGCCTGTGGGACCGGATGCATGAGTGCGGCGATCGTCGCACGTGCGTTGGGACGCATCCCCCGCGTGCCGGTTCGCCTGCTCACCCAAAGTGGAGAATTTGTGACGGTCGCGTTTACGCTGGAACAGGACAAGGTCCGGAACCTTTCGCTCTCCGGCAGTGTGGTACGCGGCGAAGGAGGAACCTTAACATTCGATGAGGAGAAACGAACGCTCGATGTGGTATATTGGTAAGGAACGATCGTTCCGGCCTGGGATCGTTCTACTGTTTGCCCTGCTATTCCCGACAGTGCTCCGTGCACAGCCGGTGAAGCCCTATCATTTGCCGGTGGTCCCGAAGGACACATCGACATTCCTGTTTTTCAAGGAAGTGACCGGCGGCCCGTATTTCACGGGCGGCATTTCGCGCCAGAACGAAAATCTTCCCAATGCGTCCACGAGCCTTCCGTGGCACTCCTCGCCACGGTTCGCGTTCACCATTGGGGCGACCGTCGATTTTGCCGTCAACTGGCTGTTCGGGATCGATTTCTCCGCGCTCTACGATTCGCGCGACGCGTACCTGGCCGATCTTTCCGGCAGCGATAATATCGACGTGAATATTGGCTATCTTTCGTTCCAACCTTCCATTCGGATCGCGTGGCTGTTAGTCGGCCTCGCCTTCGACCTTCCGATGGAGGGCAGCGCGACGGAGATCATCGGGTCCTATGAGCATGCGGACCAGCCGACCCAGCCCTATAATCAGAACCTGAATATTCCCACGAGCGATCTTGCCCCGATGACCGAGTTGCACGCCGCCCTTTCGGTTCCTATCCTCGAAAGCGATAATGCCGAGTTGCACTTTATTGTCAGCGGCAGCTATCCCTTGTCCAAATTTTTACATTCGGCAACGCCCTCGTTCGATACGACCGGGATGTTCTCGAACCAGAAAGCTCCCGGTCAGGGACCGCTGCCTACGGTCGAAGCCGGGCTATCGTACCAGTTCGATCTTTTGCATGGCCTCTGATTCCATCGAGTATATTTGCAGAAGCGTTTGCTGTCACGCCACCTATTTATACGACTATGAAGTTATTTCTTGCCATCACCCTTCTTAGTGTTTCTTTTCGTTCACCTGCGATCGCACAAGGCCTCGACCCGGCTGCCAATGACGCCTGGAAAAGTGTCAGGCTCGGGCCTATGTTCCTTCCCGGCATGTCCTCCGACGCGGGCACGGTTGCAAACGGCGCCAAGACGGACGTCGTCGATTTCTCGTGGGCGCTCGGGGCTATGGCCGATTTTCCGTTTACTCCAAATTTTGGCCTTCGAGTTTCTGTCTGTTATGATTCCCGGGCGGTCGGCTTTTACGACCAACGTAATTCGAATAGTTACGACGATTATACGTTCAGCTATTTTTCGCTCCGGCCGGAACTGCGCATCGGCGATTTCTTAGTCGGCCTTGGGGTCGGCATTCCGGTGGGGGCCAGCGTCACGGCCCAAAACGAAATCAGCCCGCATATTGGCGCCAGTAGTATGAATGTGCTTGTCGAAGGGCGGATCGGCGCTGCGGTCCCGGTGTTCGTCTCCAGCAATGGGAACTCCCTGGAGTTCATTGCCGATGCGTCCTATGGATTTACGGAAATCACGTCGGGCCCGTTGCCACCCAATTTTACCTCGAGCGATAAGACCCGGAACAATGGCCCGATCGCAGGACTACAGCTTGGCTTTGCCTATCTCTTTAACCTGAACGCGCACTAATTAACCCGTTCCAACGCAAGCGTTCGCGTTCCGTCAGGCGTCACGATCACGCATTGGTATGTTCCGGCCGGTGTATGGGTGCCGTCCCAGACGGCTTGATGGGATCCGGAGGAAAAGTTACCGTTTGCGACCGCCGCAACTTCATGCCCGAGCACATCATAAATCGTTACGGTTGCATGACCAGCCGTCGATAGCGAAAACGGGATGGTCGTTTCGCGCGTAAACGGATTCGGATAATTACCATCGATTACGGTATGATCGGCAAGCCGCGAAACGCCAGAAAGGTCGACCATTTCCGAAAGCGGCCGCGACCAGACGCCGCTGCCTCCCGTTCCGGCATACAGCGTCGTTCCTTGTATGGCAAGCGCTTCCACGCTTGTTCCGTCGGTGAGTCCGTCGTTCGCGGTATTCCATGTTCTCCCAAGATCTTGAGAGACATACACTCCAGCGTCCGTTGCTGCGAATATATCGGGACCGATGGTCAGCAGGCCATAGATCGCATTGCTCGCTAACGCGCCGGTTTTCCAGGTCGCGCCATCATTCGTCGAGATTAAGATCCCGTTCGATTCGGTCCCCAAAAATAGCACCCCATCCGTGCCTGCAACCTCGGAGAAGTAATTATTATAAGCCGCGCCGGACGGAGGACTGATATTGTTCCATGTCATTCCAGAATCGTTTGACGAATAGACCAGACCGGTTGCCGAGCTGCAATACATCGTATTACCGCTCGTAGCAAATGACGTAACGACGAGGTCGATCGCGAGAAGACCGCTGCTTTCATCGACCCACGTAGAGCCATCGTCCGACGAGACGAAGATCCCGGCGCCGGTCCCTGCAAAGAGAAGGCCGTTTTGTTCATACAGGGCCGAAATGGTCGTCGAGCTATAACTCGTCGTGGGGTTGATCCATGTCACGCCGCTGTCCGGAGAAACCAGGATCTCCCCATACAAGCTTGCGGCGAAGACCGATCCGTCGTCGGGATTCGCTGCGATGGCCTGAAGGGAATTATTGTAATTGGAAGGCATTGCACTGCTTACGTCGGTCCATGTCGCGCCGCTGTCCTCGGTTACAAAAAGGTCGCTGTTGACACAATTCGCAAACAGACGCGGACCGAGCACGGCAAAACCACTCACAGAGCTGATGGAAAGGCCGGTGTTACTTCCGGTCCAGGTGAAGCCCGCATCGCTCGAAAGAAAGATTCCTGCGCTTCGCGTCCCGGCAATAATGCTGGTTCCGACTGCGGTCATCGCCGTCACCGTTAAAGAACCGAGCGTTGCGTTCGGTCCGCTCCAGCTTTGGCCCGAATTCGTTGTGAAATAAAGCCCGGAATAGGCACTGGAGTAGAGCGCAGAACCCGTTGAAAACAATGTTTGTACCGACATGCCTTCGAGCCCGGAACTCTCAGGTTCCCATGACGCCCCCGAGTCGGACGAGCGGTAAATGCCATCCTGGGCGGCCGCGAATATCGAAGCTCCCTGGACGGCCAGAGCATACACAGAGCCCAGTGGAGCATCCGTAAGAAGTGTCCATGTCGAGCCGCTATCTGCGGAGCGAAACAGGCCCCACTCGGAGCCTGCAAAAAATGTGGTGCCGATCGAAGAAAAACAATAGATCGTCGTATCGACCGGAAGGGTCGTCACGGGGGACCAGTTGACTCCTCGGTTCGTCGAGCGATAGACCCCACCGTAAAATCCGTCGGAAATAAAAAGCTGACGCCCCAGCGTGGCGATGACCGTAATATCCGAGGCGTTCGAAAGTCCGGTCCCGATCTGCCGCCAGCTTCGGCCTTTGTCCGTGGAGCGATAGACGCCGTTTGCTTTGGTGGCAAAGACGGCAGTATCGAGTACGGTGATCGACGTAATAGGAATTGTTCCCACCGCGGCCATGCTCGACGTCCAGGTTGCACCGCTATCCGTCGAGCGATAGACGCCGGCCGGCGTTCCGGCAAAAACGTCTCCGGCAAACGTGGCCAGGGAGGTAATCTGCCCGCCATACGGTCCGGCCGCCTGCTTCCATTGCGCCGAGGTGGAACTCGCGATCACGAGAGCGATAACACAAACGAGATATTTCATACGCGGATCGAAAAATTAGAGACACAGGAGAATGCAGCAACGCACGGAGCGTGTGTTTTCAATCCCGGCTGCCTGGAAACTTTTTCTTTCGGTTTCGAACGTAATCGACGAAAACAAATTGGCCCAGATCGTTGAGTCCCGAATAATAGGCGCGGCCTTTATTCGATTTCGTCAACTCTTCGACGAAGTTGATGAGGTACGGATCGCGCGCGACCATGAAGGTCGAAATGGTCACTTTTTCGCGCCGGCAGGCCACGGCTTCATCGAGCGTTTTATTGACGATCTTCGGGTCCAGACCAAAAGAATTTTTGTACAGGCGGCCGTTCTCCTCGAATATGGCGGAAGGCTTGCCGTCCGTGACCATAAAAATCTGTTTGTTCACGTTCCCGGAACGTTTGAGGAGCTGTCGGGCAAGGCGAAGTCCGGCGCGGGTATTCGTATGGTACGGCCCGACCTCGAGGAATGGAAGCTCGCTGACGGTGATCAGCTTTGCGTCGTCGCCGAACGTCACGACGTAGAGCTGGTCTTTTGGGAACTTCGTTTTGATAAGTTCCGAAAGCGCAAGCGCCACTTTTTTGGCCGGTGTAATTCGGTCCTCACCGTAGAGGATCATCGAATGCGAAAGATCGATCATTAGCACCGTCGCGCAGCTCGTGACGTGCTCCGTCTCGTAAATTTCGATGTCGTCTTCGTGGATATCGAGGGCGTCCGGCGGCCGATCGACCACGTCGGGTGTCAGGTCCTTCAATATGCGTTTCTGGGCATTGAGAAATGTTTGAGTAAAGTCGATATTCGAAGACGAATCGCCAAAGTGATACGGCTTTGTATTTTGTGTTCGTTCGACACCCTGGCCGGTATGCGGCGTATCGTGGGCACCATGAGGGGCTTTGCGGAGCGAACGAAACATTTCGAGCAGTGCGTCCCGCCGAATATTCTGGATGGCTTTGTTGGTCGGTTTGAGCAGAGCGTTCTCGTCCTCTTCGATCAGTCCCATTTCTTTCAACGAATCGACGAACATATCGAGCGTCATGTCGGGACCGAAGATATGGTACTGCTCATCGAGATATCGCATCCATTCGAGCGCTTCGTTCACATCGCCCGAAGTCGAAAGCAGCAGTTGATGGAACAGGCCGAGAAGTTCCTTAAGACGGTCCTCTGTCGTCTGGCTGACATTCGGAATCCACTCGGCATACCGGATCTTCATAAAAGGATGAACCAGATTTCTGGAAAATGAATGCGATGAATTGCCAAAAATGTAGGCGCATGGTTTCCGCCGTATTTTTGTCAAAGAAGCTTCGAAGGTATCGAAACCCCCTCAGCGGAATCAGTATAATCAGCGGAATCCCGGTTCGAAATCCAAATCTAAAATAGCGTGCGAATTAGTGTATTAATCATGGCGGGCGGAGTCGGTTCTCGATTCTGGCCGGAAAGCCGCGCGAGGCGGCCAAAGCAATTGCTCGATGTCGTCACTCCTGGCGTTTCGCTTATTCAGGCGACGCTCCGGCGAACACTCCTCTTTTCAGACATTGCCGATACCCTTATCGTAACGAACGAAGTTCAGCGCGAAGAACTCGAGCGGCAACTTCCCGACCTTCCGAAAACGAATATCATCTCGGAACCGATGGGAAGGAATACGGCGCCGTGCATCGCGTTGGGAGCGAAGCTCATCGAAGAGAAAAATGGTGGCGATACGATCATGATCGTGCTGCCGGCAGACCATGTGATTCGAAACGAATCGGAATTCGCGCGGCTGATGAAGCTCGCCGCACGACTCGCGTATGACACGCGCTCGCTCATCACGGTCGGCGTTCATCCCACGCGACCAGAGACCGGTTTTGGGTATATTCAACTCGATGATGAGCACCTTCCATCGCATGAAGAACTTCCCCAATTTTCCGAATTCGAACTACGCGACGTTTTTTCGGTAAAGCGCTTTGCCGAAAAGCCGGATGTCGATACGGCGCGTCGGTTTGTCGAAAGTGGAGACTTTCTTTGGAATTCCGGTATGTTCGCATGGCGCGTCGATGCCATCGAGCAGGCCATGCGCGAGTTCACGCCGGAGATCATGGAGGAGATCGGAACGCTTCCGAAACGGACGTCTTCGCAGTTTGCGGACAAACTCAAGGAAGTCTATAGTACGATCCGCGGCGTCTCGATTGACTATGCGGTAATGGAAAAAGCTCCTAACGTGTACGTTCTTAGGGCCGGTGCCCTGGGGTGGAGCGACGTCGGAAGCTGGGACGAGGTCTATCGATTGAGCGAAAAAGACCTCGAAAACAATGTGCTCATCGGTAGCCATGTCATCGCCCGGAACTCCCGCGGCTGCCTGCTTATCTCCCGCAACGATCAACTTGTGATTACCTATGGCATGACCGACACGATAGTGATCAATACCGGCGATGCCATCCTTGTCACTAAACGTGACCAGGCGCAGAACGTCCGGGACGTCGTCGATTACCTCAAACGCCGACAAATGGACGAGTATTTATAATGGTCCGTTGCCCCTAATCTTAAAATTTCAAATTAAAATAGTTTTCTAATAGGATTTTTTCTTTTGAAACTGTGTCAAATAGTGGCGAAAAATGGTTAAGCAATAAAATACTTTAAGTCTTTGCTTGACAAAGCCCATTTTACATTGTATATTTGCAAGAGAACATAATGTAAAACTTGAAGTCACGCGCCTCTTCGCCATGCCGCAAGGCGACCTTAACCAGTTTCTGGGTTCTGTTTTTTTGCGGCAGTGCAGTGCTGTCCGGTTGCTCGGTTAGGCCGATCATGACGGCTTTAGGTACGCAGGAGGGAATCGCTTCCTATTACTCGAATGACTTTCAGGGGCGAAAAACTTCAAGCGGAGAGATCTTTGACAATTCGAAATTTACTGCAGCTCACCGTACCCTGCCCTTCGGGACCGTCGTTCGGGTGACAAACGTGACCAATGGCCGAGAGGTCGAAGTCCGCATTAACGACCGCGGGCCGGTCAAGACCGAGCGGATTATCGATCTGACGCTGGCGGCAGCTCGTGCGATCGGGATCGATCGAGAGGGCCTGGGCCGTGTACGCATCGAAGTGGTCGAATGGGGGAAGAAAAAAGCGTGAGCTATCAAGTATGAATTATGGGCCGGTCATTCAGCTCTAATTACTGCCACGGGCTCAGGGAGAGTCTTAGTTTTAATGCCGGGCCGAGACTCATAATTCATACTTGATAGTTCGATGAAAAAAGAGTGGGCATGCGGATGTCGAACGAAGAGGGATCGAGGTTACCGTAGGGGCAAGCCTCGTAGAGGTGGGTAATAGTCGTGATCTCTTCGTTCGCTCCGCTCCGGGTTTCCGAAGGCGGCGGTTGCAGCCTTCGGTGATCCGGAGCGGAGTTTTTGTCCACGGGTGGCCCCCAGCGTAAAAGCTGTTTTGGGCTGCCGGACGGCTTTGCATGCTACGGATCGGCCGGGTTCATCGGCCACGGCATGATTATTTGTTTATGCGCGGAGCCGTCGAAGCGTGGGGAATGCCCGAGAATGGCCGAGAAACAGCATTTTTAGGTAACGGTCGAAAATAATTTTTAAAAAAGATTCAGCAAGGTGTAACAAAACAGAAATTCGGAGGTTATTTGGGGGCTTCTTCACAGAGGCTCCGGCCTTTGGGGGATACTATGCCGTAAAGAGCGAAATTCACTCTTCACGCAAGTTTGCACCGTATATTTGTAGCGGAAACATCGCCGCAAGTCACCGGGGCCTCCCCAAAAACATCGGCGAAGGACGAAGCGCCCGTAGTTCAACTGGATAGAACGTTGGATTCCGGTTCCAAAGGCTGAGGGTTCAAGTCCTTCCGGGCGCGCAGATTACGCCCTGACCGCCGCGAAGCTCTAAAGCGTAGGAATGCTTTAAGTCGCAACGGAAGACGCTGTAGGTACGAAGAAAAACAGTTTAGTTGAACGATTTTTAGATGATCCGATCACAACGGGAACTCGCCGAAGTCAGTCGGCCTGGCGCAGAACGGCTCTCGCAGACCGAGAAGCTGCTGCTGCGTTATGAGACCAGCCGCGACTGGGTGATGAACAACCAGCGCGCGATGGCCGTGATCGCGGTCGTTCTTATCGCTATTGTTGGAGCCCTGTGGTGGTGGGCCGGCCAGCGACAGACCAATGCCGAACACGCTTCGACGTATCTGTCCCGGACGATGGGATTTTATTTCAGCGACGATTACCGGCATGCCATCGATGGCGATCGCACCGAGCGTATGGCCGGCGAGCCGATTTACGGTCTCCGCTATATTGTGGACCAATATGGCTCCACTCCCGCCGGGAACCAGGCGGCGCTCATGCTCGGCAATTGTTACTATGCGCTCGGCAAATACGACAGTGCCGAGACCGCTTTCGAAAAAGCATCGAGCGATTATCCGATCGTGAAAGCTTCGATCGAAGCGGGACGTGCTGCTATTTTCGAGCATCGAGGTAACAAAATCGAAGCAGCGAAGTTGTTTGAAACAGCGGCAGGACGAGATAAGCAAAATCCGCTCGATGCGGACTATCTCCTAAGTGCCGCTCGCGATTACGAAGGAGCAAAACAAAAGGACGACGCCGTCCGGCTTCTACGTGAGATCGCCGGAGACTATCCGAATACGCAGTTCGATGATGCCGCCAAGCGCGAACTGCTGAAGATGGACGTAGAGCTTTGACGGCAAGAGTGTTTTAATGCGCCGAATGCTTGCGCCAGCGAGTATTCGGCGAAATCGCAAATCGAAACTTTGTGGCAGATAACTGGAAAATGAGACTCGACCAGGAAAATTTTTTTAAGTCGGACGCGCCGGCGAATCGCTCGCGGTCCTCGTTCCTCACTAATGGAGGTAGTATGTACCGTTACTTGACTGCTTTTATTGTGTTCATTGGCCTTGCGACGTTCGCGGGCCAGCTCCAGGCACAACGCCTGATTCCGATTTCGGGGTATCTCCCGGCGGGTCAGACGAAAGTGTTTCCTCCCCGCACTCCGCAGAACTCTGCGACCGATACGATCTTTGAGATCTCGGGCGATTACCATGTCGCCGGAACGCTCATCGTTCAGGAGGGCGCCGAAGTTTGGTTTCTGCCGAACAGCCGTATTATCGATACGGCCGGCGGCAAGATCATCGCCAATGGTTGCGCCGGCTTAAACCGTCGGATCCTTTTTCGGGGAGCGGGCATCAATGCCAACTCGGTCGAATGGGGCCATTTTATCATTCTTCCAAATTCGGACTCGGCGTACTTCTCGAACGTCCGATTCACCAATTTCCGTAAACGCAATACGGTCGACGTAACGCTGCTCTACAGCCCGACGGCCGATCCGACGCACGCCGCCTTCAATGCCGCGATTAATAATGCGATCAACGGTAATGGCGGTGTGATTTCGACGTTTTCTCAGAAGACATTCATCTATAATGCGATCGTCGACAGCTCGCAGACTTCGTTCCGCGGCGGCGCGTTCGCATTCCTCCAGGCGCCGGTCGGCTGGCCAGTGCCGGACGATGGCCGTCTCGCGCTCGCGAATCGGCAGGTCGCCAATCTTACAATCCGCGACGTTCGCTGCTTCAATCAGGAAACGACCGGAGCGACAGATGTTCTGGCGCTCGGTGGCGCGATCTACATGGCCTCGAACTCCGCGACCTATAATTCGGCCGATTATGTAGTCGGTTACCTCGGCGGCAGCAACTTCCCCTGCGGTTCACCGGCTCTCGATGTCAACCTCTTCGAGCGTTGCACCGCCAACAATACGTTCGGCAACCTCGCGACTAATTTTGCCAAAGGCGGCGCGATCTATGTCGGTACGAACACCGGTCTCGTCCTCACGCAGAGCACGTTCAATAACGACTCGGCCATCGAGACCGTCACGGCCCCGAACGGCGGGACGCCTGACGTCAACTCCTGGGGTGGTGCAATCGATGTGAGCGCATTCTCCGGAAGCCCGACCGAAGTTCCGATCGGTTCCGGCAACTCACAGGTGCCGTATCCCCCGGGACCGTCCGATCGTCTGCCAGGCCTTACTATCTTAAAGACCGCTTTGTTCAACACCTGCGTTGCAGGCCGCGGCGGTGCGATCGCGCTCGAGTGGAATAACGCGAGCATTCCGGCTCCTCGTCTTAATATCGATGCCGAGCATTTCGCGGCTCCGAGTGGCGGTGGTGCCCTCGTGCGCGACTCTGGCCTTATCCAGTTCGTCAATAACGTCGCCTATCTTTATGGCGGCGCAATCTATTCGCCGAACCCGGTATTCATCAAAGGGTATCTTGCTCCGCAAAACTTCCCGTGGCCGGGCGGTGCGGACTCGGTTGAACTCCGCGTCCACTTTGCCAATAACCTTGCGGGTGTTGGCGGCGGCGGACTCTATCTCGATGGCAATGCCGGCGGCCAGCCGGATTTGATCGAGCGCCGTTCGGTCCATTTCCATGAAATGGTCAATCCGTTCGATACCCGTATTAACCCGGCGGGCGGTGTCAACCGCGGTGCACTTTATGGTGCTGGCGTTATCGGAGGCGGTGCCGAGTATATTGGCATGCGCGATTCCGTCTTCGCCGTCGAATACAACAGCGATACCGTCGTTGGCGGTAACGGCGGTGCCGTCGAAATTCGCGATGCGATCGCGGCCGGTAATGCGGTACCGAACAACCGATATTTTGTCGAAAACGAGTATAACCCCCAGAACGTGAGAGTTCCTCGCGATACGTTCGCGAGCGCGAGCATCTTCCCGTTCGACCCACGCGAACTGACCCGCTTCCTTAATAACGCGGTTCTCCTCGGACCCGATTCGGCCGCTCTCTTTAATTACAATCCGGCGAATACCGGCTCGGCCCACGGCCGCGGCGGTGCGCTCTATGTAGAAATTACGAGCGACCCCAATCAATTGATCGAACCGCTCGATTCTACCTTCTTAAGCCACGTGCGCATGGAAGGTAACTCGGCCTATTCTGGCTCCGCGGTGTGGTGCGACCGTTACGATTTCAAGTTCATGTCGAACCTGTGCCTGATCGCGAACAATCACGCGACCTCGCCCTCTTCCGCGAACATTGATCTCGATACGGCGGGCGCTGGTAAGGGTATTTCGAACCCCGGCGATCCGAATGCCGGCGCAACGATCTGGGCTGACTTCGAAGGTCCGCTCCCGTCGTATGAGTCTAACTCGCGCGGCGATGCGATCTATGATAACACGGCCCGTTACATCCTTCGTCTGCCGGTCTCGACGATCGTTGGCCGAAGCGGTGTCGACACGCTCCGCGGCGACTTCTGGGGCGAAACCGGACCGCAGATCATCACCCAGATCAATCCCCCGGTCGGCGTCGAACAAGCGACGTTCTTCATCGACTTTTACAAAGGCTGCTTCACGAATATTTACGAGCCGAATAGCAATCCGCCGGTGCAATACCATCCGAACGCGATTGGAACGGTTCCCGATACCCTCCTCATGGAAGGCCGCGTCTACGATCTCTTCGATCGCGGAACGGATATGAAAGTGGCCGATTACGAACTTCCGCGCCTCGCGCCGGCAGAAGCGTTCTCGCTTGGTCTTCCGAGCGATGTGGCCGCGCTCCATCGGTTCACGCGTAATTTCTACGATACGAATGCGACCTATGTGAACAAGATCGATCTTATGCAGACCGATTTCGTTGGACCGCACCCGATCGGATACCCGCTCTTCCTGCAGGCCGACGTCGCTCTCGCGGATTCCAATCGCGATCCGTATGCGAAGAACTACACGGTCTTCATGGTCTTCAATCAGACCACGAACGAATTCGTCCGCGTGAACTTAAAAGAGATCAAGCAGGATGAAGGCGCGGGCGATGTTCAGCAGACCTATCGTGGCCGCCTCGACTTCGTGCCAGATTCTTCGGTGGCCGAGCGTCATCCGAACCTCCGCCAGCGCGCGCTCTATACCCTTTCGCTTCTTCGTCCCTCGACAATGACGTTCGACGAAGTCCAGCGCGCCTCCATGCTTGAGGATTCCGCCGCTCTCAACGGTCGTGAATATTCACTTGCGGCTGCGGATCTAGTTGCGGCTGGTGACTCGGTCTTTATGAATTGCGAGTCGACCGGTGTTCCGGCTAACTCGACCTGGTATGCTGGTGAAAAATACCATACGCTTCCCGTTCGTCCGGGCGATCGCATTCTTGTGATTAGCCGTACGCAGCTTTGGAAATACGGCGCGGCGTATGCCATCACGCATGGACTACAGTTCACGATCGGCGACGTATTGCCTCCGGCATTCGTGGCCGACATTCCGAACCTCCAGTCCGACACGTATAATCCGAATGTGCGGTTCGTCCATGAGGATGTGAACTATAACGCCAGCGATGCTGCGCACACGCTCTTCCGCGTGGCGGGATTCGATGCGAATAACTTCTACGATCCGCGATTCCTCTTTAATGCTGCGAACTATACGCAGCTTGCGTTCACCGTAACGCCGGATCTTCTGACGGGCGATGTCGTTCCAACCGGTTCTAGTTATGTGGCGAAAAATGCCGCTGACTCGGTCCGTGCGCATGTCCGCCTCAATCACTGGCTGCATGACAGCGTCATCTACAATCAGAACATCACCGGCTCGAATGGCTATGTGCTGCTCTATGGCCAGCCACACAATCCGGATGTCGTTCCGGGTGGCGAAGGTGTAACGGCAACGGTTACCAATTTCCCGCCGAACTTTGCTTCTGAGAGTGGGCTGAGGGGCTCGTTCCCAGGAGTGCTTGGGGCCGACAGCCTTGGACTTAGCATGTGGGTCTACCCGCCGTTTATGAACTGCGCGCGGATCCCGGATTCGACCACGGCAATTCCGGATACGATCTGCATCCGCTCGACAAGCTCGACCTATCACTTCAAGATCGTCGTCATGGATAGCCTTCCGCGATTCCTGCAGACGTCGCTTCCGAAGTGCGGTGCGATCCTGACGGACTCGCTACGCTATACGGTCGACCTGAATACCGACGACGAGCTCGAGGATTCGGTCGCTGCGGCAGAGACCCTGCCTGGCGCACGGGTCGCCGATTCTGGCAGCCGGTTCCCAGCATGGGACTTCCGTTATGGCCGTACGGCATATGACTTCCAGACACATCCTTCCTGGATGCTCGAGCCGCAGGGCGGCAATTATGTTCCGATCGACAGCACGGATCCGAACTTCAAGCTTCGTGGCATTATCAACGTTCGCGTCGATTCTGCCTACGCGGTGAATAATCTTCTGACTCCGATTCCGCAGGTCAACGGCGAGCTCAACCTCGACACGATCGCGGCGGTCGAAGCGAACGACGGACATACCGGTAAGGCGCTCCAAAAGTGGGCGGTGCCGATCCTGTTCGTACCGACGATCCTGAACGACACGCTCCCGCGCGCTCGCGAAGGCGTTGAGTACAGCATGAACTTCCAGTTCCCGGATCGCATCAATCGGATCCTGATCCAGAACCTGAACCCGTCGCAGTACTTTACCTATAAGCTGCTCTATAAGGGCGATGTCGAATATCTCTATCGCGATATTCCGAATAAAGTAAATGGCGATGTGCCGCCGAAGATCGGTACTCCCGATACCGTTGTAGGCCATACGCCGGCATGGTTGCATATCGATCCGTATTCTGGTGTGCTTACCGGCGTACCGGGCGATACCGATGCTCCGCACGTCGATGGCATGGCTTGCGGTCCGGACAGCGTAACGGTTGTTGTTACCGATGGACAGTGCGTTGCGACGTGGAAGACGTTCGCGCTCGATGTCGATTCGGTCAACCACATGCCGATGCTCTCCCGTGGACCGGCTGAGCCGTGCGTAACCAACGGTACTCAGTACTGCGACAGCGCATATGTTGTCGATCGCGATCTCATGCGTGACTCGTGCGGTAAAGAGACCCTTACGCTCAGTCTTATCAATATGGATCCGAGCTTCACGGTCACACCAAGTACGGTGAGCGGTCAGCTTTCGAACGATACCGTGCATGTCATGATCTGCGGTACGTTCAATGAGCCACAGACCTTCTTCCAGAACCCTGGACCGTATGCCGATACCGTTCGCCTCCAGGCGACGGATGCGGCCGGCAACAGCGATACGCTCGTCTATCCGGTCCACATCGGCGACAAGCCGCGTTTTGAGTGTGCGATCTACGTAATGAACGCGATCACACAGCTTCATCCGCTCCAGGATATCCAGAAACTCTGCTTCGGTGCAGGTCAGTATGGGCACGATTCGCTCGACGTTCGCTACTGCGAATATGAAGTCGCGCCGCCGCCGCCCACGAGCGCCTTCGATGCACGCTGGATCCTGCCGATCGGCGGAGCACTGGAAGGTACTACCGTCGATGTCCGTAGCGATGTCGTGACGTCGAACCAGTTCGTAACGTGGCAGGTGAAGTTCCAGCCCGGTAACGAATCCGGTGGCGCTGGCAGTTTGTATCCGATCGAAATTTGCTGGAACCGTTCCTGCCTGAACAGCTCGGCGCTTTCCGGTGTGTTCGCGACGGGTAACTTCTACCTGCGTAACTCGCAGAACCCGAACGAGTTCGACATCAACATGGCAAGCGGCCAGGCGCAGATCGATAATAGTCTATATACGCTGACGGCGATCGGTTCGGATTCGGAGTGCCTCCAGATCCGTGACCAGAGCGTTTCGAATGCGCTGATCGTCTTCGTGCCGGCTGGTTCGGGCGTCGGCGAAGGTGCGCCGAAACCGGAGTTCGCATTGCAGCCGAACTATCCGAACCCGTTTGCGGGTGCGACCACGCTCAACTTCTCGGTTGCTGAAGCTTCCAACGTTCGCATCGATATCTACGATGTGAAAGGAACGCTGGTGCGTACACTCGTCAACGAGAAACTCGATGCCGGTTCCTATCCGGTAACGTGGGATGGCACGGACAACACCGGTGCGCAGGTCGCTTCCGGAACGTATGTAGCGCACATGACCGCGGGTAGCTTCCAGGCGTCAGTAAAAATGTCAGTCCAGCCGCAGGGAGCACAGTAATTAGGTGTAACTTTTTGGAGCCGCGGAGATTATTTCCTCCGCGGCTCTGGAAAGAACCTTCGGACACCGCGAATACGAAACAAGTTTAAAACACTTTCAAGGAGTATCAGACCCATGAAACTTTATCGACGGTTCTTTATTGCGATGGCGGTCGTTGCGATCGGTGCGATGGGCCTCGCAACGAACGCGCACGCACAGGCCTCGGGCGTTCAGCCGCTTTGGGCAAACTATGCGGTCTCGTACGTCAACGAGTTCTATAACCCGTTGGCTGGCGGGACGCTGCTTTCGGCCGACCAATTCTTCAACTCTTCGGGCACCATCGATCACGACGATGGCACCGCGGCAAATATTCCGACCGGCTTTACGTTCGATTACAACGGCAATGCATCGAACTCGGTCAATATTAATATCAATGGATGGGTGTCGATTCGCTCGCTCAACCCATCGGCCAATTTCAATCAGATCCCGGTCGTAACCTGGAATAACAACTTCCTCTTTTCGTCCGAATTGCCGAATAATACGGTAGCACCATATTGGGGCGACCATTATTATCGGTTCCTCGAGCCGGGATATCATCCTTCACGCATTTCGTATTCGACGACCACGGTGCCCGATCCGAACCCGAACGCAAAGCCGTTCTCGTTCATCCACACCTTCACGGTCGAGTGGCGCGACCTGAATGTTAACGACAAGACGAATCCGAATTCCATCGCTTCGTTCCAGCTTATCATCCGCGAAAATCCGATGGCGAACGATCAGTCCGCCCCGGACGATCGCGCGACCATCGAATACGCATACGGCCCGATCGGCAGTGGTAATGTCCAAACGGCCGGCGATGCAGTCGGTGCCGAAGATTCTGTCGGATTCACGCACATCAATGCGATGTACACGACCGCACAGTTCAATGGTGATTCCACTCGGTTGAACACTTCGACCCGCACGACCATATGGCCGCCTTCGGGTCTGCCGGGCCGTGCAATCTATCTCATCCCGCAGGGCCGCGCGTTCCTTTCGCAGTGGGGCGATGGCGATGCCGATCTTTCCCAGATTTATAGCTCGGACGTTAATGTCCGCACGCATCAGAACCGCTTTGTCACGCTTAACGATGCGGAACTTGTTCTTACCGCCGCGGCGACGGACGTTCCACTCGATTCGGTCGAAGGCAGAAATGCGTTCCACGGTGATGCTAACCATAACGGCCGGGTTTATAACCCAACCTATGGCGCCTACTTCTACTATACAACGCCATACGATGCCGCGTACATCCTGATGTACTTAGCGGGCAAACTCGCGGTGCTTCCGTGGCCACTTCCGCTTCCGGTTCCCGGATACAAGGCGGCCGATATTCATACGACCGACGTCTCGGGTATCGTTGCGGACGCTTCGAACGTTCAGGTAACGGGTAATACGGTTCTCGTGCCGATCACGGTACGCGGTACGGTCAATGGCGCACTTTCGATCCAGATGGATCTTAAGGGCCTCGAGAATTCCGGTCTCCAGTTCGTTGGAACCCGTTCCCCGCAGGGAACGCTCATGGCCTCGAACGGCTCTACCGGGCGCGTCGTGCTTGCCACGAGCGGCAACTACTCCGATGGTGCGACCGTCGGCTACATCGAACTGCGCCAGACCTCCGGAACGAATGCGGAGTTCGATCTTGCGAATGTAAAAGTGAACGATGCCGATCTTCCCTCCTCGCATGTCGCGCTCAAGCTTACGAGTGCGGATGGTAGCAGCGCGGGAAGTTCGCTCGAACAAAATATGCCGAATCCGTTTGTCGTTAACGCCGGTGGCGAAACGACGATCGGCTTTAATCTGGCCGCGCCGGAGGATGTGACGCTTCGCGTTTATGACATGCTCGGCCATGAAGTTCGTACCCTGGTCAGTGGCGAAGGTCGCGCCGCCGGACATAACACCACCGAGTGGGATGGCCGCGATGCGAGTGGCAACGTTGTTGCCAGCGGACTTTATTACTATCAGCTTGTGACCCCAGACTTCACGCAGACCGTGAAGATGCAGGTCATTCGCTGATCCTGGGTATTTCGCGCCTCGCGTTCGAGCGGGGCGCGTCGTTCATTGAAAAAGTATGGCTATGAAAAAGCTGCTTCTCTTAGTGGCTTTCCAGTTCGTCGCGTGTTTGGCGGCACAAGCGCAAAGCCTGTTCGAGGTTCGCTTCGATACGGTCACGGCTAAAGCCGGAGATACCGTTACAGTTTATGCGCGGTACCGTTTTACACCTTCCGGACCACACGACATCATGTCCTACACGGCGCAATTCGACTTCGATACGACCGAAGTCCATCTGCTCGCGTATGTATTCGATGGAACGGCGACTCCGGCTGCAGATACGAACCTTGCTGGCACCAGCCACCGCGGTATCAGCGCTTTCGGAACATCCGAGATCGACTTAAGCGATTCGCTTTTATTTGGGATCCGTTTTCGAGTCGATCGGGCGCTCGCCGATACGGCCTTTGTGCGATGGGATACAACCGTTCCCATGTTCGCATCGGGAACCGGCGTCGATTCGGTCCATTTCCAGAATGGATGGGTCCGAACGATTTCGACCTCGGGACATGTGGTGCTTGGCACTCCGGCCGTGGTCGTGCGAGGGTTTACACTCGGCTACAGCCCTGATTCTGTCGCGTTCGAGCTGCCGGTACTTGCTTCGGGCCTTGATAGCGCGAATATTCGCACGGCAGTCATAAGCTTTGTTTACGACAGCACGGCACTTTCGATCCAGGGCTTTAATGCGACTCCGGTGAAGGACGTAAATGTCGTTGGGTTTTCGAGCGTAGCGCTTCCCGGCGGCCTTCGACGCGAGAGCGTTTCGATCGCTTCTTCCGGAAGCGGACCGATTCCCGGTAACGACACGCTCCTGCGAATTTCTTTCGTCGGACTCGTGGGGCTCGATACGAACTGCACCGCGCTCGAGGAAGTCTCGCTTCGGCCGTCGAATCCTGGCGGGCTTATCGGCAATACTGATTACACGGCGAATCCGATCTGCCTCGAAGGAGAACGACCGAGCCGCGTTTCGAATGCGAAGCAGGGAAATCCGATTTCACTTTTTCCGAACCCGGCCGTAAGCGAAGTAACATTCGTTTTTCCGGCTGGTACCGAAGGACAAAAAATGCTGGAAGTTTACGATGCGCTTGGACGTATGGTCTGGAGCGGCGCGATAGCAGGAGCGAGGTGGACGATTCCCGTCGGAATACCGGCTGGTTCGTATACCGCAGAAGTGAACGCGAGTGGAACGATCTTCAGAACGAATCTTACGATCGCTCCATAGCCATACAAAAAAGTTTTTTTATCATCCATCGAGGGTGTAACAAAGTGTTTGAAAACGAATTATTGTCAGGTATGATGACCCCTTACAATTTTATAACTAAGGAGAACAAGGCCATGCGCAAGCTATACGGCTCATGGGCGGCGGTTCTCGCCGTTCTGGTGCTCGTGTGCGGAATCACGCCAGTCCGCAGTCAGACGTTGAAGGCGTATCCCACTCTCTCGCTCCGGAATTTCAAATGTCCGGGTCTGCAGGGTGACACGATCGAGCGTGTCCCGGCTCCGGGTCCGGGTGGAGATCGGTACTTTCTGGTACCGGTGTATTGCTATAATGAAGTCGATACGAACTTCAACCCGAACAACAATGGCACCATCCAGGGCCAGCACCTCGAGCCGATCCGGAGCTTTAATTTCCAGTTCTGGTACGTGACGCAGGCGATGGTGCTCGATACGGGCCACGGTTCGCCGATCGTCCTTGCTACGCCAACCGATACGGCGATGGCGAAGACGTTCTTCGTCCAGTTCAGCGATCAATCGGCAAACAATCCGAATAATCCGTTCCAGCACGTGATCCGGATTTCGGGCGCCGGCTCGGTCCCGCTTCCGATCAACTCCTCGACCTATTGCCTATGCAAGAACGCGGTCCTTATGTGGCTCCGCTTCAAGGTCGTTCCGAGCAACGTAACGAGCGGTTTGCTGCACCTGGACTCCGCGACCTTTAACGATCATAGCGGCGATTTCTTTGTACAATCTCCAACCGGTATTCCCTCCTACACCGAAGGTAACTTTGGTGGCGGCTTGCCGAGCCCGAGTGGCGGCGGCGATGTCGGTTGCCCGTACAACGGACCGTTCGATCGCGGTTATGGCGAAGTCGATGTCACGGCTCAGCCGACCTTCCTCCTGCGCCCATTCTCTCAGATCTATGAGATCAATGGCCCAGGCAGTGCAAACGACTCGCTCTTAGTCGATCTCGTGTACGATCCGACGGTCTCGTCCGGTTCGGTCTCGCGTAATCTTCAGTTGAGTGACGCCGTCGGCAATACCGTGATCCAGAATATTACGATCTCTTCCGACCAACAGTGGCTGCAGATCAGTGCGACGGGCCCATCCGGTGGCTCCGACTCGATTACTTCGCCCAGCGGGTTCCCTGATATTAACTACGCCACGAGCTTCGGTTCTTCGGTGCAGAATGTTTTCTTAAACGTTCCTAATCCGTCCAGCCTTGCGCCGGGTGTTTACTATGCAACGGTAACGTTCACCAGCTACGGCACTTCGAACAGCCCGCTTACGCTGCATGTACGCTTCGTTCGCCTTGCATCGCCGAACGAACCGCAGCCCGGTGGGTCCGGAACAGGTATTCGCCTGAACATCACGAATAGCTGCGTACCGACCTGCACCAATATCGTGACCTTTGGAACAGGCCCCGGAGCGACGTCCGGTATTGACGTCCTCTATGGCGAACAACGCGTGACCGTCGAGGACACGCTCGGCGCCGATACGAACGGTACGTGTATCGCTTATTTCGTTCCGCTCGATAACACCGTCGATACGGCGTTCCAAAACCCCGATTTCATCGGTATGACCCGCGATATTCGTTCCGATAAAACGGATACGACGCTTATCTACCAGGTTGATTTCAATCCGGGTAACGTGAACTGCTATCCGGTGAAAGTCTGCGTCGATCCGCACGACTTCCCGAATGGCGCTCGTATCGTCATGAAGTTTACACTCAACGGTTCCGAGCAAGGCATTGACTTGCGTAATGCAACAGTTGACGTCAACGGTATGGAGTGCGTCACGATCACGGACCACCGGATCAACCACTTCTATATCGAGTATACGCCGGCTACGATCGCGAATCTTGGGACGTTCCTGAAGCTCAATAGCTGGACTCTCATTTCGCTCCCGGTTGTTCCGCCGAATCCGAATGCGACTGTTATTTTCCCTCATGCGGCAACGCCTCCGTTCCAGTACACGTCGCAGAGCGGTTGGGTGCAGCCGCCGGGCAATAACCTTGAGTTCGGCCGCGGCTATATGATCCGCTATGGCGACTTTATCGGACCCGATATCACGGTTGCCGGGATTAAGTCTTATTCGATCACCAATGTTGCGGTCTCGCAAGGTTGGAACTCTATTGGCGGCACGAGCGGCACCGGTACATTCAATGGTTCGGATGGTACGGTCATGCTCTTCACGCCTCCTGCGAATGGCGCTCCAGTGCCGATCGCTCAGACGGACGCACTCTGGGAGTTCACGCCGCAACGCGGGTACGATCAGACCAATTTCTTCACACCGGGCGAAGGATATTTCATCAAAGTCAGTGCAACTGGGTTTTATAACCTGAATACACCGGCACCAAAAGTGGGAGTAACGCATGCCTCGCAGAACCCGGCCGGTAAGATCGCCGAGATCGGAAATTTGCAAGGCCAGCTTGCGCACGTCCTCGTCCGCGATGCTGCGGATAACGGCCAGACGCTTTACTTCGGCCATGCGACGACGTCGATGCCGGAAGCCAGCTTCGAAATGCCGGTGCTCTTCCACGATTTCGATGCTCGCTTTGAAGCCAACAGCGGCATGATGAGCTATAATCACTCGTCGTATACCGTCGATCTCCATGCGGCGAACTTCCCGCTCACGATGACCTTCACGAACCTTTCGGGTACCGTCGAAGTCACCGATATGAACGGTAAAGTTCTCGGCACGGCGACGAATAACGGCATCGTGACGATCTCGGATGCGACCGTTAAGCAGGTCCGCATTGCCGAGAAAGAAGACAATGTCGGTGCGAATGTACTCGGCTACGCGATTACCGCTACCGAGAACCCATTCCACGAGACTTCGACGATCCAGTACACGGTTCCGCAGGAATCGGTCGTTACGCTCGTCGTCTATAATGCGCTCGGCCAGGTCGTCTCGACGCTCGTGAGCGGCACGGTCGGAGCAGGACAGCATGAGGCGCTCTTCGATGGCACGAACCTGCCGTCAGGCACTTACTACTGCACGATGAAGGCTGGCAATTTTGTCCAGACCCAGTCGCTCAGCCTCGAACGGTAAACCTTTTCCAATCCCCTCCTTGATCATAAGGAGGGGGCCGGAAGCATGAGCGATCATGCGAGTGGTCTTGTAACAAACGGCCACGACAGGAGTTATTCGGAGCGGGAGTTGCTTATACCAAGCAGCTCCCGCTCTTTGGTTTTTAACTCAACAATTTTTTGTGAAGCGATGAAGCTTTTTAATGCAATGAAGCGGTATCCGATCCTTGGTGTAGTGGTTGTGTGCGGTGTCGCGGTTTTTGTGCCTCGGACGCGAGCACAGTCGCTGATACCGGAGTTCCGGTTGGACCTGCACTACCACGACGCCGGAAACGGCGGGAACGGTTACCCTGTCGCGTTCGGCTACGATGCCCGAGCGACCGATGGGATCGATACAGCCTTCGGCGAAGCGTATTATCCGCCCGTAGTGGGACCGGGGGGCTTTTATCTGGCGTTCCAAATATCGGACACGGAAGCATCGCTCATCGATATCATGTACAAGCCGGGGACCGACACCTTTACGATCCAATACCCACTCGTCCTTTCAGCATTCGAATACCCTGCTACGCTCTCCTGGGACCGATACCAAATTCCTTCCCAGATCAAGGCGATTACGATCGCACCGCCCGGCAATCATACAAGATTGATGGCGGATATGACCAAGCAGGACTCCGTTGTCATTACGACCGACCTCAGCAGTCCCGATTATGCGTTGAACTGGATGCCCGCGATCATCACGGTGTATTATAATTTTGCCCCGGCAGCGGTGGAGAACGATTTTACGGCCGACGCAGGATTAATCTCGAAGGCATCGGTCTATCCAAATCCAATGGTCTCGAACAGCGTGCTCGATCTTACAATGAACGATGCAGCGCTCGTTACGATAGAGGCGTATGATGTCACGGGCCGCGAGCTAATGTATATCTCGAGGAATGTCGGTCCCGGAGATGCGGTGATGGGCTTAAACACGCTTCCTAAGTCGAGTGGCGCAGTGCTCTTACGAATCGATGCCAGTTCCTCGTCCCGGCATGAGACGCGTACCGTCATGGCCATGCGGGAATAATTACTCGCCGATCACGATCTTTCCGGACCAGACCTGATCGCCGCTTACGAGGTGATAAAAATATATATCTCTCGCAAGAAGCGAGGTCGGAATAACCTGATTATTTCCATTGACGAAAGCATGGAGGACCGGCGCACCTAAAATATTCAGGAGGGTGAAGCGGGCAGTGGGATTCAAGTCGGAGTGGAGAGCAATGCGAATACCGTCCGATTCGGGCAAAATACTTAAAGTGTTGTTCTTCAATGCCATCACACCATCCGTAGCATATCCCTTTCCCTGAAGCTGTACCGTTCGGGTTCCCGCGGAAGTCGAACGGACATGAAACGTCCCGGAATACGTCATGCTTGCTACGGGCGAGAACGTAATATGGAGCGTGTCCGACGTGAATGAGTTAAGCGTGATGGGTAGCGCATCCATGCCGTCTCTAAACGCAGGATTATCGCTCCAGATGGAGTCGAACGTGATGGGCCAGGCCGAGGAAGTGTCGTTCAGAACGATCGAGGCAATAGTTTTACTGGTGCCCACCTGAACGGTATCAAAGTTCGTTGCGGACATTGTAAAACCCGGTTTCAGTGTGGTGCTGGGAACAGAATAGGAAATTTCTCCCACACTTCGATTCCCCGTCATGTCGTACGCCGTAAAACGCGCGAATGCAGCTTTGCTGGCATCTGCCAGGCAGGCCGTGAGCGTCGTCGAACTCGTGCTATCGCCAGGAATGAAAGTGGGGTCACCGGAAATCGTGAGGTTCACAAGGGAGTCGATCTCGATATAGGAAATCCCCGAGCCAGCGTCCGAAATCGTAACTTTGTCGCAGCCATTTGTTTCATTCCAGGAAAGGACCGGCGGGATTTGGTCGTTTCCGGCGGCTGCGAGAAGTCCCGGTGAAGCAGGATACGTAATGCTCTGGCCGGTATGCGTTGCATACGCGTAGGCATAAGCGCCGACCGGCAGATCGGATTCGATTCGGTGACTGCCGGGCTGGACGGCACCTATAGGATTGCGATAGACCGTGTATTCTCCGGAGATCGGTTTCTTTGTCCAGTTCCCAATGCTTGCACCGTCGAAGGTGACCGACTTCGCATTCGCATTCACGATAATGTTTACGTACGGAGCGAATTGGGTAGTGAACGATGCATTATACAGTGGGACTTGAATGGTCGCTGAGTTCCCAAAGAGTTCTGCCGGTGTAAGTACCGCCATGGCCGGCGAGCCCGACGTCCCCGTCTCCTGCGATGGATAATCGGCCCCGTTCATATATTGCGTAAGCAGGAAGGGTGCCGAGCTGTACCACTTTGCCGGACCCGAAATGTCGGAAGCGGAGCTTAAATCGAATGCATGGTCCAGCGTGCAGAACGCATGATCGCCGGTTTGATCGACGATATTGATCGTCTGCCCCGCCTGACTGCCGATGACGACGAATGTGCTCGCATCGTGATCGGTAATGCCTGGTGCCTGAAAAAATGGCACTGAATAATAGGTTCTTCCCCAGGAGCGGATCGGGGGGACCATATCGGCGACAAAATCGTATTTCGCGTAGGTCGCAGGGATTTGTGCGCGCTGGCAGCCGCCGATCACCGCGATCGGGTAATTCGAGTGCAGGACCGTCCCGGTCACATCGTAATCGGTGGGATTTTGCGGGATGACCGTCTTATATTGCACAGACTGGCCCTTATTCAGCGATTCGGTAAATGTTTGTCCTTTGGGATGCGCGACGGCGCTCGGGTTCGGCGCACTTTCAGTTTCTTCGCGAAGGTCGGCGCTCGGTGTGATCGTCACGAGGGTACTGTCGTGCTCCGCCACGATCGTAAACAGGGAGGGATAATCGAATTCGTCCGAGCTTGAGCCATAAAAATAGGCTTCGTACCCGGCCACGATATAATCCCTGCCAAGCTGAAAATCGGGCAGTAAATGGATTCCATCTCCGGCGCTATCGGCGGTCTGGATTTCTGTGAGCATCAGGTCGAGATCCGCGGAGTCGGACCATACATGATAACCTTTGTCCTCCACAATGCCACTTGTTTTGATGACCTGCGTAAGCGGCAGTGCATAGGCTGCCGTTTTGCCGGCCTGTACCGAAACCGACGCATCGAAGTTCGCGACATGAATATGGGCAATCGTGTTTTTGGGGGACGTAATATTTAGCTCGTAATAGGTCGCTGCCGTGCTCTGGCCGAAGAGTTCGGGTGGCGCAAACCAAACGCTGCGGCCCATGACCGCTGAAGAATCGTGCGGAAAGTAAAAAGCCGTGTCATGGAATAATGACTGAGCGGCTGCACCAGATGTAAACATAGCAAGGAAGGTGAGCACCACGAGAGAACGGGCACGCTGTGGGATCATAAATTTTTTTGTTTTGGCCCTATGGCCAGACCGAGAAATACCGCCCTTAGAACCCCAAAAGGAGTCAAAGGTTACAGTTGCATCTTAATTTTCGGTCACGGCTAAACGACCAGCCGGCCGGTTTGAAGCTCTCCATCGACCTCGAAACGATAGATATAGACGCCTGACGATTTATTTGTGTAGGACAAGAACGCCCTGAAGCCGCAGGGTTACAGTATTTATCAATGGAAATGAACTTTCGGCTTTGCAAGACCTTTTAATGGGCATGCCTGATAAAGCGGTTTTGGAGGGTACGATTTCTCGTTCTTCGAGTCAGCCCGTGATGCTGGAACCGGAACATGCTGTGACGGTCGGTGCCCTTACGAAGAACATTCGTGGGTTGCTCGAAAGCACCTTCGTGGACGTGACCGTCGAAGGCGAGATCTCGAACTTCATCGATCACCGCTCCGGCCACCGGTATTGGACGCTCAAAGATGCGGACGCGCAGATCTCCTGCGTGTTCTGGAAGAGCCGCTTCCTTACGTTCGACCTGAAAGACGGAATGAAGGTCGTCTGTCGTGGAAGGATCACCGTCTATCCGCCGCGGGGGAATTATCAGTTGGACGTCTTCCAGGTCCGGGCGAGCGGGATCGGGGAACTTCAGCGGGCGTACGAAGAACGATATGCGCGGCTGCTCGCGGAAGGTTTTTTCGACGAACGCCGAAAGCGTCCCATTCCGAAGTTCCCGAAGACGATCGGCATTGTAACGAGCGAAAGCGGAGCGGCACTACAGGACATTCTTACTGTGCTTCGCCGCCGGTTTCCGGTCGCGAACGTGATCGTGCGGCCGTGTGCGGTGCAAGGGGTGGGTGCTGAACTTGAAATTGCACGAGCGATCCAGGAATTTAATCTTTATACCGTTGGCACTCGACTTCCGGATAAAAAGAGCGGAGTCGATGTCCTCATCGTAGGACGCGGCGGAGGTTCCCTGGAAGACCTGTGGTGCTTTAACGAAGAGGCGGTGGTGCGGGCGATCTTCGCTTCGAAGATCCCCGTGATCAGCGCGGTCGGGCATGAGATCGATTTTACACTTGCAGACTTTGTCGCCGATCTTCGGGCGCCCACTCCGACGGCGGCCGCGGAACTTGCAACACCGGACCGCGAGGAACTTCTTTCGATGATCGATGCCGTGCGCGAAGGGCTCGTCCGCCATACTCGTTCTGAGGTCGCCCGTCACCGCCGAGAACTCGAAATGGCGTCCAACGCTCGTTCATTGCTGCTTTCGCTTTCTAATGCCGTCGAGCAGCGGCGAGGTCGATTGAATTCCGAAATTCTGGACGCGACACGTTCTGTCGTTCATTCGCTCGAACGGTTGCGACTGCGGCTCGAACGCGATAGCGCGAAGCTCGCCGCGATGAACCCAGACCGGGTACTCGATCGCGGCTTTACCGCACTCGAAACGGCCGACGGAGCAATCATTCCCAGGCTTTCACAGCTCCTGGAGCGCGAAGAAAAGAACGGTATTCTGGTCTTTGCCGATGGCAGAATTTCGGTCCGGTTCGATTGAGGAAACCTTGTCGCGCAGTGAAAGCTTTGTGATACCTCTATGCCTCGCAAGAACCCTGCAGAAACTTCGCGAACCTCGTTCGAATCCGAATTCGAGCGGCTTGCTACGATCGTCGATCGCCTGGAAGCCGGCAACGTCCCGCTGGCCGAAATGCTGACGCTCTATGAAGAAGCCATGGCACTTTCCGAAAAATTGAAAGCGGTGCTTGCCGAGGCTGAACTCCGTGTCGAAAAACTGGCCATGGTTCACGAAGAAATGCCACCCGCCTCCGAAGAAAATAGCATGGACGACGACGATAGCTTATTTTAAGTTTGTCGCCTTTAGCGCAGCCCTAAATTTCGTAATTTTGTACGCACCACTACATTCTCCCGACTGTTTGAAGGCGCGACTCACATGACACACCAGTTTGACGTTATTATCGTAGGAGCCGGAGGCGCAGGCCTTCGCGCGGCAGCCGAAATTCCCCACGGTTATACTTGCGCCGTACTCACCAAAGTCCACCCACTTCGTTCTCATACCGGCGCCGCACAGGGTGGCGTTTGTGCAGCCCTGGGAAACCTTGAGGAGGATAGCCCGGAGTGGCATGCTTACGATACCGTCAAAGGATCGGATTATCTGGGCGATCAGGACGCGATCGAGACGATGTGCCAGGACGCGCCACGTGCCGTGATCGAGCTCGAGCACATGGGTATGCCATTCTCCCGTACGCCCGAAGGCAAGATTGCCCAACGCCGTTTCGGAGGCCATACACGGCCGACGGATCCCAACGATCCCGATTCGAAACGCGTGGCGGTTATGCGTTCCTGCTATTCGGCGGACCGCACCGGGCACGTGATGCTGCACACGCTCTACGAAAATTGCATTAAGAATAACGTCCGTTTTTTCAGCGAGTTTTTTGTGACCGAACTCCTCTCTGAGAACGGCGAAGTGAGCGGTGTCGTCGCGATCGAAATTTTAACGGGCGAAATACATGTCTTCCATTCGAAAGTGGTCATGTTTGCGACCGGCGGCAATGGGAGGATCTGGCGTATCACGTCGAACGCGCATGTGGGGACGGGTGACGGCTTTATGCTTGCCTACCATGCCGGCCTTCCGCTCGAAGACATGGAATTCATGCAGTTCCATCCGACGGGACTGTGGAAGTTGGGAATTCTGGTCAGCGAAGCGGCCCGGGGCGAAGGCGGGATCCTGCGCAATAAGGACGGGGAGCGGTTTATGGAACGATATGCTCCGACCGTAAAGGACCTCGCGCCGCGCGATATGGTCTCTCGCGCGATCATTACAGAAATTCGCGAAGGCCGCGGCATCATGGGTTCCGATGGAACGCAGTACGTCAATCTCGACCTCACGCACCTTCCGGCCTCCGTCATCAACGAAAAACTTCCCGAGATCACGGGCTTTGCCCGGACGTATCTCGGGGTCGAACCGACGCGCGAAGGAGTTCCCATCCAGCCGACGGCCCATTACGTAATGGGCGGTATTCCGACCGACGTCGATGGCCGCGTCCGGCTCGATCATAAGGACGGGATCGTGCGTGGATTCTATGCCGCCGGCGAATGTGCCTGCGTGAGCGTCCATGGGGCCAACCGCCTAGGAACGAATTCCCTGCTCGATCTTATCGTCTTCGGACGCCGCGGTGGAAAAGCCATTGTCCAATTTCTCAAGTCTGGCGCTGAGTTCCCGAAGCTGCCGGCACAGGCCGGCGAACGAACGCGCGAAATGATCGCTACCATAAAATCGCGCGAAAAAGGAAATCGCCCCGCGCCGCTCCGGACGGAACTCCAGCAGGTCATGATGGACGATTGCGGTATTTTCCGCGATGCGAAAGGCCTGCAAGGTGCGCTCACGAAGATCGAAGCTCTTCGTGAGAAGTATAAGTCGGTCACGATCGATGACAAAGGCATGCAGTTCAATACCGACCTTTTAGAGGCCATCGAGCTTGGGAACTTGCTCGATACCGCAGAACTGGTGGTGACCTGCGCGCTCAATCGTACCGAGTCGCGAGGCGGGCATGCTCGAGAAGATTTCCCCGAGCGCGACGACCAAAACTGGATGAAGCATACCTTTGCATACCAGAATGGTACGTCCAGACCGCGTATCGAATATCGTCCGGTTTCCGTTACAAAATACAAGCCCAAAAAACGCGTCTATTGATCGGATCTGAGGTTTCCGGTTCCGGGTATTGTCGAAGAGGGAACGCTCCTTCTTCGATCCATGATATTCGAATTTTGTTCTGCATCTTCGTTTTTTATCCTTCCGCTTTCCTTTTTGCCCAGAACATGCCGCATGAAGTCGGCTTCTGGTTTGTGGAGAACGGCCAAAAGCCGCTGATAGCCCCGAATGAAACGAACCGTGGATTTTTTACGAATCCGACCATTGAGCATCTTTATTACAACGTCGCGACGAATGGCGTCCAATCGCTCGCCATCTTCGCCGAGCATATCGATGAGACGCGCTCCTGGAAAGGGGTTTGGACAAACTATCTTTTTAACGGGCGCTACCAGAATTTTTCGGCTTCGGTCGATGAGTCCCTTTCAATGACGACGCTGGGCCTGGAGACCGTTTTAAATTTTGTCAGCGAGTCGGGATTTCGCCTTGGAGCGGGACTGGGGGTGGGGTATGGGCTGGGAACGGCCGGCGCGAACGTCCGCGATTCGCTGGGAACTCAAACGCACTATGACGCCGCAACGCTTTGGAACGACCTTCTCTTTACGATCATGATCCGCGCGCGATATTCGCTGATCGTAACATCGTCGTATGATATAGGAATTATGTTGCAAGGGCGCTATTGGTCCTTTCCGGCGCTGGGGCCCGTTTCACCGGGCGGAGAAGCGTATAATGGGCCGGGACTACGGGGCGTAAGCGAAATGGGTTATCTGCTGGGCGTTTCCGTCGGCTTTTGAAGCTGTAAGCACGATGCACTGCATGTCCTGTTTCTCGAAATAGCGGCATTCCGGACAGTGTTCTGTATTTCTCGTGAGGAGGTCGAGCCTGGGAACGAGTTCGTCGCTACGGATCTGTTCGATCTGCGCTTTGCATTCCTGTTCGAACGTCTCAAAGTCATTCGTTGAAAATTCGAAAAAAACGCTTTCGCCGGTCGCAGTATAGAAGAGAACGGCATTCACCTGCGCGGCCGTCGGATCGAACAAATGGACGAGATAGGCATAAAAACGGAGTTGGGACGTATAGCGGCCGAGGCTCTTTTCTTTTCGTTCCGATGCTTCCGTCTTGTAATCGAGCACCGTCCAGATGCCTTCCGCATTACGATACAGCCGATCGATAATGCCGTAGAGAATATCGCCGTCCGCGAGCGTTGCCTGCAGGGCGTATTCGGTGTGCGCATCTCCCGACCGAAGGACTTCCTTCCCAACTTCGGAAGCTAAAAATCGCGAAATATGAGCGTTGACTTCATTCGAATAATGAGTTTGTTCCTTCTTCTCCCGAATGCCATGGTTCGGAAGCAGGGATCCGACGGTGCGATCGAACCGGTCGCGATCGAGTTCCCCCAGGGGCGCGAGCGTATCGATCCGGTCCATCGTTGCATGCACCAGTCGGCCCAGCACCGTTCCGGACGTCCGATCGGAACGATATTCTTCGTCATGCTCGAATGGAAGCATGGCATCCTCCGGCATGCCAAGAGAATAGGAAAGAAAATATTTGGTCGGGCATTCGGCATGCCGGAGCAATTGCGTTGCGCTATATCGGCCGATGGGGTGAAGTACCGGGAGGGCTTCGAGATGAAACGCGATCGTTCTCTTTTCCTGGACTTTGGTATTCTGCGGTTTGTCGTTCGGGATTTGCGAAGCGGACCGAATGAGAGGAATCCGAAGCGTGAATGTTTCACTGTGGCGCTGCTCGGAATCGCCGTCATAAATTTCGATCCGTTCTTCGAACAAGTATTCTTCGCCCTCTCGAGGCAGGCCGAACACGTCCGAGACCCACGCAAGCCAGGAGTTGTCCTGCGGTCGCTCCGGAAGCGCGGAGGATAGCACGAGATGGTCCCGGGCGCGCGTCATGGCCACATAGAGAATTCGCTTCTCCTCCTGAATCACGTTCGCTCGCGAGCGTTCGCGAATAAGCGCTGAGATCAGAGGCTGCCGCTCCCGGCCTTCGAACTGTAGTTGCAGCCCGAGCTGCTTGTCGAGGAGGTTCCGATGATCGAACTTGAATTTCTTTTGAAGAAAGGGAACGATCACGATTGGGAACTCCAGTCCCTTGGCGGCATGCACCGTCATGATCTGTACCGCGTTCGAAGTATCGTCCGGAAGATCGGCTTGCGACTCCTGCTCTTCGGAATCGGTAAGGTATTGAATCCGATCGATAAAATCGAAGAGGCTCGAAAAGCCGGTCATGTCCGAAGTTCGGGCCCGGGAAAGGAATTTTTCCAGATTCGCGATCTTTTGCTGGCCCTGCGGCGCCCTCAAAAGGGTCGCAAAAATCGCCGATTCCGCATAGATCTTCTCTACAAGGAACGCGGTGGACGTTCGCCCGGCGAGCGCGAGGTTCTCACGGAGTTCCCGAATGGCGCGTCGAAGGAGTGGGGCATCGTGAGCAGTTGCGTAGTGCTGCAACTGGTCCCAGAACGTCCATGCACGCTCTGCCGAGGGACCCTGCGCCCGGTTATAGTGTGATACCTGAAACAGTTGGTCGTCTGAAATCGAAAAGAACGGGGAGCGAAGGATCGCGGCGAGTGCAATATCGTCGGCCGGCCGTGTCAGGAAAGTGAGGTAGCTCGCTATGTCCTGGATCTCGGGCTGTTTATAGAATCCCGCGCCTTTGGAAACAGAATATGGAATGTTGGCTTCCCGGAGTGCGCGTTCCAACTCCGGAAGGCCGTTGCGAGAACGAACGACAATCGCAATGTTGCTATACTGGGCTTGCCGAACGTCGCCGTCCCGCTCGACGGAATAGGAATCATTCCCCACCATCTCCCTGATTTTCCGCGCGATAAGCTCGGACTCGATCGAATCGCTTATTTCGTCGCCGGAATTCTCGCTGTCTTCGGGAGCGCTCGCCTTCGTCTTCGAGGGTGCTGGCGGACACAGCCACTCGACCGTTCCAGGGAGCGTTGTGGTTCGGCCATGGACGAGATCGGAATATTCTACCACCGTATTGGAAACCGCTCCGGCAGCGGCGGGCAGGACCGTACGAAATAATCGGTTGATCGCCGAGATCGGCGCCCGCGTCATTCGGAACGTTTCCCCTAAAAGGATCGAACCGCGTTCTTCCTCCGCGGAAAGGCCGAGCCGGATCGATTCTTCGCCGGCTCGGACCGAGAACGCCTGGCTGCGAATCGCTTCGGTCGTGGCGGCGAAGACTTCCGCGTCCGCATTGCGGAAGGTATAGATCGCCTGCTTGGGATCGCCCACGACGGCAAGGTTATTCTCGCTGCCAAAGGCCTGCGTCAGGGCGTGGGCCAGTGTAAACTGGCTCTCATCGGTGTCCTGATATTCGTCGATCATCAGGAACCGCAATTCTTTTGAAAGTTCCGCGCGAATCTCCGAATTCTCAAGAAGGATCATAAGGCGGTCGATAAGATCGTCGAAGTCGAGAAGCGCCTCGTTCGTTTTGAACGAGTTGTACTCCGAGAGAACGTCATCGAAGAGCGCAAAAACCGTCCGAAGATACGTAAGGTATTCGCGGTGCTCTGCGTAAAAGTCCGTTTGCGACCGCGGGCAGCATGCGAGCAATGAATTCGTGCGTTTGAACCACGCGACGAGGTCGGATAGCGCGAAGGAAATTCCCGCCGGTAGTTCGTCCACCTTCACACGGTGGGAATTTATGGTTCCCTGACCGGTCACGAGCGCATTCATCGCAGCGAAAAAAGCGCTCGCGCGTTCGAAAAATCCTGTGGCACTCGAATACGGAGCGAGCAGGGAGACCATTTCCTGACCGCGAACTCCCGGCTTGAAATATGGCGTAAGTTCGGCAAGCAACGCGGCCGTGCGGTCCGATACGGCCCGTGCAAGGACGCGTTCGAGTTCTCCTTGCCACACTTCGAGCACGGCCTCATCGCTCTTTGCCAGCAGATCCTTTTGCACGCGGCGCGAACGAGCGCGATTTTGCAGCAATGTTCGAACGAGCTCGGTCACGACCTGCCGGCCAAACGTCCGAAAAAGCCGCAGCATAGCCGTCGTCTGCGAGTTACGATCGGCGGGAGCGGTCGGTTCGGCCTCCGCAAGACGATAGGCATTCTCGAGCGTCTTATAAAAAATTCGACCGATCGCATCTTCGAGCATGAGCCGCTGGTCGGCGCCGGTCGTAATTGTAAAGTTCGCATCGATATTGGCTTCGACCGGATAAGCCCGAAGGATCCGCGCCGCGAAACCGTGGATCGTGGCAATGAAGGCATTGGGCAGCGAATCGCGAAGACGAAGAAGAGCGCCGCGACGTCCACGTTCCGTGAGTGGCAGCGCGGAAAGCCGTTCCTGAACTTCGTCCGCGATCCGCTTGCGAAGTTCGGCGGCGGCATTTTCGGTGAACGTGATCGCCACCACGTTCCGAGTGCTCAGGTCGTCGTACCGTTCGAAAAGATCGACATATCGCTTGACAAGCACGCGAGTTTTTCCGGAACCTGCATTGGCTATTACGGCAAGGTGCCGTTCGACGGAGAGTGCTTTTTTCTGCGAAGGAGTCAGTTGCATATCGCGAAGCTCCTAACCTCCGCAGGGGACGCAAAAGCTCCGTTCGTGCGCTTCCTACGGGACTAATCGCGAATCTGCAACTGTTAACCGTTCTTCGTCATGATATCTCCGAGCGATAGCGCAACCGAAAAGATCGGCCAATGCCTGATGCCGAGGCTCGAGATCGAGCGCTTTTCTGACGACCGTGAGTACCGCGATCGCATCGTTCGGCTGGTCCGGCAATATCGCGTCGGTGGATTTTGCCTCTTTGGCGGGTCCACAAAAGAAGTCGAGCGTGCCGTGCTCGACCTTCAGGCAGAGGCAAATGGATCGCTGCTCTTTTCGGCCGATTGCGAATTCGGGCTTCCCATGCGTTTTCGTTCTATGGCCTCGAACGATTCGGGAACGGAGTTTCCGGACCCCATGGCCATTGCAAAGACGGGGGACCCTTCGTTAGCCTTCGAAACCGGCCGAGCGATCGCCCGGGAAATGCGGGCCGTTGGAATTCACTGGAATTTTGCGCCCGTGATGGACGTGAACTCGAATCCAGAGAACCCGATCATCAATACGCGCGCCTTTGGCGACGATCCCGAAACGGTGTCGTCCTATGGAACGGAATTCCTGCGCGGCGTCCAGGCGGAGTCCGTGGCCGCGACCGCAAAACATTTTCCCGGGCATGGCGATACGGCCGTCGATTCCCATCGCGAGCTACCGGTCCTCGAGAGGAATTGGGAAGAGTTCCAAAAGATCGAACTCCCGCCGTTCGAGCGGGCGATCGAAGCGGGCGTTCAGGCGATCATGACCGGGCACCTTGCAGCGCCGCTCCTTGCCGCGTATCTCGGGGCGTCTTCACAGGAAGCGGCGCTCCCGGCTACGCTGTCGCGCGTGCTCACGGAAACGTTATTGCGCGAGCGCATGCACTTTGACGGCGTCATCGTAACCGACGCGCTTGAGATGCAGGCGATCACCAAGCATCTCGGCAGGGAAGAGGCGCTCGTCCTCGCATTCGAAGCCGGCGCCGATATACTCCTCATGCCTCCGGAAGCCGAAGAGGCGTGTGGAGCACTCCGGTCGGCATTTACGAACGGAAGAATTTCAGAACATGAACTCGATCGAAAGCTCGCGCGGATCCGGAAATTAAAATCGTTCTCTGCGATCGATCCCGGTTCGGTCGATGTCCGGAAGCTTGAAGCACTCGCCGGGCCGCACTCCGAACTTGCGGAAGAGATCGCAAAGCAGGCGATGGAGATCGCGGGTCATCCCTCTGCGGCGGGCGCCAATATGGTGGTCCTCTGCGAGGACCGGCCGGAACCAAAAAGAAAAGCGGCCTCCTTTGCCGAGCGGATGTTCCCCTCCGTGCCGGTCACGACGCTCTCGACGTCCGAGTGGCCCGCGCAACGGATCGAACTCGATCCCCAGACGATCGTCGTTATCTTTCATCGCGTTCGTGGCTATGTTTCTACGCCGACGACCGAGACCACCATTCCGGATATCGCACGGGCACTCGCAGAACAGAGCGCGGGATCGGGAATTATTTTAAAAGGGCTCGTCCTCTTTGGAAATCCTTATCTCGACCGGGAATTCGAATCCCTGCCGGGATTTGTTGTAAAGACCTTCAGCGAGTCGGTCCCTTCGATGGACGCCGTTCTCGATTTACTGCAATAGCATGCAAAAATCTTTTTTCAGAGTATTTTTTCTTCTGTTATTCGTTTCGTGCGCGGCGCCGAAAGAGGGTGGGAACGTTTCAAAACCCGTGGCCCCACCGCCGCAGAATGGGCTGCCGCCCCATTTCAAGTTTAGTTTTTTTATCAGTGCCACCGGGCTTCCCGATAAACCGGCCGATTCCTGGACGATGGACACCACCGGGATGATCGATATTCGCACGGCCGTGCGGGACTCCAGGCAGAATTATCAAAACCTGAATGCCATGGCGGCACTCGATCCACCCGATATGGATACACTCCGTATGCTGATCCGTGAGGGAAAGCTCTATGCTATTGACTCCCTGGACGTAACACAACAATGTGCCGGCGACGAGCACTATTTCGTCAAGATTGTCCCGCTCACGGCGCGACTATCGGCCGCGAACCTATCGTTCGATGCCTGCGCGGGCGATTATAATTTATTGCTACAGCCCCAGCGGCTCTATTTCCGCGATTTCCTCGATTGGTGGGAACGAATGAGGGTCAAATACCGGCCCGTCATGCCGCATTAATTCTTTTGGAATTCTCCGAGCGGTGTTCCGGCCGGATATTCGAGGCCCAGTTCGCGGTACAGTTCAGCCAGATTGCGGGTATTGTAGTCTTTGCGAGAGATCTGCTTGCCGGTGACGGAGAGGCGATTGAGTTCACGGACCTTGTCATCCTGTGCGCGTTCGAACCCGTTGGCAAGCGCCAGTTCCATTTTTTCTTTCAGTGATTCACCCATACTCTTCTTACTACGTTACAAATCCTCTTATACGTTACAAATGCTCTGCGTTACAAACAGAGATACTACAAAAAGGAGGATCGAAAATTCGCGTGTTCAAACGACTATTTTCGCGCGTTGGTTCGAAACAGCCGCCGAAAACGCATTCATCCACCACTCATGGTTTAAGATTCACGGACCGATCTTCGTTACAGGACATCGTCATCCAGATCGAGATCGACCGCGCCTGGATCGACCTCGTTCTTATCCTCTTCCGGAATGCCTTCCCGTCCGTCCTTCATAAGATTGAACTTTCGCATCTTTGTATATAAGTGCGAGCGCTGAATATCGAGCGCTTCGGCCGTGCGGCTAATGTTCCAGTTTTGCTCTCGTAACTTCTCTTCGATGTAGGCTTTTTCCGCACGGTCCTTGAATTCCTGGAACGTCGGCGCCTGCATCGCCTCATCGAGCGGATGTGAATTTACGAGCGAGTACCGCTCGTGCGTTTCGTGAACGTTTTCCATACGCCTGCGGTCGGCCGAAGTAAGGATAACGCTCCGGGCAAGGTCGTCATTTTGCGCCAGCGGTTTTGTCTCTTCGCCGTTCGGAGCGGGGCCGCTTGATGGGTGGCCGTTCGAAGCAGATGGCACGGCATCGCTCACGGAGAACGCAAGGCCAAGACGTTCGACGTCTTCGACGCGAACGATGTCCCCCGGCACGAGGATTACAATGCGCTCGATCACGTTGCGCAGTTCGCGAATATTGCCCGTAAACGGCAGCGACGTGAGCAACTTCATCGCCGCATCGTCGAAGCGGACCGGCTTCCGGTTCATCTCGGTCGCAAACTCTTCGCCAAAGGCGCGTACTAACATCGGGATATCCTCGCGCCGCTCGCGGAGCGGCGGAACGTAGACGGGGATCACGTTCAACCGATGATACAAATCTTCGCGGAAGCGGCCGTGGCGAATTTCTTCCGATAAATTCTTATTCGTCGCGGCCAGGATGCGCACGTTGACCGGTATAGGACGCCCCGTCGAACTTCCGACCCGCTCCAAACGGCCCTCCTCGATCACACGCAGCATTTTCGCCTGCGCTTCGAGCGACATGTCGCCGACCTCGTCCAAAAAAAGCGTTCCCATATCGGCCTGTTCGAATTTGCCGATCCGCTGGGTGACGGCGCCTGTAAACGATCCCTTTTCGTGGCCGAACAGCTCGCTTTCGATCAGGTCTTTCGGGATCGCCGCGCAATTCACTTCCACAAACGGTTTGTCCGCCCGCTTGGACGCCCGGTGCACGGCGCGCGCCACGAGTTCTTTGCCGGTCCCATTTTCGCCGGTGATCAGGATGCGCGCTTCGGTCGGGGCGACGCGCTCGATAATGGCGCGGATATTCCGCATCGCGGCGGAAGTTCCCAGCATCCGTTCCTTGCCCCGCAGCCGCTCCCGCATCACGCGGTTCTCGCTTACGAGCTGCTTTTTTTCGGTCGCATTCCGTACCAAAAGCAGCAGCCGCTGGCGGTCCGGCGGTTTCTCGACGAAATCGAATGCCCCGCGCTTCGTCGCTTCGACCGCGGTTTCGATCGTGCCATGGCCCGAGATCATGATGACCGGCACTTCCGGGCGCACTTCCTTCAGCTTTTCGAGCGTCTCGATGCCGTCCATCCCTGGCATTTTGACATCGAGCAGGATGCAGTCGATCGGCCCTTCGGAGTCCTGCGCGAGCCGAAGCCCTTCGATGCCGCTCTCGGCCGTCGTCACCTGATGCTGCTCGTACTCGAAGATCATCGCGAGCGTATCGCGGATCCCGGCTTCGTCGTCGATAATGAGAATATGGGCCATAGATCGCAGTCCCTACTGTACTAATTCCTGAACACTAAGGATGGTTCTCTAACTTTCATTCATCGTCCAGGACCCATAAAAAACCAGCTTTGTCATACCCGCGGATGCTGGTATCCAGTGCTCGAATGACCGGGTAGCGTGAGATTTCAAATACCGCCTGGATTCCCGCCTTCGCGGGAATGACATTACGGGCCGGATTTCCGTCCCCGATCAGGTCGAGGACCGGCTATTCGCGGGAGTGACCTTTAAAATTCACGAATTTCACGGATTGCTTCCCCAACTTCTCGGGGACCGCGCTTCGGGTTCCTCGCAATGACGTTATTAAAAGTTCCTCGACGGGGAGGTGTTAAAATCGTTATCGGCTTTGATCAGGGAGACAAGATCGCTGACGACGGCGCTGGCGGTCGGGAGGCTTCCGGCGCCTTTGCCATAGAGCACCTGCGGTCCCGCATGGACCGCTGCAATTTCGAGGGCATTGAACTCGTCCCGAGTATGAGCAAAAAGGTGCGAAACGGGAATCCGCTCCGGACGGACGCGGGCTTCGACCGCTCCGGTCTCCGGATGTTTCGAAGCGCCGGCGATCAGTTTGATCGTCTCTCCGTGCTCGCGCGCAAGCGCGATGTCCTCCGCCGTGATGCGCTCGATGCCTTCGGTAATAATATCCATGGGTGGAATATGTTCGCGGAACGCGTGATACGCGAGGACCGAAAGTTTTTGCGCGGCATCGGCACCGGAGACATCGAGCGTCGGGTCCGCTTCCAAGAATCCGCGCGCGCGGGCTTCGGCACAGGCCGATTCATAGCTCGTGCCTGGTTCGGCCATGCGCGTGAGGATAAAGTTCGTCGAACCGTTGACGATCCCGCGAATGGAACGAATGTTATCGCGCTCCCGGAGTTCGTCCAGCGCGGCAAGGACGGGAACGCTTCCGCAGACCGAAGCGGAGTAGAGAAGTTCCACGCCGTGCCGTTCGGCGACGGTCGCAAGGCGCGGAAGTTCGTGCGCGAGCACGAGCTTGTTCGCCGTGATCACGTGTTTGCGGCCTTCGAGCGCGCGTTCGATAAACGAAGCGGCTTCGTACCGGCCGCCCATGAGTTCGAGGACGACGTCGATGGAACCATCTTCCAGCAATTGTTCGGGACGGTCCGTAAAGAGCGTGGCCGGAGCTTCGGCGTCCCGTGGTTTTTCGAGGTCGCGGACGGCGATGCCGGCAATTTCGATTTCCGTCGAAAATTGCCGGCGGAATTCCTGCCGTTTTGCGGTGAGCACCTGCCAGACTCCGGTTCCCACGACGCCAAAACCGGCGAGGGCGATTCGAAGCCTCCGAATGTGCTTTTGCGGTCGCGCGAAAAGCGAGTGAGGTCTGATTTCTGTCGTCATGCTGCTACGGCCTCCTCGGAAATGTTGTGCTCGGAAAGGATAGGGTGGATGCGGACCGGCCTTGACGGCGTGTTTGTCCTCGACTCTAAAAATGGCCGGAGGAGCGTGGCGAGTGCCCCCGTGTCGACAAGGAACGAATCATGGCCATGGACGGCCTCGAGCGTGCGGTACTCCGCGTTGGGGACCAGGGAAGCAACGTGCTCGATCTCCTGCGGAGGATATAACAGGTCCGAAGAGATTCCGACAAAGAGTGCACGGCCGTGCAGGCTTCGGGCGGCGCGTTCCACGCTCTGGCCTTGTGCCAGATCGTAAAGTTCCATAGCACGCGTCATGGTAAGATACGAATAGGGGGAGAACCGGGCCGCGATCTTTTCACCCTGGTGTTCGAGATACGATTCGACTTCGAAGAGCGGCCCGTTCCGGCGGCGCGCGAACCGAGCGTCGAACTCTTCGGCGGAGCGATAGGTCGCCATGGCGATCTGACGCGCAAGCTTCATTCCACGGACCAGTTGCTCGCGATTTTGGAGCGAGGGGTCGAACGCCAGGATCGTCTTACGGACCGTAGAACTAAAAGCGAGCCTCCACGCCGAATGCGCCGCGGAGACGGCGATCGGGGCAATGCGCTCGAAACGTTCCCCCGCGAGCAAGGCCAGCTCGAGCACGACCATGCCGCCCAGCGACCCGCCGATCGCAAGATGGACCGTTTCAATGTGGAGGGCGTCTAACAATCGAAGTACGACACGGGCCATGTCCCGAGGAGTGATTTCCGGAAATGAGGCGAGGTATGGCCGGCCGGTCCGCGGATTCAGGCTCTCGGGTCCGGTCGTGCCATAACAGCTTCCGAGGAGGTTCGGGGCAACGATAAAGTAGCGTTCCGGATCGAGTAATGCTCCGCTGCCGATCAGGCCGCTCCACCATTCGTGCGCGGCGCTGGAGCCGGTAAGCGCATGGAGCACGAGGACCGTATTGGTTCCGGCTTCATTTTTCGTTCCATAGGAATGATAGGCGATCTCTATTTCCGACAGTGCCGCTCCCGAGTCGAGCGGAAACGGACCCGGGATCCGAAAAAAGTTCTTTTGAGTATTCATTTCGCGTTTCCGATATTTATTTCGCAGTTTAGATATTTACTTCGCGTTTCCGGTATTCATTCTGCGCGAAACGAGAATGCGTTCTGGGAATGAAGTTTAGGCGTTGCCTGACCCAGCGCACTCGAAAGGTCCTGGATGAGATCGTCCGCGTGTTCGATCCCGATAGAGATTCGGATCAGATCGTTCGTGATACCGGCGCGTTCGCGTAATTCGGGCGCCATCGAGGCGTGGCTCATCGTTGCAGGATGCTCGATGAGCGATTCTACGCCTCCGAGCGATTCGGCAAGCGAAAATATTTTGGTCCCGGCAAGGACCTCGTTGATCGTTCCATTCGCAATTCGGAAACTGATCACGCCTCCAAATCCCGAGAATTGTTCTTTGGCGAGCGCGTGCGTCGCATGCGTCGGAAGGCCGGGATAATAGACTTCGCTCACGGCAGGATGTTGAGACAAAAATTCCGCGACCTGCTGAGCGTTGGCTTCGTGTTGTTTCATGCGGACGGCCAGCGTCTTGATCCCGCGGAGCACGAGCCACGAATCGAACGAGCCGGTCGTCGTCCCGAGGGCATTCGCCAGATAATAGAACCGCCCCCCGAGTTCACGGGTCCGTGCGACGATCGCCCCTCCGACGACATCCGAATGGCCGTTCAGCCATTTTGTCGTGGAATGGACAACGACATCCGCTCCGAGTTCCAGCGGTCGAAAGAAGAACGGGGACAGGAACGTATTATCGACGGCGACCAGCAGTCCATATACTTTTGCGAGCGCGACGAGCGCACGAACGTCCACGACCTGCAGGAGCGGGTTGCTCGGCGTTTCGATCCAGAGGCAGGCGGTCTCAGGGCGAATTTCGTTCCGGACGGCCACAGGATCGCCCAGATCGACGAAGGAAACTTCGAGTTTGCCCTGCGTTTCCAGCAGTCTAAGCAAACGCGCCGTGCCTCCGTAGCAATCGTGCGTGGCAATTATATGGGCGCCGCGGTCGAAGTGCGAAAGGACGGTCGCAATAGCCGCCATGCCGGTGGCGATGGCAACGGCTTTCGCCCCACCTTCTAAGTCGGCAAGGACGTCTTCCAGCGTGGCTCGCGTAGGGTTCCCGCTCCGGGTGTAATCGAAACCGGTGGATTCCCCCGGTTTCTTAAAACGAAAATTCGAGGTCTGGTAAATTGGGGTCCCGATCGACCCATAGGCCGGATCGGTGTGCGTGGTCGCTACAATCGTTCGTGTTTCTTGTCGCATGAGTGAAATGATTTGGGACACTCATGAGACAGTCCAGGGCGTGGTCGTGACCGGTTACGTCGCGACCACGGATGAGGCAATTTCCGGATACAGGGCTTTAAAAACAAAAAGCCCTATCCGGAAAGAGGAGCGCGTTACGCTGAGTGCACCATGGGTGCGCGAAGCAGGCGCTCATGCCGAATAGGTCTTTATGACGCTCCGCGGATGATCTACCATCCCTCCGGAGGACCTGCGTCTTTCAGCAGGTCTATGTCTTTTCTGGATATTTTTGTTATCCATTTGGCGGCTATTAACATAGCGCGCCACCTTCGGCTCATCTTTCCGACATCGTCCGATGTCAGCAGGAGTTAGCACCTCGACTTAAGAATTTGCCTAAAAAGGCTGGGTAAAACCCATTCTCAACGGTTGCTACAGCGTCAGCGGGCCTGATCCCTCGGCTGTTCTCGATGAGTGTCAAGCTCTCTAACGCCAACGGGGGTCAATAGTTTCCTTTGGACGGATTACGAAACCGTGAATTTCAAGGCAATAAACCGGAGCGCCCCCAACGAACAGGTTGCTACAGGGTCAAAAAACGTTCGACTTCTTCGACGTTCTTCGGGCTTCCGACGATGAGTGGGGTACGCTGGTGTAGTTGTTCTGGAATGATTTCGAGGACGCGCTGGCCGCCATCGCGGGCTCTGCCGCCGGCCTGCTCGACCACGAAGGACATCGGGTTGGCTTCGTATAATAATCGCAGTTTGCCCTTGTAACTTTTTATATCTGCCGGATAGAGAAAAACGCCTCCGTAGAGCAGCGTGCGGTGAATGTCGGCGACCATGGAGCCAATATAGCGAAGGCTGTACGCTTTTTTGTTGTGCGCCGGGTCGTCCGATTTTGCCCAATCGATATAGCGTTGCACGCGCTCGTCCCATTTGTGATAATTCCCTTCATTGACGCTATAGATCGTTCCATGCTCCGGGATTCGAATCTCGTCATGCGAAAGGATAAATTCGCCGACCGAGGGATCGTACGTAAATCCATAGACCCCGCGCCCGGCCGTATAGACCAGCATCGTGGAAGGGCCGTAGATCGTATATCCGGCGGCAACCTGTTTGAACCCCGGCTGTAAAAAGTCCTGGAGGGTTCCCGGCCCGTCGCCGGGAGTGACGCGTCGCAGGATCGAAAATATCGTTCCAATCGAAACGTTGACATCGATATTCGAGGACCCGTCCAACGGATCGAAGAGAAGGACGTACTTTCCACGTTTGTAGTGCGGCGGAATTTCGAGGATACCCTCGTCCTCTTCGCTGGCCATTCCGCAGAGGTGCCCGCCGTGGTCCATCGCGCGATAGATCACGGTGTTGGCGAAGGCGTCGAGTTTCTGGACGATCTCGCCCTGAATATTAACGTTCCCCGTCGCGCCGAGCGCATCGACGAGCCCCGCCTGCCCGACCTCGCGATTGATAATTTTAAACGCCAGCGTCAGGTCGCGTAACAGGGCCGAAAAATCGCCGGTGGCGCCATTCGAGCGTTCCTGCTGCTCGATGATGTGGCGCTCGATCGTGGTAACTTTATTCGAAACTAATGGCAACGGAGCGAAAAATAAAAAAGATCAGAAAAATAAAAATGACGAATCCATACGGTTAATGCGTTCCGGTATGCCCGAAGCCGCCTTCGGCTCGGACCGATTCCTGCAATTCCTCGACTTCGAGCACGGAGACTTTCTGATACTTGCTGATCACCAGTTGGGCAATGCGGGTCCCACGCTCGAAGCGAACGGGCTCCTTGCCATGATTGATGAGGATCACTTTGAGCTCTCCGCGATAATCGGCATCGATCGTCCCGGGCGTATTCAGGCACGTGATGCCATGCTTTGCCGCAAGTCCGCTTCGTGGCCGTACCTGGCCTTCGTATCCTTCCGGAATTTCCATCGCAATGCCGGTCGGTGCCATCAGGATTTCCCCGGGTGCAATTTCGATCGTGCGATTTATCCTCAAATCCATGCCTGCGGCATGATCCGTTGCGTATTGGGGAAGCGCAATATCGTTATCGTTCTGGTCAAGGCGTTTGATTCGTAGTTCAAGCATGAAAAGATGTTCGAAAGATGGGATGATTTATAAGTTCTAAACCGTTTTATGATCATGACTCTCCCCGATCCCCAGAATTATTCGAATGGGGTCCGTTTCTTTCACGATTCCCATAAAGTGGTCCTTCAGGCGTGCGCCCTGCTCGACGAATTGCTTTCCGATGCCGAAAAGCAGGGGGTCTTTCAAAGCTTCGGGTTACGCCCTGAATGGAAAGAAGTCTTCGATTTTTTTGAGAAGTCCGCACCGCGCCACGAGCGGGACGAGGACGAATTTCTTTTCCCGGTCGTCGCGAGCCGCGTACCTCACATGGGATTCCAACAACCGGACTCGACTATTCGCTTCCTCATGGAAGGCCATGAGGTCATGATGCGAAAAATTGAACCCCTGGTCCGGGACTGGCAGCAGTTCCTTTCACGGTCACCGGATGCGCCCGCACTCGCATCGGCGCATGCCGCCCACGCCGTCGAAGATGCACAGTTCATCGCGAACGGCAAGGAACTTATAAAATTATATCGGGAGCACGTCGAGATCGAGGAGACGCGTGTCTATGCGGTGGCAGAAAAAGTCCTGTCCGGCGAAGAGAAGCTCGCTATGATCGATCGGATCCGAGAAGCCTACGACAACGAAGAAATAACAGGGTTTTTCACGTTTGACACTCCGCAGTTCACCGACCCGAGGTATAATGCCATTATTTCTACCGATGCGATATCCGAAAAAGGCGTCGATGCCGAAGATGAGAGCGAGGATGAAGAAGAAGAAGGTTACCTTCTTTGAACGCTCACGCGAACGTTCTTGAATGACCTACAATGAAAGTTCCTGCTGCGATGCTGGATAGATGATACGACCGTCCTCCTGGGGGATGGCATTATCGTTCATCTCTGCTTCCTGCGTTTTTCCGGGAGCCATAATGTGCCGGACCGTCCAGCCTCGGGAAAGAAGATAATCGGTAATAATTCTGCGGTGGCAGCGCCACCAGACCACCTCCGCGCACATATAGGCGGTCCGTTTATTACGGGCTAAGGCCATCAGTTCCTCGAGCCCTGATTGGAAGGGCTCCGTTTCCGCATAATCGGCATAGTTTCGGAAGCTCGAATGCTCCCACGCTGTATTATGGGAGTTCTTATTGGAACGCCCTCGCCGGCCGCCTAACGCCAGGAGTTGAGTGTATTCGATCTCGTGATGCCGAAGTGAAGTCCGTAACGCCTCTTTATTGAATTGCGGATTATGGCGGGACATCGGGATCGTACGAACATCGACCAGCAATTCGATCTTGTTTTCCAGAAGGAGATCGATAAATGCCTCGATCGTCCGGTTAGAATGCCCGATGGAGAAAATGATTTTATGGCCCATATGAGCGGTCGAATTCGAGATCCCTCGTGTGCGTTGCACCTGTTAAAAACAAGATTTCGGCCTAACAGAATCTCCGTGAACCATTTTTATCTCCGTTCCGTACTCATCCACTCGGCATGAATACCTTGATTTTCGATATTGAGACCGTTCCTCTGGAGTTCGAAACCGCGTTTGACGACGTCCAAAAGGAATATCTGCTCCGCGGGGCCGCGTCCGACGAAGAAAAAGAGCTTCGGAAAAGCTGGGGCGGGCTGAATCCGTTGACGGGCCAGGTCGTCTGCATCGGGACGTTTATCCATGAAACCCGCAAGGGCAGCGCGCTCTACCTTGCGAAGTCCGAGTCCGAAGACGTCGTGGAAGAAAACGGAATAACTGTTCGATACAAAGCATTTTCGGACGAACGTGATCTCCTACAGCATTTCTGGAACGGAATTGTCGATAAATTTCAAGCCGTCGTGACGTTCAATGGACGCAATTTCGACTGTCCATTCTTAATGCTCCGCAGTGCCGTGCTTGGAATTCGTCCGTCGGTGAATATGATGCACGGCACACGCTGGGAATTCCGGATCGGCGGGAATTCGAAGGACCGTTACAGTGGGATCGACCACATCGATCTCCAGGACAAGCTCTGTTTTAGCGGCGGATTCGAAAAGGCAGGCGCTACGCGAAAATTCAATCTCGATTTCTATACAAAGTCGTTCGGTATTGCTTCACCGAAATCCGAGACGATCGCCGGCGATAAAGTCCCTTATTTTTTCGCGCAGGGGCGCGTCCGGGAAATCGCCGAATACTGCATGCGGGACGTCCGCGCCACGAGCGAACTTTATGAAAAATGGGTTACGCTGCTAAAATTTTAACGGGCGATCGTACGGGGATTAAGTTTAAAAACCTAATTTCTGCTTGAATCAAATGATTTCCCATCCCCGTTGCTTTCGGCACTCAACTTGTCCTATTTTTCTCATCACTAACTGAATTCCTATTATTATGGGCGAAAAAACAAGAATCAATAACGATCAGGAAGACGAATTGAACCAATCACGCTTTCTGGTGGAACGCGGGGCAGAAGTCGTCGACACGGAAGAACCCGGTGAAGAGGGTCCGGTTGTCGAAGAAGAAGATATTTTGGATTCCAAGAGTCGTTTTCGGGAGGAACCGGCCGGAGTAGACGAAGAGAGTGAAATTGCGGACCAAAGTCCATTTTACGGACAGGGCTTCGGAAACGGCGATGACGACGGCATTCGACGCGAAGCCGAGCCCGAAAAACCGGAGGACCGGTCTTCGCTCGGATCGTAAAAATTTCGAAAGCTCTCCTTTCGACTCTAAATTTTAGATTTTAAAAGGCTTGCAGCTTCCGAAATTGTAATATTCTCGGGCAGCCGGCCTTCAGGACTAAACTGATCGACCATTTTTGGCAGAAGTTCTGCCAGTTCGATAGATACTTCATTCGCAGGAATTCCGGCTTCACTCGAAATTCGCTCGAGGTCCTTTGGTCCCAGAACTTGCTCGACTTCATGGGCTGCAAGCGCTTCGTTCTCTCCATTTTTTACCCAGCTTTGCGCTTTTTGGGCAAGTCCGCTCGAATGAAACCGAGTCAGTAACGTGCGCAAATCGAGTTCACCTGACTCGATCTTGTGCAATAAGATCGTCATCAGGACCGATTGCGCCGAGGACGTTTCGCTTCCTTTTGTCGGACTGCCCACCGACTCCGACACCGCTTCCGTAATTTGCGCCGTTTGCGCCTTTCCATTCTCTTTCATGCCGAATGGAAAGGCAATTCACGCGCCGATAAAGAAGCGTTGCCGCAAATACGATATCGAATGTCAGATTAAGGCTGCATTACGCCAGATTGATATGCACACAGCCGGGTTCGCGGACGATTGCGGTGATATGCAAAGGTGCATTGCGCGCAAATTTCGAGCGTGAAAAATCGGCGAGCATGCCGCGCAGGTGATCGAGATTGTCGGAGATAAGGTCCATCGCTCGGCCCTCGAGGTGCATCGAAGTTCGAACATCCGCGCCCGGCACGGCGGCGGGCGCATTCACAGGCACATGTCGGCGTCTCAGCCACTGCCATGCTTTGAGCCACGTCTTCCAGTCGGCGACCGAAGCGTCCTCGAGGTTCGGGAACTTAGCTTCGGCTCCGCGTTCGACGATCCGCTCTTTGATAATATCGAGTTGTCCCTCGCTCGTCCGTTTACCGCTCGTAATGACGGCCCAGGCATCGTGCGCTTCTAAATACTTCCCAAACGCTTTTCCTACCGCAGCGAGCTGATCGGTGAGCGTCACTTCGGAGTTCACGGAAATCCCGATCTCCTGGTTCGGAGCATCGCGCCGGGTGGTGATAGCAATTCCGTCCTTCGTTTGTGGAACGGAATCGGCCATGGAAACCGCACTGGCGACGAACGGCGCGTAGGTTTCCGGCGCGGTCCGCTCGGCGTCACCCGCGGTAGAATTATTTATGAGAGAAGTATTCAGGACCTCAGGAGTGGAATTTATTTCCAGGGCCAGAGTTGCGGTCACGATAAGAATCGGGAGGGCCGCAAAGAAAAATCTTTTCTTTAAGAATAAATTTTGATAGAAGGTTTTTTTGTGTTGTGTGGTATCCATAATTTCCTTGCCGCGTTCGAGCGACAGAGAATACAACGCAGTCCGCCAAGCGGTGTTCGTGAAATACCACTCACGTGAAAATAAGAAAAGTATTGAGGAAACAGACGGGCCCCACAGAAATACGTTTCAGGAGCCGGTGCTACCTAATGCGCTCGCAGCTTTTTCACTTCGTCCGTAAGCGCCGGAAGGATTTCGAAGGCATCGCCGACCACACCGTAATCGACGACTGAAAAGATCGGCGCGTTTTCGTCCTTATTAATGGCGACGATCGTTTTGGAACTCGACATACCGGCCAGATGCTGGACCGCGCCGGAAATTCCGACAGCAACATAGAGCGTGGGAGAGACCGTTTTCCCGGTCTGGCCGACTTGTTCGGCATGCGGCCGCCACCCGGCATCGACCACTGCACGCGAGGCCCCTGTCGCGCCGCCAAAGGCTTGAGCGAGATTTTCGATGAGCGCCCAGTTCTCGGGTCCGCGCAGCCCCCGACCGCCGGAAACGATAATTTCTGCTTCCGCGACATCGAGCTTGCCCTGCGAAAGAGTGAGATCTTTTGTCTTTTCTCTAAAGTCGGTCTCCTCGAATGCAACGTTAATCGTTTGCACGGCCGGCGAGCTTGCCGGCGCTTCGTTCGAGGCCTTCCAGAGATTCGGTCGCGTGGAATATACTTTTATGGGCGTCGTCACGCGCAGCGTCATCTGCGCTTTGCCGGCATAGACGGGGTGCGTGGCAAGAAGTTCCCCTGCGTTCGAAAAGGCCGTGACATCGGGGACGTAACCGGCTTCGAGCCTCACCGCCACCCGCGGAGCAAGGTCCTTGCCGCGTCCGGTGCCGCCGATGAGGATAACGTCCGCCTTCGCCTGCCTTGCGATCTCGGCGAGCGCACGGGCCGTCGCACGGGAAGAATAATGTGCGAGTCGGGCATCGCTCGCAGTGTAAACGGTGCTCACCGCGAGCGATTTCGCGCGTTCGGCGAGTGAGGCGGGATCGGCCGCAACGATCGCGGCCGATACGTTCCCGCCTAACTGGTTCGCCGCCGTGATCGCTTCGAGCGAGGGTTTACGGATTTGTCCGTTCCGTTCTTCGAGAAATACCAGGATGTTCATAGATTCGTAGATTTTGCCTCGAGTCCCATGTTTTTCGCCAGTAAAATTCTGAGGACTCCGGCTTTAAAAAAGCAGGATTTATATCACTTTTGCTTCTTCGTGGAGGAGCCGGGCAAGTTCGTGCGCGGCGTTAACGGCATTGCCATCGGACTTGATGATCTTATTCGCCCGTTTTTTATCGGGCTTGGTCATGTTCACGACTTCCGTCCGTACCGCGCCCGGAGTTCCCACGATCTCCTGGATCGGCTTCTGCTTGGCCTTCATGATGTTCGGCAGTGAAGGATACCGTGGATCGTTCAACCCTTTCTGCGCGGCCACGATCGCCGGCAATTCGAGTTCGATCGTTTCGCGGCCGCCTTCGACTTCCTTTTCGACCGTAGCTTTCGTTCCGTCGATCGTGAGTCCCACGGCGACGGTCGCGCACGGAAGGTCCAGGAGTTCCGAAAGCATCGGGCCGAGCTCCATGCCGTCGAAGTCGATCGACTGCTTGCCGAGGAGCACCAGGTCGGGTTTCAGCGGCTGGATCGCGGCGGCGAGCATCTGCGCGACCTGCCAGGAATCTTTTTTGTCGCCTTTGATTAAAATTCCCTTATCGGCGCCCATGGCCAGCGCCTGCCGGATCGCTTCTTTGGAGGCATCCGGGCCGACGGAGATCGCAGTCGCTTCGCCTTTATGTTTATCGCGAAGTCGGAGCGCCTCTTCCACGGCGAATTCGTCGTAGGGATTTAAGATAAATTTAACGCCGGCGGCGTCGATCGATACACCGTCACCGGCAACATTGATGCGGGTGGTCGTGTCCGGAACGTGGCTGACGCAAACGAGAATGTTCATGGATCGGTTACGAAATGCAAGGCCTCATGCATGTCCTGCCTTAGTGACGCTTGCGGGTAAAAGATACTGTTTCGAGTATCACTCATTCGAATATCGCTCAGGACTTAGGGTTATGGACTCCTTAAGCACTGATGATAAACGATAGCGGCTCATTCAGGTCGTCGCCCATCACCTCGACTTCGAGATTGCCGTACGGGGTAATAAAATGGGGAGGTCCCTTATGTGCGGCGGTCTTAAACACGAGCCGTCGGTTCAAAATTTCATAGAGGTCCTTCGAAAGCAGGAGTTTCGAGAGCGGCTCATGCTTTTCGAATAAATACCGCGACTGCGCGTAGATCGCGGACTTGATGGCGTCGTACGTCATGTCCGTTTCCAGGAGTTTTACGCGGACAAGCTCTGCCGGGGCCTCGGGAAAATTCTCACTCTCCATGTACATTAAACAAGGATTTGGCGCAGGATGTCCCGCCTAAAAAAATGATCGGCGCAGGGTCTCGCTTAAAGTTGGCCAGCGTATAGGAGCGTGGTATAGCGCATTTCGACGTTGCCACGATCGGCGTGACGGTCAAAAATTTCTTTCAACCGTGCCAGCATGGCATCGTGGTTCGGATCGCTAGCGTCAGGTACGTAGGAAGAAGAGAGAAGCCTTCCTTTGACCCCTTCATAATCGAAACATTGGATATTCTCAAAATGAAATTCATGGATCTTGCTGCCGTGGAAAAAATCTTGCGTGCGGCGGGCATTCGAGTTGGTAATGTTCGAGTCCGGCGAGGACCGCAATTCAAAATTGCGATGATTGACGAGCACATAATCGGTGCCGAAGTCGAGCAACAGCTTCTCGTACTCCTTTAAGAACGGTGTGGAATCCGTTTGGCGATCGTTCCACAGGATGATCATCCATCCTCGAGGTCGTAAGATCCGCTTGAACTCCCGGTGCGCTTCATCCAGGTTAAACCAATGGAACGCCTGGCCCGCAACGACATAATCGACGGAGCGATCGGCGAGTGTCGTTGCTTCGGCGGTGCCGTCGATACTGCGGAAATTTTTCCAGGTGGCAAGATAGCGTTCGCCGGCCTGCCGCATGGGAGCGTTCGGCTCGACACCGTAAACGAGGTTCCCGTTCGCTAAAAAGAGTTCCGCCGAAAACCCGGTCCCCGACCCGATATCGGCGACGATATGGTTGGAAGCGAGGCCGGTGGCTTCGCGGAGCGTTTCGATGACCGCGCTCGGATAGTGCGGGCGGTATTTTAGGTACGCCTCGACACGCGAAGAGAATCGTTCGGTGGAACGCGCGGACATGCGAGATTATACGCTGTCCCGGGATCGCAGTTTCGAACGGCTCGGCGCGTGTCCGCGTTTATACCATCTGAAGACTCCTTCCAATTGCATGGGATTTTCCTCTTTCGTTCGCCGGCTGCTTCCGCGAGAGAACCAATACTTTCAGCTGTTCACCGGCAACATCGCGAATATTCAGGAAGCGGCGCGAAACTTACGCGCCCTGCTGGACGCGCGTTCCACCGCCGAGCGAAAAATCCTTATTACTCGGATCGAGGATGCCGAACATCGAGGCGATGAGATCACCCACAATATTTTTGCAGGGCTCTCTCGACAATTCGTTCCATCGATCAATCGAGAGGATATTTATACGCTGACGAGCGAAATCGACGATGTCCTGGACCTTATCGAAGATGTGGCGCTCCGCACTAGCCTCTATAATGTAACCGAGTTCCCACCCGAATTTCGCGACCTGACCGATACGCTCGTCCGCGCGGTCGAACAGTTAGCGGCCGCCGTTCCGAAATTACGCGATATGAGGGATACGAAGGAATTGCTCCGCGTGTGCGAGGACGTGCACACGATCGAAAATGCCGGCGATGACATTTATCATAATGCGGTCGCCCGGCTGTTCCAGGACTGCTCCGACCCCATCGAACTGATCAAACTGAAAGAAATTTTGTCCGACATCGAAGAGGCGATCGACAAATGCGAAAATGTCGCCAACTCGATCCAGCGGATCGTCCTGAAATACTCGTAAGTTATTGTACATGAACGTCCCACTCTGGAAAACGCTTGCGACCAAAGTTCTCGTTAAGAACAAGTTCCTGACGGTTGAAGAACACGACCGCGAGGAAGAAGGCACGGGCAAGCGGGCGCCCTTTTATATTTTGCACCCCCCGGACTGGGTGAACGTCATTGCCATCACGAGTGCGGGCGAGATCGTGCTGACGGAAGAGTTTCGGCATGGCACCGAACGAGTGGAACTTGAAATCCCGAGCGGCATCATCGAATCGGGTGAGCCGCCGCGCGACGCCGCGGTCCGTGAACTGCGGGAAGAGACCGGCTACGAACCCACGAGCGCAACCGAGATTCGAGAGCTTGGCACCGTCTCGCCGAATACGGCGCTGATGTCCAACACTTCCTATACGTTCCTTATTACGAACGTGCGGCGTTCGGCCACGCCGAGCTTCGACGAGATGGAAAATATTGCGGTCCGATTGGTTCCACGCTCCGAGGTCGAGACATTGATCCGTTCCGGCGCGATCCGCCATGCGCTCATCCTGGCGGCGTTTTATTGGTTACGGCTGGTCGGAGGTTGATGGACGCGCGTGGCGATGACGAAACGATTCAAAGGACGCCTGGAACGGCTCGAAGGAAACCTGGGATGGCGCGTGGTGGACGTTCCCTTCGACGTGAAAAAAGCGTTCGGGAACGGAGCGACGGCGCCGGTAAAGGGAACCGTAAACGGGTTTGCTTTTCGAACGTCCCTGTTTCCGCGAAAGAACGGACCCCACTATTTGCTGATGAATAAGGCTATGCAGCGCGGCGCGGGAGCAACGGAACTGGGCGCACCGGTCGAGATTGTGCTCGAACTCGATACGGCGGAACGACGGGTCTCGATCCCCCCGGCATTAAAAAAAGTTCTCGCCGGTGAAGCGGGCCTTCTGGCGTATTATAACAGCTTCACGTACTCCATGAAGAAATATTTTTCGGACTTCATCGCGCAGGCGAAGACCGAGCCGACCCGAAAAAAAAGAGTCGAGGAATTAGCGCTGATCCTGATGGAGATGCGGGACGGAGAAACAACGCCACCTCCGATCTTAGAAGCCGAGTTCGCCCGGAACCCAAAAGCGCGGCGCGGATGGGAGCGAATGTCCCGCTCTGGGCGGCGCGGGCACTTGTGGGGCATGGCCTATTATAAAAACCCGGAGTCGCGCGCGCGCCGCGTTCGCAAAGCGCTCGATGCGATGGTCGCACTCGAGGAGCGATCTTCAAAACGTTCAAAATAGCATGGGGATCCTACATTTCCTGCGGGATAAGGTCGTGTTGGCGCAGCGGCAGATCCTGCACCGCCTCTATATTGGCCCGAAACGGGAACGGGACGTTATCCGTGAGTTCCACAAGCTCTATTATTATTCCAGTGTGGCCGGAAGGACCTGGAGCGATACCTGGTGGATGGGAGTCCGGGTGCTGAAATGCCCGCTCGACCTCTGGCTCTATCAGGAACTTATTTTTTCGCGAAAACCCGAGTTGATCGTCGAGACAGGAACGTATCAGGGCGGCACGGCGCACTTTCTCGCGTCGATGTGCGAACTGGTGGGGACCGGCGAAGTCCTCACGATCGATATCGAAGAACACACCGGCCGGCCGGCGCATCCTCGCATTACGTATTTGCACGGTTCCTCGACGGACGACTCTATCCTTGCCCGTGTTCGGGAGCGTGCGAAGGGGAAACAATCAGTGCTTGTCATCCTGGATTCGGACCACCGCCGAGACCATGTCCGCAGGGAAATGGAATACTACGGACCGCTCGTGACCGAAGGAAACTATCTGATCGTCGAAGATACGAACATTAACGGGAACCCGGTGTTACCCGAGTCGGGCCCCGGGCCGATGGAAGCGATCCAGGACTTCCTTCAGACGCACTCCGAATTTTCCATCGATCGCTCGATGGAGAAATTACTGATGACGTTCAATCCCGGAGGGTATTTAAAGAAAATCGGTTAGGCCCGGTCGAGCGATTCTTCGAGGAGTTGTCTGCGATAGAGATCGTAGTAAGACCCTTCGGCCGCAAGCAATTCCTGATGCGTCCCGCGTTCGACGATGCGGCCGCGATCGAGTACGATGATGAGGTCCGCTTCCCGAGCGGTCGATGTGCGATGGCTGATCAGGATCGTCGTGCGAGGGGAAGGGTCCTTCCGGAGGTTGGAAAGAATTCGTTCCTCGGTCGCGGTGTCGACGGCGGACATGGCATCGTCAAAGACGAGGATCCGTGGGTTTCGCGCGATCGCGCGAGCGATAGCCGTGCGTTGCTTTTGCCCGCCGGAAAGGGTGATGCCGCGCTCGCCGATCATAGTCTCGAACCGTTCCGGGAACTCCATAACATTGTCGTAAATATCGGCGGACCGAGCCGCATCTTCGATGCCGACCGGCATCAGCGGTGCCACGTGAGCGGCGCCGTTCGTGCCCGGGGTTGCACCGAGGAGGCGCTCTTCCCGTTCCAGTCGCGCAGCGGCGCGCGTGCCAAAGGCGATGTTCTCGTTGATCGTCTCGGAGAAGAGGAACGGTTCCTGCGTCACGAACCCGATGTTCGAACGTAACACTTCGAGCGGGATGGTCCGCAGGTCGTGTCTGTCGATCGTGATCGAGCCTTCGGTGACATCGTAGAGCCGGGCGATCAGGTTCACGAAGGAGGTCTTTCCGGAACCGGTGCGGCCAATAATGGCGAGCGTCGCCCCTTCTTCGATGCGGAGCGAGATATTCCGGAGCACCGGTTCCAACTCCGGCCGATAGCGGAAGGAAACGTTGTGGAACTCGATCTCGCCGCGGATCGAAGTGATCTGCCAGTTTGTCCGCTCGGAATTTTTTATTTCGGGTTCGGTCTCGAACAGTTTAATCAGCCGCGCCATGCTGGCCGCGCCGCGCTGGACCATATTCGTTACCCACCCCAGCGCGATGAAGGGCCAGGTCAGCATCCCGAGGTACACGATGAACATCGAGAGATCGCCGATCGTAAGACGATGGTCGATAATCAGTTTGCCTCCGAAGAGGAGCAGGATGACGGTCGAGAGTCCCATGAAGGCGAAAATCACCGGCTGCATAAGTCCCTGTGTTTTCGCGAGCCGCATGTTCTTGTCGAAATATCCTTTCGCAAGGGAATTAAAGATCGACGTCTCGTAAGCTTCGCGAACGTAGGCGCGAATGACGCGAATGCCGGAGATGCTTTCGGTCGTGCGGCCAGTCATCGTCGCAAAGTGCGCCTGCACGGCATCGAAGAGAGGATGGACTTTTTTACCGATGAAATAAACCGCCAGCGACATGAGCGGAAGCGGAAGGACCGTGGCCAGCGCAAGCGTGGGCGAGATCGCGAGCATCACGCCGAAGGCGGCCAGGAACGTCGTAACGGTGTCGGCCGAATACATGACGGAAGGACCGATGAAGTAGCGGACCGCGTCGATATCGTTGGTCGCATACGCCATGAGTTCCCCCTGCGGCGTCGTCTGGAAGAACCGCGTGGAAAGCCGTTCGACGTGCGCAAGGAGATCGTTCCGAAGATCGTACTCGATGAGCCGGCTTGCAACAATGATGTTTTGCCGGACGAGGTAATAGAGGAATCCGCTCACGAACGAAAGGAACACGATGGCAACCGCATCGAGCAGGAGCGAGCCGGCGGTTGCCGTGCCGTTCTTGATCGAGTCGATCGCGCTGCCCAGGAAATGGGGCCAGAAGACCTGCGCCGCCGAAGAAAAAACGACGAGGACCGATCCGCGCACGAACATTTTTTTATAGCGCGCGAAATAGGGAAGTAAACGTAGCAGCGATTTCATTCTGAGCCGACAATTCCTTTCCGAATTGCAGCCGCAAGCGGCGACGCGTTGGGATCGATCGTTACAGGACCCGACTCCGAGTGCATCGAAGTTATTAGCGGACGCGGTTTCACGACGACTTCTGACGTCCGGCCATCTCTATCGATCGTGAGGTGGATCGTATCCTGGTTGAAGAGAACGTCCATGACATTTTCTTTCGTTATTTTTTCACCATTGACTTTATTCAGCCGATCGCCAATCTTTAGTCCGGATGTGGCAAAAGTACTGGTACTATCGAGTGAAGTAATAACCCACGTACTATCGCTCGCCGAATGTATCATCATGGGCGGATGCGGTTCCGGCACTGGGACATTGTTTGCAAGAATTCCCATTTTCGCTAAATAATCGTCCAGTGGCAGCGAGTCGGTGCCGTGAATATATTTATTATAAAAATCAGTAAGATCGATCCCGGCATATGCTTCGACTTTTTTGATCAGGTCTTCTTCGCGGAAGGTCTTTCCATGTTTTGCATCGTTGTTGAGAGCGAGCATCACGTCATCGAGCGATTTCTTGTTACCCGTGCGGGTACGGATCTCGATATCGAGCATCATTGCAACGAGCGGCCCGCGCGAATAAAAAAGGGTGGCTTCTCCCATATCGAAGATACTCTCGTCGATCGAAAGCTCTTCGAGCGATTTTGCATTTGCCGATGGGGGGGCCATTTCCATCTCCCGTCTCCACTCCTCGACGTCCGAATAAAAGCGGGCCGGGGAAATGATCCCATAGCGTGATAAGAGCGTGTGGGCGTAGTATTCGGTGATCCCCTCGGCCATCCAGAGGCTCGTTGTCATGACGCGCTGGGTGTAATCGAACGGCCCCAGGAGATTGGAATGGATCCGCTTGACATTCCAAAGATGAAAAAACTCGTGTGAGAATGTGCTTAAGAAATATCCTTTGAACATCGGCCAGCCGAAATCGGCGACGAGGTAATCGCTCGCGTTCGCATGCTCCAGCGCGCCCTGCGCAAAGCTCGGCATGCGCGAAAGCGTCGGTGCGACGATCTCGAACGTATAATGCCTGAACGGTACGTCGTGAAAAAAATCGGTCTCGGCATGGACGATCCTGTCAAGATAATACGTGAGGGAGTCCATTTTCTCGCTCGACCACGGGCCATCGGTCACCACGGCAACGTCGTAATCGGCGGGGCCCTCATGGAATGAAGACGCGATCATACGAAAGGGATGAGCTCCCATTTCGTAGGGAGCGTTGGTTGCGGGAACGGAAGTTGGAGCGGCGAGCACGGGGGCGTCGGCCAGCACGTCGTAATTGTTCGCAACGAAATTCCGAGTAAGCGCGGCACCCGCGGGATCGATCACGTCGGGATCTTTTCCAGGATCGAGCGGGCAGCTCAGTTTCCAGAGTTCCGGAAGTTCATAACGGACCTGTGCCGAAGCATTTTTATCGTCGTCGTAATATCCGAAGAGCGCGGTCGCATTCGCAAAAAAAATGGACGTATCGATATTCGCCATCGCGAAGTAAAGACTCGTCGTGTCCTTGTGCGAATCAAGAACATCGTATTCTATTTTTTTTACGGATTGCCCGCTTGCAATGTCCCACCGGTCGTCGCTCACGCGCGTTACGGCGAGTATGTGATCGTATTTATTATACGCCTTGAAATTCGCGATATACTTTCCATAATGGGTCACGCTATAGGCCCCCGGTGCCCACACGGGCATTTGGTAGTGCGCGGTTTTTGCCGAAAAACCCGAGGGCTTCATCGTCACATGCACGGTGTGTGATTTCGTATCGCGCAGATCGACGGTATAGGTCATCGTTCCGTGTGCAAAGAGCGGGAGCTTGGCCAGAAGGATAACAAGGCCTGTAAGAGTAAGGCGGCGAATGACCATAAGGCCATCTAAAGCACATGGCGCGAACTTTAGTTTGCGAATTTTTCCTTTTCACAAGAGCTTTTATAGGCAGTTACACCTGATGTTGACGGACCCGGAACTTGAGCAGTATCGTGACGACGGTTTTCTCGTTGTGCGCGATTTATTCAGCGCCGCAGAACTGGGGCCTTCGATCGATGCGATCGATGAAAACGTCGATGCGCTCGCACGCCGGCTTTACGAAAGCGGCAAGATCGAGGACCGTTTCGAGCGGGAAGGATTTTTGACACAACTTACGAAATTAGAGCAAGCCTTTCCGGGCGCGGCAACGCTCATTCATACGGGCGGTGTGCTGCCAAAGGCCTTCGCCGATTTGTGGGCGAGCGATAAACTGCTCGACATCATGGAGCAAATCTTGGGTCCGGAGATCGCGGGCCATCCCGTTTGGAACCTTCGCTCGAAAACGCCGCACAATCCGCTCGCGACCGTGCCGTGGCATCAGGACACCGCCTATCTCGCGAAAGGCTCCGAATTTACGTTCCAGCCGACGGCCTGGATCCCACTGGTCGATGCCAATGAAGTCAACGGCTGTATGCAGGTCGTTCGCGGCGGGCATATCCCTCCCAGGGTATATTCACACAAACTCGAAAATACGCGCGGCCATAAAGACTCGTGGTATCTTTATATCGACGAGCGCGATCTTCCAAAGGGGGAGATCGTGACCTGTACGATGAACAAAGGCTCTGTCCTCCTCTTAAATAATCTAATTCCACACCGAAGCACGGAAAATTATTCGGACATTATTCGCTGGTCGATCGACTTGCGATGGCAGCGTCCGAATGAACCGAGTGGAATGGAGGGGATCAAGGAGCCGATCCTGATGCGGACGGCGAGCAACCCGAATTACCGGCCGAATTGGGAAGCATGGGCTACGCAAAGCCGCCAGGTCGGGCTGCACGACGTCCTTGCCGAAAAAGAGCGGCCGATTACGGAATCGGACTCGAAAGTAACCGGTCCATGGATGGAGCGGTGGCAAAAAGCGGCACTCTAAGGAATAAGGACTAAGACGTTTTCTGTGCTTCCTGCCGGGCTCGAACCGGCGACCCACTGATTAAGAGTCAGTTGCTCTACCAACTGAGCTAAGGAAGCGGCGAATAAATGCCGGCGCGCCCGAGAGGGTTCCGGTGTTTTCGAGCTTTCTATCATCCCTATTCGTCGCTGTTTGGTCGCCAAATTCAAAGGAAATGCTGCTTTAGGAAAAAGGCTGGATCACCAAAAATGCAAACAAAATATGCCGGTCGATCGCGAATGGATTCCGTCGAGGAACCTTTTTTCTAACTCGCGGCGTATTGGGGTGAAGAAGGCATTGGCAAACCCCATCTCTATCGGAATGGTGGATTCTTCAGAACGAACGGGGACGATCCTGCACTTGATGTAATGTCCTGACTGAACTATTCAGGTGGCGTTTATTTATGTCGCGGGAAAAGCCAATGCCGGAGTGAAATTCCGAACGATGTGTTAGTTCCGTATTCCAAAAAACTTTCCGAACTCCGCTGGGAGAATTTCCGGAGGTTTTGGGGTTCTCCTCATCGTCGCTCCAGATAGAGAGCGCAAAATGCTCTCAAATGAGAGTATAACTGGAATTCTCTTTTTCCGGGAGTATCCTCGCCGATGTTGCCGAGCCTTACTCCCATTTCTTGGCTCCAAACTACGCCGTGCAAATAACTGTCTATTACAGCCCCAACCACCTCGACGAACTCGAGTTGCGCGATAAGATCGTGGTCATGGTCGATGTGCTCCGCGCATCGACGACGATCACGTACGCGATGCTCGCCGGCGCACGGGAGATCATCCCTGTTGCGAGCGTCGAACAGGCGATGAAGATCGTCGGTAATCTTCACTCGACCTCCACGGTGCTCTGCGGCGAACGGGGCGGCAAGCGGATCGAGGGTTTCAAACTCGGAAATTCTCCGTTCGAATATACGGAAGAGGCCGTTCGAGGAAAAGCACTTATTTTAACCACGACGAACGGCGCGGTCGCGTTGACGAAAGCGAAATATGCGCGCGAGTGCTTCGTTTCGAGTTTCGTCAATCTTTCTGCGACGATCGAGGCCCTCAGCGAAATAGAGAATATCGCTTCGGAACATCTCATCATTATTTGCAGCGGCCGCGAAGAAGATTTTTCGCTTGAAGATGCGACCTGCGCGGGCCTTCTCATTACGCGGCTTTTAGCTCGCGTGGGTGGCGATCCGGCCGAGCATCTTTCGGACAGTGCTCGCGCGGCGCTCTCGATTTATCGTGAATATGGGTCGGATATTTACCGAACGCTCGTGGAATCGGACCATGGCCGCCATCTTATCAATCTCGGTTTCGAGGAAGACATCCGTGCGGCGAGCCAGATCGACTCTGTTCCACTGGTCCCGGTACTGGAGCAAACGGCGATCAAACAAAAGCTCATTTTTTCGGAATCGCTCAAAAATAAGCTTTCAGAATCGGGCTTATATCGAGAACCCCGCCGCACGACCGTAATCCGGACTGCGAAAATACCGAGTTAGGTCGCATACGAGTTGGGTGCAGTTAGGTCGCATATGAGTTAGGGTGCATAAAATAATGAATTTTTCCCATTCGATGAATTTTTAAAAAAACCTCAAAAAGTCATTTTTAAGGGATTTCTTCTTTTTGAAAATTGGGTTTTTAAACTGCGGGTTATGGTTTATTCGCGTTGTCTTTCTTCGGACCGTCAAAAAATTATTAACTGACCGAGATCTTATCCTGATTTTGGGTGCCTGAAGCTTTTGATGATGACGGCTTCAGTGTGCCTTAAAGAGTGCCTCACCAAGTGCCTTGGGGTTGCGAATTGCACGCTTGCTTTCCCTGGGGGTGAGGCATTTTTATTTTCTTTCGTTTACGTTGCCTTTCTGTCGCTCTATTTTCCGATCGTGTTTTGAGTGCCGTTCGGCACAATCCGTGTTCAATCCCTGTTGAGGGCCGTGATTCCGGAAGCGCATTCCGGCCCGTTTGAAATGATTATTGTTATGCAGCGCGGCGCAAGCGAGCCGCAGATCGAACATCTCACAAAATACCTCGCCAGCCGCGGAATTCTTGCCGAACGAATGGACGGTCACGAACAGACCGTTATCGGGATTGTCGGTTCCAATGGCGGCTATGACATTGCATCGCTTTCGGCGATGTCGGGCGTACAGGAAGTGGTCCGCGTTTCGACACCCTATCGTTTGAGCGCCCGGACGTCTCACGTCGAAGACACGGTAATCAAGATGCCGGACGGCACCTGCATTGGCGGCAATGCGCCATCAATCGTTATTGCCGGGCCGTGCTCCGTCGAGTCCGAAGATCAACTTCGCCGCACGGCCGAATGCATTCGCAAGGCCGGCGTTCGGTTCATTCGCGGCGGCGCATTCAAGCCTCGCACCTCACCCTATTCGTTTCAAGGGCTCGGTTTCGATGGACTCGAATTGCTAAAGAAAGTTAGCGAAGAATTCGGCCTTTTTATCGTGAGCGAGGTGATGGAGCCGGCACATGTTCCGGCCATTGCCGAATTCACCGATATCGTACAGATCGGTTCGCGCAACATGCAGAATTATCCACTGCTGCGTCAGATCGGTAATATTCGCAAGCCGGCCATGCTCAAGCGCGGCGCCGGCGCGACGATCGAGGAGTGGCTTATGGCCGCCGAATATATTCTTGCGGGCGGTAACGATAAAGTGGTCCTTTGCGAGCGTGGAATTCGTTCCTTCGAGACATCGCTCCGGTTCACGCCCGATCTCGGTGCCGTCCCGGTCGTAAAAAAGCTTTCACATCTTCCCGTTATTGTTGATCCTTCGCATGGCACCGGCCGGCGAGAATTTGTTTCGAGCATCGCGCGTGCCGCTATTGCGGTGGGCGCCGATGGGGTCATGGTCGAAGTTCATCCCGACCCCGACCGCGCCCTTTCGGACGGGGCCCAGAGCCTGACCTTCGAACTCTTCGAGGAAATGATGGGCGAGCTCGTGCGTGTGGCCGATGCCGTCAACCGGCCGCTGCTCGTCGAGCAGTTCCATGCGGCGGCGCAACATTCGGTTCCCGTTCGATGACGAGCGTCGAGGTCCTGCGCAAGGCAAAAACGATTGCGATTGCAGGCTTGAGTCATAAACTCGATCGACCGAGTTATAGCGTTGCCCTGCAACTTCAGCATCGTGGCTATAGGATCGTTCCCGTTAATCCCACCCTGGTCGAATGGAATGGGCTGACCGTCTATCCGACCGTTTCGAGCATTCCAGCGGAGATCGATATCGATGTGGTCGATATTTTTCGGCGCAGCGCCGATACGCCGGAGATCGTTCGCGACGCGCTGAACCGTTCGCCAAAGCCGCGTTGCATCTGGCTGCAAAGCGGGATCGTGAACCCCGAGTCCCGCCGCCTTGCAGAAGAAGCGGGCGTTTTTTATGTAGAGGATGAGTGCACCGCCGTTGTCGCGGCGTTTGTCTGAAGGCCACAAAAAGAAACGTCCGGCCCGCGCCATCCGTTGTGCATACCGACATGAGGCGTTCATTGTTTGCGGGATGTGTGGCCGTTCTCGGGCTTTGCCTGGCACTGGCGCCGGTCCGCGCCCAGACCAAACATTCGAAGAAAACGCCGAAAGAAGTTCCATTCAGCGAGGCGGAAATGCGACACGCTCCGGGCGATACCGTCGCCGTCGTCGATGGAGTCGTGATCACGTTTCAGGACTTTAACTCGATCATGGCAGGCTATCTGAAAACCTTTGTTGCGCGTACGAACAATAACCTTGTGACCGATAGCCTGTATACCGTGATCGTCGATTCTGCCTGGGACCGCGCAGTCAGCGACATTGTGATCGAGCAAGCGATCGCAAAGCAACGCGTGGAAATGAACGACCGCGAAGTGAAGGACTCGCTCGTACACAACCCTCCCGATTTTTTACGCTCGCAATTCAGTGATTCGCTCGGTCATTTTCGCCCCGAAATCATGCGGCAGGCGATGGATGACCCACGAAACGATAGTATCGTCCGCGTGATCGTCGAAGGGGAGCGCGAACGATTGGAAACGGAGCGCCTTGCTGAGCGTGTTGCTCCCAAAGCAAGAACGCCGGCCGAACGCGAGCGTATGTTTGACGCATGGCTGCGCCATGCGAAACTCACGGCCCATATCGACGACCGGCGGACACGATTTGGTTTTTATTGATAGCCGTCTTTTTGCCCATGCCCTCTCCACCGAATTCGAATCCGAATAGTAACCATTCCCGCTCGTTCACGCCGCACGTGGGCCCCGAACCGCCGGAACCGCCCCATATCGAACCCGGGGAATTGTTCGAAAACGATCCCGAACGCGATCGTAACCTTCCGAAACGCCGGCTGGCCCGCGAACGCGTCATGCAGATCTTATATGCCCACGAGCTCAGCGGCCGTGACCTCGAAGAACTTTTCTGGGAATTTATCGAACGGGACCTGCGCGATGCCGATGAACGCGCCGGCGCATCCGAAGCCGATGGCGCACTCGATTTTGCCCGCGGGCTCACGCGGGAGTTCCTTCGCTACCGTACGGAGATCGATGAGCTCGTCTCGAAAAAATTAGAGCGGTGGGATTTCCGCCGTGTCGCGCTCATCGACCGGTTACTCATCGAGATCGGTATCGTCGAACTGCTTTATTTCCCCGAAATTCCTCCGAAAGCCACGATCAATGAGTTGATCGAGATCGCGAAAGATTTTTCGACGGAAGAGAGTGGGAAGTTTATTAACGGCTTGCTGCATGCGTTCCTGACCGATCTGCGCGAAAGCGGCGCGTTACACAAAACGGGTCGCGGACTGATCGAAGAATCGATCGGCGGTCACTCCTCCTGGAAAGGCCGCAAGCGGTGAAGCGGATCGAAGGTCTGACGAAAACGGTCGCGGCGTGGGGGAGCTTCGATTTTGCGAATCATTCGTTCTCGGGGATCATGACGGTGTTCGTATTCCCTATTTTTTTTCGGGACACGATCGTGACGAACGGGCACGGCGATGCCTATTGGGGGGTGACGGTCTTCCTTTCGATGCTCCTGGTGGCGCTCGTCACCCCGCTCCTGGGCGCGATGGCGGACGTGCTCCGAAACAAAAAGGCCTATCTCGGAATTTTTACGGCCGTAACGATCCTGGGAACCGTTGCACTCTATTTCATTCAGCCCGGAATGGTACTCTGGGCGTCGGTCCTTTATATCCTTGCGAATGCGGGATTTGAAGGCGGTACCGTATTTTACGATGCATTCCTTCCGGAGATCACGACCCCGAAGCTCTTTGGCCGTGTTTCCGGGATCGGTTTTGCATTCGGGTATTTCGGATCGCTTGCCATCCTCGGCTGTGCCGTTCCGTTTCTCGATACGGCTCCGAAGATGACGTTCCTGATCACGGCGCTCTTTTTTACGGTCTTCGCGATCCCGATGTTCGTGTTCGTTCCCGAGCGGAGAAAGGCGAGTTCGCTCTCCTTCGCAAATATTTCAAAAAAAGGATTTAGCGAGCTAAAACGGACCTTTCGCCACATTCGCGAATACCGCGACATCGTCCGCTTCCTCATCGCGTTTTTTTTATACAACGATGCCATCCTCACCGTTAGCTCGTTCAGCGGCATTTATGCGAAGGTCACCTTGCATTTTGGGATGGTCGAACTTGCGGCCTTCTTCGCAATGATCCAGATCATCGCCGTCATCGGTTCGATCGTATTCGGGAAGCTCGCCGACCGGTTTGGTTCCAAACGGATCATCGTTATTACGCTCTTTATATGGATCGTCGTGATCTTTTCGGCCTATCTTACCACGACCAAACTCGCGTTTTATTTTGTCGGCGCCGGTGCTGGCATTGCGTTAGGTTCCAACCAGTCGTGCTCCCGCAGCCTGATGGCACTGCTCACACCTCCGGAGCACAGCGCGGAATTTTTCGGATTTTACGACGGCTTTTGCGGGAAGGTCAGCGCGATCATTGGGCCGGTGCTCTTCGGAGTTTTTTCGGACCTGTTCGGCAGCGAGCGCCCGGCGATCCTATTGCTCGCGCCCATGATCGTCATCGGACTGTTGATCCTTCTGCGCGTTCGGGAAACGCGGCCCGTTCCGGTTTACGCGGTCTGAGACAGGAGCCGGCGGCGCAGGATGTCGAGCGCGGCCGCTGCGGAACGTTCTCGATTTGCGGTCCGGCCGAAATCGAGCGAAAGTTTTTTGGCGATCGACGGCCGCCCTCGTTCGGCGAGTGCGATCCATATCGTTCCTACCGGTTTTTCTTTCGTTCCGCCATCGGGACCGGCGATGCCCGTGACGCTGAGCGCAAAATCGGTCCGGAGCCGCTCGAGCGCTCCTTCGGCCATTTCACGGGCGGTCTCCTCACTCACGGCTCCGAATTCTTTCAGGGTTGCCGGCTTGACTCCAAGTTCCCGGACCTTGACGTCATTATGATACGAAACGATCGTCCCATTAAAGACGGCGCTGGCTCCATCGACGGAGGTGATCATGGTGCTAATAAGGCCGCCGGTACAGCTCTCGGCCGTCGAAAGTGTTTTCCGCTGTTCTTTTAATAAGCGGACGATCGTCGCTTCGATCGTTTCGTCCTCCGATCCGAAGATATACTTCCCGGCACGTTGGCGAAGGATACCTTCGATCCGCTTGATCTCCCGGGCCGCTCCCGCCGAAGTGCGCGCGCGCGTCGAGATGCGCAAGCGGACGCCGGTTGCGCGCGGCAGGAACGCGAGTGTGCTCGCCGTTCCTAAGAAGTCGCTCGGATCGCCGACCTTTTCTGCAAGGAGTGATTCTCCGATGCCGGTCGTAAGCAGCGTTTTGTGGCGGATCGCCAGCAACTGACCGCGGTATTTTCGTTTCAGGAATGGAATCACGCTTTCAGTAACGATCGCTTCCATTTCCAGCGGGACGCCGGGAAGGATAATAAACGTTTTGCCGGATTTGAAATACAAAAGGCCCGGCGCCGTTCCGCGCTCATTCTTTAACGCCTGAAATCCTTTCGGGACCATGGCCTGGCCCACGTTGATTTCAGGCATCGTTTTGTAACCCAATTTTGCGAAGCGCTCGCGGACGGCGCGGAGCGTAGGCGGGTGGATCGCCATCGGCGCGCGAAAAAATTTTGCCACGGCGGCTTTCGAAATATCGTCGTGCGTCGGACCTAACCCGCCGGTGACAATGATCACGTCGGACGCCTTCCAGGCGCGGCGAAATTCCGCAAGCAGCCGTTGCGCGTCGTCGCCAACGGTCGTTTCCCGCAGGACCGGAATCCCGGCGGAGCCAAGTTCCCGCCCAAGGTAAGCGGCATTGGTATTGACGATCTGACCGATCAATAGTTCATCGCCAATCGTAATGATCTCCGCGTGCACCATACAACATTCAAGAGAAAATCCACATCACAAGGTGTGCCGCGATCCAGGCATATATTCCGGCTACGGCATCGTCGAGCATAATTCCGGTGCCGCCCTTCTTTTTTTCGAAGTATCGAGCGGGCGGCGGCTTAAGGACATCGAAGATTCGAAAGAAAACAAACGCCAGAACAATGTAGGTTAGGTTTCCGGCAAATTGAAGTGTCAGAAGCGCCATCCATTGGCCGAGGACTTCGTCGATCACGACAATTCCCGGGTCCTGAATGTGAAGAATATGTTCGATGACGCCACCGGACCAGATCCCGACAAAAAGGACGACGATACACGCGAGGGCAAGGATCACCGGGTTCTGAAGGCCTGGCAGAACGGCATAGATCGCCGCGGCCGCAAGACTTCCAACGGTCCCCGAACCGATCGGCGAAAGACCGGTATAAAAGAATGTTCCCGCAAGGAGCGCCGGAGTTGGAACGTTTTTAAGATCGGGCGGCCGTTTGGCCCAAAGGCGAGAGCGCGCTTTGGAGAACCAGTCGAAGTGTCCGCGCGCCGAAGAAGGGTCGGTCATGCCGTGTTTCAGATCGATTCCTGCCCGGCCCGGCGAAAGAGCGTTCGCAGTCCACGGACCACGGGCCAGTTATCGTACACATAGAGGACGGCAGAAGTAAAGGTGAGCAGGGTTACTAATCCCATGAGCCATAGCACGGCGCCGCTCTCGAAAAATTCGCGGCCGAGCGCCGCAATGCTCCGAACTCCCGTCGATGCCGTTGCGAGCGATGACGCCAGCACAAGAACGATAAAGGTCATTTGGGCGAATGTTTTTACCTTCGCGAAGTAACTGGTCTTTACCGGGAGGCCGATCGTGTCGGCCGAACGACGCAGTACCGTGAGGAAAAGATCGCGAGCGACGATCACGGCGACCATCCACCAGGGAACGATCCCGTTCCATGCAAACGCAATGAACGCCGCGCTGGTGAGCAATTTATCGGCAAGCGGATCGAGAAACGCGCCGAGCGACGTCACGAGGCCCATTTTGCGCGCCATATAGCCGTCCCACCAATCGCTCGCGGCGGCTACGATGAAGACCACCGTTGCCCAGGCCGTTTCCGCCGGCCGAACGATCGCGACCAGTATAAAAAATACGGGTACCAGGACGATCCGAAGTACCGTTAATTGGGTCGGGAGCTTCACACCGGCCAAACACCGGTTTTGAAAAGACCGTTTAGAGAAATTTTCTGGCGGGAGAAGTTTCCTGCAAGCATGAATTAGACGCTTTTTTCAGTCGTGCCGCAAAGAATCCGTCGCAGCCGCCGGTGTCAGGACGCGTGCGGAGCGTCTCTTCGATGGTGAATTCGGGGTGAGATTCCACGAAAGCGGCCATTTGGTCCTCGCCTTCTTCTTTCAGGATGGAGCAGGTCGCATATAGCAGCGTGCCGCCCGGTTTTAGAAAATGATGGTTCTCTTCGAGAATTTGCCGTTGCTTTTCAATCAGTTCGGCAAGCATTGCCGGGGTCAATAACAATTTGATCCCCGGGTTTCTTCGGAGCGTTCCGGTACCGCTGCACGGAACATCGAGCAGGACAAGGTCGAACCAAGCCGATTTATCGGCGCCAAGGAACCGCTCCTTTTGTTCGGGCATCACGATGCGGACGTTCTGCGCTCCGCTGCGGCGCGCGCGTTCTTTCAGCGCCTCGAGTTTTCTCGGATCGACATCGGTCGCGAAAATCTCCCCGTGATTTTTCATGAGTGTCGAAAGATGAAGCGTTTTGCCACCGGCACCGGCACAGGCATCGAGCACTTTAATGGCGGTCTTGCGTATGTGCGCAAAAGGCGCGATGAGTTGGCTCGCTTCGTCCTGCACTTCAAAATATCCCAATTTGAATGGTTCCAAACCCGCGATATTCACTCGTTTCGTGAGCACAAGGGCATTCTCCGCAATGTTCGAAAATACCGCTTCGCATCCTCCGTGGGCCAGCTCCAGTTGCAGTTCTTCACGGGTGGTCCGAAGGATGTTGGTACGGACGGAGGTCGGCGCTTCGCCATTCAAGGACGAGAGCATTGCCTCGAGATGTTCCGTGCCATATTCCGTTTCGACCTGCCGAACGAACCAGGTTGGGAATGAATAAAAGATCGCGAGCCGCTCGGTACGATCGTAGTGCGACAGGCGGGATGCTTCGCGCTGGGGATCGGCAATGCGGCGAAGACCCTCCATCGGAAGTTCCGATGTATAGCGAAGGAATGCGGCGCTCACCTCCTCCGGTTGCTGGGCTTGAAACATCAGGGCATAGGCCGCGATCATGCGAGCGCCCGTGATGGCTTCGTCCTCGAAGGCATCGGCTACGGCGGCTTCCAGACGCCGCCATTGTTTGATGACACCGAAGAACGTCTCGGCAATAACGCGGCGGTCCCTGGCGCCGAGATATTTTCGTTCCAAAAAGAAATGGCGCAGCACGGCGTCGGCCGGAATTTCGGGCTTCTCGCGGAATTCCGAGAACACTTCGATGGTATGTCCAAAGAGGCTCGATGGGCTCATAGTGCGATCTCGGGCCGTGGTGCCAGCGGCACACGGGGCAATGCCGTCAGCGAAAAATCACTCCGTTGGCCGCGCGCGAGCTTTAGGGCCCCGAGCATCGCGATCATGGCGGCATTATCGGTGGAGAAGAGAGGGCGCGGAACGAAAAAACGGACGTTCGAACGCGAACATTCGCGCTCGAATCTTGCCCGAAGTTCGGAATTTGCACTGACGCCGCCGACGCAGACCACATGCGTTACCCCGTGTTCCTTCGCAGCCCGCAAGGTTTTCGTTACCAGCACATCGACAACCGCCCGCTGGAACGAAGCCGCAATATCTTTTTTCAAGCTCGTATCGTTTTCGTGGTAGCCGTGCTTTTTTAACCAATACAAGACGGACGTTTTGATCCCGCTGAAGCTGAAATCATAGTTCGCATCGTTGATCATCGCGCGCGGGAACGAGATGGAATCGGGATTTCCCTCTTTTGCAAGTGCATCGATCTGCGGACCGGCGGGGTAGTCGAGCCCGATCATTTTGCCGACCTTATCGAATGCCTCGCCGGCGGCATCGTCGAGCGTTTCACCCAGGAACTCGTACGATCCAACGTCCTTCACCAGCAGCAAAAGCGTATGTCCGCCGGAAACGATGAGCGCGATAAAAGGAAGTTCCGGCTTGCTCGGTTCTAACAAGGCGCTGAAAATGTGTGCCTCGATATGATGGATCCCGATAAGGGGAATTTCGAGGCCGAGGGCAACGCCTTTCGCAAAGTTCAAACCGGCGAGCAGCGAACCCATCAGGCCGGGAGCATAGGTCACGGCAATGGCCGTAAGGTCCGCGCTGGCCATACCGGCGCGCGCAAAGGTCTCGCGTACGATGGGAAGAATATTTCTTACGTGAGCGCGCGAAGCCAGTTCCGGTACGACGCCGCCGAACCGGTTGTGAAAAAATTGCGAAGAGATCACGACCGAAGCAAGAGAACCATTTTTTAATACGGCCGCGCTCGTTTCGTCACAAGAAGTCTCGATCCCCAAAATGCATTCGTCCGATGGAAGCTCGAAGCTCATTCGACGATCTCTACGATATCTTCATTTTGCTCGTCCGCCGGCGCATCCACCGATTCGCGGAGCGCCCGGTCCTTGAAATAGTTCACCACCGCTTTCATCGCCTTTAGGCCGATGGCGCTCACCAGTTCCGGTTCGGTCGCCGCTTTCACTCCTTCGACGGAACCGAATTTTTCGAGCAGCTTCATGGCCGTCTTTTTTCCGACGCC
>JAJPIQ010000041.1 GCA_021324685.1 Bacteroidota bacterium
ATCGGAGTCTGCAACTCGACTCCGTGAAGTTGGAATTGCTAGTAATCGGGGGTCAGCACACCCCGGTGAATACGTTCCCGGGCCTTGTACACACCGCCCGTCAAGCCATGAAAGCCAGGGGTACCCAAAGCCGCCTTATAAGCGTCTAAGGTAAAACTGGTGATTGGGGCTAAGTCGTAACAAGGTAGCCGTACCGGAAGGTGCGGCTGGATCACCTCCTTTCTAAGGTGCTTCAAGTTCCTTATGGAACTTATGCAATGGTAACTTAAGGGTCTTCACGGGCCTGTTATCAAAGCAGCACAAAATGGGTCAGACATCGGCAACGATGAATGGTCCGGACCAGCAATGGTCGAAGGTGAATCTCAATAACCGAATCGATCGTGCTTTAGCATGAGCAATCATGCACACATCGACATCATGCTGACCCTTCTATTTTGGTGGCTTTTTGACGAGCAATCGTCTTAAGACCCGGTCGCTTTGCGATCGGGTTTTTTATTTGTTGTGAACTATCCCATTGAATCCCCGCTTTAAATCGTGTATGAAGGGCGTACAATACCTTACCGATGATGAGGGTAACAAGAAGGCTGTCGTGATCGACTTGGAGCAATGGGCCGATCTCTGGGAGGACATTGAAGATATCATGTACGTCCGCTCCCATGCCAACGAGCCACGCCATGCGTGGGCGGACATCGATAAGGACGATAATGGCGACTTACCGGATTGAGTATATTACTTCGGTCAAGAAGTCGTTTCGAAATTTGTCTCATGACGCGCAACGGCAAGTACGGACTGACATCGAAGCACTTGCCGAGAATCCGAGACCACATGGTTGTATCAAGCTTGAAGGAGAAGATAATCTTTGGCGCATTCGATCGGGAGATTATCGTGTCGTCTATGAAATTAACGATCCGCTTCAAGTAATTACGATATTCCGAATTCGACATCGGCGAGAAGTATATCGCAAACGCTAACTCTTTGGTGAATCGCGATGAACGTACTCATCGTGAGCGCGAACCAATCGAGCCACTGCAAAACGACGAGTATTTTCCCGTGGGGCGGATGGAGACGGCCTAAAGGCTTGTTTTTTTCGCGTTCCCGAAAAAATTTATATTAGTTGAGTGGGTTATGGGCCCTGATCACAAGGTTAGGGGCACCTGCGGGGATTTTTCGTACGTTCCCGAATCCCGTTCAGAGGAGTTAGGCGAATACGCAATAGATATTCCCGTTTGAATTACTTTTGAAGTTGGGATTACTTTTGAAGTTGGGATTACTTTTGAAGTTGGGATTACTTTTGAAGTTGGGATTACTTTTGAAGTTGGGATTACTTTTGAAGAACGAACGGAATGGTGCTTGCACCATTGCTCGATTGGATGGAAAGAAAGTACGAGCCGTTGCCTAAGTGTGAGCAATCGATCTGCTGTTCCATGTCCTTTGCTTCACCAGCGAATACCTGTTCCAGTTCGCGGCCAAGTGGATCGCAGACCATTATTCGGACGATCTGCGCCTGGTCAAGATTCAACTGCAATTTCACGAAACCGGTCGTCGGATTTGGATAGAGGCGAGCGACCATGTTATCGGCGCCGGGGAGCGCTGTGTTTCGAACGGCTGCGAAGGGAGTGGTTGTAGCAGAAAGCCGATTGATAAACGGCCGCTCGTAATTCGAATCGAATGTGTTTGTTGCGAGCCCGATCAGTCCGAACGCCATGTGGCAGCAGCCATCGGGATAACCGGGCACTTCGTCGCGATTGAGAATGGAACCTGTGGTCCAAACGGAACCGCTGTTGTCGGTTGCGATCCCCATCGGGACGCATGCGTATCCGTTATTGATCTGTTTTGTCCATTCACAGGTTCCCATCGGGTCGAATTTCGTAACATAATTAATTCCCTGTTCGCGCTCGAGGGAGCTTTCTCCGAAGACGCTGTCCAATCCAATGATATACGTACCACCATCTTGCGCTGTTGCCATGCGACAGGGAGGTCCATCGATAGGCTGCTTAAAATCGATGTAGCTTTGCCAGCCGATGATCTCGGCCCAGTTCCATTTCCCATTCGAGCGTTGAGCGAAAAAGCGAGGATCGCCCACCAGGCCGCGTTTGAGCGTAGTCGTCCCCAACCTAAGAGAGTCGGCAAGCGTACCAAGCGCATAAATATTGCCTGCACCATCGGATGAGAGGGAGGTGATCGCATCGGCAGTCGATTGAACTGCGAAGTAGGAGGTGTCCAGAAGCTGGCCATTGGCATCATACTCCTGAAGGAAGCCGCCAACGCCTCGTAAGTCATGCCACAATCCAGCGACATAATAGTTGTTATCGGAGCTAACGGTAAGGGCCGTAGTGCTGGAGTATTCGTCTCCATCTAAAATGCGCGTTGCCCATCTTGCCGAACCATTGGGGTCATACGAGGCGATGAACGAGCCCTGGTCATCCAGGCTGTCTGGCAGGCGAATGCCGCCGACGGAGGTACCGGAAACGGCCTGACCGATAACGACAACGTTGCCGTTACGATCGATCGCTATCGTTCCGAGGGAGTTATTGGTAAGCGAAGTCATTACGGTATCGAGCCAAACAACCTGACCGTTGGCATTACACTTCATCAGGAAGGCTTCGGGCTGCCAGGGATTACCCTTAAGATTGAACATCCCGGCCGAGAACGCATTTAGAAAATGCGCTCCCAGGTAAATATCGCCGGCGGACGAGATCGCTATTGTTGGCGGTCGAGTAGAATCCTGAATTCCACCGCCGGCCATCCGCATCGACCACAACACATTCCCATTCGGGTCGTACTTTGCAAGAAAATAATCGCGGTCGCCGGGAGCGAGGAATTTGTGCTGATACCGCTGATCGCCGATCGCAATCGATCCCTGGAAACTGCCGAAGACAACCGAGTTCCCGCTGCTATCGAGCGCGATCGCTTCGCCGGATGCGTCCGCATAGGAGTGAACCTGATTCGCCCACTGGAAGAGTGGGACCGTGCTGTGAATATTTGCAGCGATGTCGGAAATGGGCCTGCGATAAACACCATCGTTGTTAAGACCGACCAACAGCTCAGTCCCATACTGATACAGGCTAAGCACACCGCTCGGCAGATTGTCACTCACGGGCGACCATGTTTCCCCTGCATTCGATGAGGCCATAAGGTCCAACCAGCTATCGAAGAGAATATTATCAGCAACGCCAAGCGCTTTCGAGTCAGCGTTGAACGAAGTGTAGGATCCGTTGCTGCCGCCGAGGCCGACCGTGGTTGCGATCCAGGTTTTTCCGCTGTCGTTCGAAAGTCCACCGCCGTCCGCAAACGTGCGGCTGCCGTTCGTTGCCTCCATTCCGAGCGCAAGTCGGCAGGAATTCTGCGTCCAGGTAGCACCACTATCTGTCGAGTGAAAGCTTACCCCGGGGCTGTCCCAGGCATCGAGTTGACTGCCGATGGCATGAAGATAATTGCCGCCGCCGCTGTCGCGCATCCAGGTCTCGCCAAAATCGGTGGAAAATCCGTTGCCCAGAAAGATTTTCGTTCCAATACGAGCGAATTGCGATCCGCTTTGTTTAAGTACGACCCACGAATGGCCCATGTCTGCGGATACCCGGGTCCCGAAGGATGGGCCGGTAGCGTAGATATCGGTGTCGATCGTCAGGCCCGCAGGGACAGCAGAGAGTTTTGCAAGGGCCATGGAACCGATCCACCCAAGCCGGCCCCAGCGGCCGGCATCGGCATCGGGATAATACTGTAAGACCGCGGGAGTATAGAGAGCGAATAAACTTTGATCGCGGCTCGGGGCGAGCTCGCCGGTGAAGCCGTCGGAAAAGGCCCATTCGACGGTCCCATCGTTTCGCAGCTTTGTAATTCCAGTAAAGGGTGCTTTGGGATCTACCGGTCTCGTGGGTTCCAAAACGGCGCTATCGTCGAACGTCAGATGAAGGTCATTCGATTGGATATCGACGAAAATATTCCCAATCCCACTGACACAGACTTGTGGCGTTGCAACGTTCGCAGGAGCGAACTTCACAAATCGGGTTTCTCCGGAACTGTCCAGTGCCGCTAAGATGCCGCTCGCCTCGTTGTTGCCCGGGTACGTCTTGTTATTGAAAGTCACCTGATCGGTCCCACCGCCGCACAGAGCAAGGTTACCGATCCGATCGCACGAGATCGAGGAAAACGGGAACGCTTCGTTGTCCGGGACCAGAAATGGTACATTCCAAATGGCGGCGCCATTGGTGTTGAACTTTGCAACAAACTGTGAGGTGCTATCGGGGAGCGGTTTCCCTCCTATGTACTCTGTATCGATCGACGATCCGAGCAGATAAGAGTTACCATGAGCATCCGTGCACAAGCCTATGCAATGAGCCTGATTTGGAGGACGGCTTTGCCATTTCTCAATCTGCCCTTCGGAAGACGTTTGAACCGCCCATTGAACCAGCGGATTGAATTTGGCTAAAAATATATCTTCCAGATCTTTCTGTTGCAGCCGAACGCTGATGATAGTGGAAACGCCCACATCTAACGTGCCCTTGAAAGTCCCCGCAAGATATGCACTGCCAGAGGAATCCGCCTGAATAGAGAGATTATCGACCGTCGAACCGGAAGTCTCTGAGGCGCCATTATCCCACCGGAATTTTCCTGATGAGTCATAGCTGACAATGAATGGAGCTGTAACCGCTCCGGGAGAAAGCTGGGCACCGAAATCTACGGAAGGGGTTGTTCCGTCGGTCGACGGCCCGAGCACTCCTGCTGCATAAATGTTCCCAAGGCTGTCGCAAGCGACGCCGGAATAATGAACGTTCCCATGGGGCGTGGAGGCCGAAGCGATCCACAGGAGCTTACCCGTCGAATCGTATTTGATGATGAGGAGGGCACCGTTCGGGGCACTGAGGAGCGTATCGTCGAGATAGACGGAGCCTTGCAATGTCGCTGCAATAATAGCATTGCCGTGCGGGTCGATAGCGATGCCGTTCCCGGATAATTGTCCGGAGATGGATCCTTGCGTTATGTATTTGGTGACCTGACGCACCCACGTCCACTTCGGGTAATTCAGCGTGTAAGAATGTGGAAGAACGAATATGTCTTCGCATTGGACGCCATTAACAACATAGCCATTGTTGCTCCAATGGTGCGCGTACCAGTGGTAACCGTGGTCCTGAGATTCAAAAACGCCTCGGCTCGTCGCGGCAAAGAGGAGGGAATCGAGTTCGGCAAAGGAATAGACGGACGTACCGGTATCGGGCCCGGCCGGCATGCCAGAGTTCGATTGGAGCCACTGGCCACGCGCAATGAACGGAGCGAGCAGCAGGAAAAGAAAGAAGGCCGGGAAACACTTCATGGACGATTCAGACAGATTCGTGAGTAACCACGGAAAGGCTTTCATCAAGACGAGCCCGATGTTCGAAACCTGACATGCCGGAGGGACGGGACCGAAGCTTTCGCTCAAACATCCTGGCTGACCAACCGATGTGCAGGGGGACGAAGTTTCCAGCGGCCGATGTCACGGCTTGGGGGTGAATCTCCATAACCGAGTCGATCGTGCTTTAGCATGAGCAATCATGCGCATATCGACATCATGCTGACCTTCTATTTCGATGGCTTTTTAGGACGAGCATTCGTCCAAGCTAACCCCGGTCGCTCTGCACACCGGCGGAATGAATCCCAAGGTCGATTGGAATTTCCCTCCGAAAAATGGAGGGACGAACAGGAGAAATTGAGAACGATCTTTGCCCCAAAAACACCATTGAATTAAAAAAGTCATTCCCGCGAACGCGGAATGAAATGACAATATGCAACGCAAAAATTGAGTACCCGTCTGAGTAATGGTCTCCGCGGGATCAAGCGTAGTTTTGTGCGTTCGATGTCACTGGCGGCAGGCCGGGACTCAAAATGTCATCTTTTCTTGGTACTTATGAATATGGTACTTCTCAATAGAAACATCAGGAACACTCTTTTGAACGTGGGCTTGGGGCTGTTTTTACTTAGTCCTTATGCTTTGGAAACATCGGCTCAGGCCAGGGTTTCTCATCCGAGTCATCCGGGCAGGGGGATCGCTGCCATTTTTAGCTCAATGAATGGTACCGCCCTCGATTTCGGCAGGGTGCCTATCGGGCAGAAAGAGAAGAAAGTCTTCTCCTTCGAGAATACCGGCGGCGATACGCTCTTCCTGCAATCGCTGGAGCTTTCGTCATACACCGAATTCACTATCCAGTTTGCAAGCCTTACTCTTCCACCGGGCCGGCGGGGTACCGTCGTCGTGGAATTTGCTCCGGTGTCGGAACAATCGTACCAAGACACACTTTCCTTCGCCGTAGCGAATGGAGTGGTGCCTCCGTTGGTCGCACTGCATGGCCAAGGCACTTCGCCGGAAGACACAGCACTACCCGGCGCGCCATTCGCCACAATGAATGACAGCAGCGGAAAAGACTCGCACTAAATAGAAGGAATCTCCTGTTGGATGTGCTCGATGAGTAAGAAGAAGACCCTGCGTGCTTCTTCCAGGGAGGATTCGCAGCAACGGACGATATTAAACGACGGGTTTGCGCAGGCGGGCATGTTGCGCCAGCAGGGCAGGCTCGATGAAGCAGCCGAAGCGTTCGACCGAGTCATTGAATTGGCGCGGACAGTCGGTAACCGCGAAATGGAGGGCCGTGCCACGAATGGCCGCGGCATCGTCGAAGAGCGGCGCGATAATTATCCTCTCGCCAAAACCTATTACGATCACGCCCTTGCGATTGCGCGTGAAATCGGGGATGTGATCGGAACCGGCCTCGTGCTTACCGATCTGGCCTGGATCTTCCAGCAGTGGGACATGCACGATCTTGCCATGGAACACGCGCGGGAAGCCCTCGACGTGTTACTCGCGACGCCCGAGGAGCACGCCGCGCTTCACCGGATGGGCACACTCCTCGCGGACTCCGGCCGTTATAAGGCCGCGCTCGAATTTTTCGATAAGGCCATTTTTCTGGCTAAAACAAGCCCGCACGCATCGTCCTTCCCGATGCAGGTCGCACTCGGGCTGAATTACGCCTGGAGTGCTTCGATGCACTTACACCTTGGGGACGCGGCGCTGGCGAAAGAGATCAATCTCAAGGCGCTGGCACTTGCCGAGGCGGTGAACGATCCCATCAACGTGGCGAACCTCACCGCGAAGCTTGGGTATTGCGAACTGGAGCTGGGGAATCTTCCAGCGGCGCGGGAGCGGATCCGGTTGGCTTCCGAGCTCAATCTCGCCCAGGGAAGGCTTAGCAAGCTTGCCTCGTGCCTGACCTCGCTGGCAGAGCTCGATATTCGTTCCGGGCTGCCTTCGGAAGCATTAACGACCCTCCATTCCGCCTCGAAATATCTCCTGGAGTCCGGAAGTAAGCGATATGAGTGGCGCCTGCACGAGACCTACGCGAAAGCGTATGAGTCGATGGAGGACTGGCGAAAGGTCGTCCATCACGACCGGGAACGCCAGCGCAGCCGGCAGGAGCGCGATTCGGAGCAATTCCGGCACAAGCTTGGCGAGGCCCAAATCCGGCTTGCCACCCAACGCGAGCGGCATGCGGCGGAAATGCAACAATTACGCGCCGAAAAACTCGAGCAGGAGATTTCGTTGCAACTCATTTCCGTAGCAAACCAGGCCGAACTGATCGAGCAATTCCGCGCTGGCGTTCGGGATGCCGCGCAAAAGCTCGCCGATCCGATCAATGCACTGAAAGAAATTCAGGCGATGGCGCGCGCCCTTCCGAAGCAGCAGATCGACTGGGCGAAGTTCGAAGTGCAATTTAACGCAGTGCATCCCGACTTCAAGGCAAAGCTCGAAGGGAAGTATCCCACGCTCACCAACCAGGAAGTGCGGATGTGCTCGCTCCTTCGAGTGGGGCTTCGGAATCCGGAGATCGCCAAAGTTCTCAATCTTTCCGAGCGGACCTTGGAGAACCACCGATTCAATATCCGCAAAAAGCTCTCGCTTAAGACCGAACAAAGCCTGCACGAGTTTTTGATCAAAAATATTTAAGTCCCTACGTTTATGTGATGGAGCCTGAAACGCCGGGCCTGCAAAGAGGATACATTCCGTTATTTTTCCCCGCCCAAACAATCCAAGACCTGGAGAGGTAAGGATTGAAACATCGATGCCGTGAATATCGGATGCAAAGTATTACATGACGGGTAGAATTCGAGGAGAAAATAAAGCGTTACCCTTTATTACGATGCCTGACATCTTCATCTCCTACTCCCGCAAAGATTCCGCACAGGCGTTAGAGCTTGCCGAACGGCTGCGCGCGGAGGGAATGGGCGTGTGGATCGACCAACACGGCATCGATGCGGCCACGAGCTATTCCCACGAAATTGTGCAGGCGCTCGACGAGGCCAGGGCGATGCTCGTTCTATTAAGCCAATCTTCGATCGAATCCCACAGCGTGATTCGGGAATTGACGCTGGCGTTCGAAGCGAAGAAGGCGATCCTGCCCGTAAGTCTCGAAAAAGTTACATTGCCAACGCAATTTCGCTATTTGCTGGCCGGCATCCAGCGGGCGAAGATCTCGGATGTAGAGGGGATCGTTCGCTCGCTTTCAAAATTGGGCCTGGGGCGAACGGCTACGTTGCCTCCTCCGGGCAGCGACGGAGCAAGACCTGCCGTACAAACCGATACGCGCAAAACTCTTATTATTTTGCCGTTCGAAGATCACTCGCCGATGCAGGACCACCAATGGTTTGCCGACGGACTCTCTGGTGAACTCATCGATGCAATGAGCGGCATCAAGTCCCTGCGGATTCTTGACCGGACCACGTCCAAAGGGCTGCGCGGGGTAAAGCAAACGATGAAGGAACTCGGAGTGCTCTTCGACACCCGCTATTTCGTCGAAGGCTCGGTCACAAAAGTGAGCGACACGATCAAGATTTCTGCCGCGCTTATCGACATCGAGGCCGGGGAGCACGTGTGGCGGGACTCGATAAAGGGTACGATGGGGGACATCTTCGCGATTCAGGAATCGGTCACGGCAAAAGTGGTCGAGGGATTGAAACTTCATTTGACACGGGAAGAAAAATCACTTCTCGCCAGGCACGGAACGGAGAATTCGGAAGCGTTCGAGTTATACATCAAGGCAGGGGAGTATTTGCAGCGGCATACGCTGGAGGGTATTCAACTTGACCTTCGCCTCCTTAATGAAGCGATCCGTCTCGATCCCGGCTATGCCGAAGCCTACCTGAGCAAAGCAACCGCGCTCATCGCTCTTTACCGCGGATACGACCATAATCCGGAATTTCTCAACGAGGCGGAATCGCTGTGCCGGCTAGCGCTTCAACTCAAACCCGAGCTTTTTTCGGTGTATGAGGCGTTCTCGTCGATAGCGATGCTCCGCGGCAACCTGGAAGAAGCAGAGGAAATTTCGAAAGAATTGGTCCGCAAATATCCCGAGGATTACAATAGTCATACGGC
>JAJPIQ010000030.1 GCA_021324685.1 Bacteroidota bacterium
AGAAATTATCGTGACAAGAAAATTAGAGCATTCAAAAGATCAAAAATTCCGATAGCGTTTCAACTCGATACGTCCCAAACTGATTCGTACATGAAGTAATTCCTGATGTGCAGCGACCGAGAAGCGTCACTATAGACTTTAGTGAAGCTGAGCTATTTTAATAATAGGGCGATTTCTAAGAAAGTACAGTCCGCGATATTTGACGGCATGCCAATACTTTCTTCAAGCTTCTCGATATACTGGAGAACCGATTCTTCGAAGAAAAAGAATAGACAAAAAGTTAAAGACACGTTAGATGAATTGCTAAGTCTGGCAATCAAGGCTCGCAGTATTCATATTGTCCTACCAATAGATGTGGAATCATCTTAACCTAAAGTATTAAAAATACAAGGTATTTTCGTTGATAAGCAGATAATTATTTGCAACTCGATTCTTTCTGCAAAATTAACGATGCAAACCTTTGAATGCGCTTTGAGAATTGGATTTGTATATAATTGTTGCATCCAGCAATGGCAATTTCTAACGTAAAATTCAGTGCTCGGAAGGTCCTGGAAATTTTGACTTATGTCTAACGCTGAAACGAATGTTGAGAGTCAACGAATAATGAACTTCGCCGGAATTATTATAATGCTTATTGGTTAACACATACCCGTTGTTTGGCAGAAGGGGATCCGTGAGGGTGCCTTGCGTTTCTTCTGTCGCTTTTTCATTTGTCTCATGGGTAGAAGCGTCCGCAAATTTACTACTCTCCTTCGCTCCCAATGCTATCGCGAAGTCAGGACGAAAAGGGCTTTTTTCGTCCTCGTTTACTGTACGTGCCTGTCTTTTTTGAGTGCGGCGGCGTATTCGCAAAACGCGTTAATCGCCGGCGCGGCTGACCGAGCGAATGCTTCCTTACCTACGTCTGCGAAGGGATCACCGCATGAATTTATCGAGAACCGCGGGCAGCTCTTCGATCAATATCAACGGGCGATGCCGGAGGTAGCGTACTATGCGGAGTCGCATGGGGTGACTACCTACTTTACGAAGCACGCTCAGTATTTTGTTTTCTCAAGATCCGAAAGGAAATCGCCGCCGAGCGAGCACGATTCCTTGCTGGGATCGGACAAAAACCTCACGCTTTACCGGGCCGGTATGACGTTCGTGGGAGCGTCTTCCGCAACGGTGTTGGGCGGCCTCGGTAAACGAGAGGACTATTTGAATTTTTATCTCGCGTCCTGTCCCAACGGCCTAACAAATGTTCCCACTTACGATTCGTTGTATTACAAAGAGTTGTATCCCCATATCGACCTTGTGATCCGAGTCGAAGACGGGGGTGCGGAATATGAGTTTATCGTGCACCCCGGCGGCCGGGTGAGCGACATTCGAATGCAGTACGACTCACGCGAGCGGCTCGAGCTAGAGGGAAGTGGCGCTCTTCATGTTTCGAATACCTTCGGGGAAATGATCGACCCGAAGCCTATCTCCTTTCAATCGAATATTGAAATCGAGTCCGCGTTCAGACTATCCGGGAATACGGTCACGTACCAAGTTGGCGAATACGACCATTCGAAGGACTTAATGATCGATCCTCCCCGAGTTTGGGGAACCTATTATGGGGGATCCGGCAGCGATAATGGAGCCGCTGTCGCAAGCGATGCGTCGGGTAATGTGTATGTTACAGGATCGACGACAAGCTCGAATAATATTGCTACGACCGGAGCATTTCAGACGACCTATGCTTCATACAATGATGTGTTCGTGGTAAAACTCAACAGTTCCGGTGTGCGACAGTGGGGCACCTATGTCGGGAATGGAAACGAGTATGCGAGTTCCATCGTCGTCGATCGTAACGGGGATGTAATAATAGCTGGTACGACGGAGAGTTATACTACAATTTCAACGACTGGAGCGTATCAAACAACTTTCGGAGGCGAATCGGATGCCTATCTAATGAAGTTCACTTCATCCGGAAGCCGGTCCTGGGGAACTTACTATGGATCGATTGGATGGGATCGTGGCTTTGCGGTCAACGTCGATGCATCCAACAATATTTTACTGGGAGGCACGGTCAACGGATATAATAATTTCGGCCAATGCTTGGTCGCGAAATTCAACAGTGCCGGGACCTCGGTGGCGTGGAGTACGACCTGGGGTGGTCATAATGCAGTCAGTGGCGATGCGGTGCTCGGTCTTACCTGTGACGGCAGCAATAATGTATATGTCACAGGCGCGGTGAACAGCGCAACCTCATTTGCCACAGCAGGAAGTTATCAGAGTACTCTTGGCGGAAATACCGATGCCTTCGTTGCCAAACTCACATCGGCTGGAGTTATTTCCTGGTGTACGTATTACGGTGGGACCGGCTATGAATACGGAAACGCAATTGCTACCGACGGCACCTCCCTTTATACTACCGGATGGACTTCCAGCAGCAGTGCGATTGCTACCTCCGGAGCATATCAAACGAGCTTCACTGGATCGAATGAAGCCTATCTTGCCAAATGGAATTATTCCGGCAGCCTGCAATGGGGAACGTATTATGGGAATGGACTTGATAATGGTAATGGGGTTGCCATCGATAGTAATAAATACATTATTTTTTGCGGTTCGACGGCAAGTAGTTCCGGTATCGCCACCACCGGAGAATACCAAACGACCTATCTGAACAACGGGATTCAAAACGCCATGGCCTATGCTGCCGAATTCGATTCAACCGGATCGCGGCAATGGGGAACATATTATGGAACGGGGGATGAAGAAACCGGACAAGGAATTGCTATTGACCCGAACAGCAATATCCTTATGACTGGGTACACTCAAACCTCGTCTGGCTCGTTAGCGACGAGTGGAACGGCGCAAACTTCTTCCGGCGGCGGCCAGGATGCATTCATCGTCAAATTCTGCGGCATTCAAACTCCCTCGGTCGCAAGCAGTGGCGGTACGTCGATCTGTCAGGGAACTTCGACCACCCTTTCGGTGGCGAGTGGATATTCCTCGTATCAATGGAAGCTCGCGTCGACGAATATATCGGGTGCGACCTCGAATTCTTATACCGTCCCTACGACTCTCTCCCCGGGAACGTATAATTATACCGTTTCGGTAACCAATTCGCAGGGGTGCTCGGTAATAAGTCCGACCCGCCAACTGACCGTTAACTCGCTTCCAACCGCTACGGCGGGAACGAATTATACCATTTGTTTGGGCGATTCCATTACGATCGGCGGAGTAGCGACCGGCGGCCAATCGCCGTATACGTATGCCTGGTCGCCAGGCTCCGGATTGAGCAGTGCGACCGCCGCTTCGCCGAAAGCAAGTCCGGCTTCGACGACAACGTACGCAGTTACGGTCACGGACGCGAACGGCTGCCAGGGAACGGCATCGGTTGTCGTAACGGTAAATCCGGTCCCAACGCTATCGCTTACGCGGCATGTGGAGACGTGCGCGGGGACCGCGGTGACGATCGGCAGCAATGCTTCCGGGAGCGCGGCACCGTATGCCTATGCCTGGTCACCAAGTGCCGGCCTTTCTTCGACGGCGGTTGCACAGCCATCCGCAAATCCGGCCGCCGAGACAAAATATTTTGTGACGGTCACCGATGCCAACGGATGCCATACGTTCGACAGTGTCGATGTGGTCGTCAATCCACTGCCGGTCCTTGCGACGTCGCCAAATGTGAGTATTTGCCAGGGATCGAGTACGCCGTTCTCATCGAGTACAACCGGTGGGACCGGGTCCCTGACGTACGGCTGGACGCCGGGCACGGGACTTAGCAGCGCAACGATCCCAAATCCCGTTGCGTCGCCATCTGCCACGACCACCTATCAACTCACGGTAACGGACGCGAAAGGATGCACGGCATCGAGTTACGTGACCGTCACCGTGAATAAACATCCGGTGCCCGTCCTTCTGCCTGGGAACTCGATTGACCTGTGCGAGGGCGATACCGTGATGCTCCGCACTCAGGACCCGTACCCGAGCTATCTATGGTCGAATGGAGCGACCACCGACTCGATCGCTGTCACGCAATCGGGAACGTACAGCGTGAGTGTTGTGGACATGCACGGATGCGACGGAGTTTCGCCTGCGGCGGCGGTGAAAGTGCATGCGAGACCATTGGCGGTGATTACCGGTCCCGATGCCGGTTGCCCGAATTCGACGGCGGAATATCACGCGCCGCCGCAAAATGGTGTGGAATATCAATGGACGCTTGCCTCGGGTGGAACGATCGCTTCGGGGGCGACCGACTCGATCTGTAGCGTCCAATGGTCGAGCGTGGGCACCTGGAAGATCGACCTCCAGGTAACCGATACTACAACAGGATGTTCGAAAGACACCAGCTATGCTGTGTCTGTCAATTCGGTCCTTACACCGGCACTGACGCTCAGCGGGCCGACCACGCTTTGCCAAGGTGACACCCTGACGATTTCCGCCCCGGCCGGATATTCATCTTACAAATGGTCGAGCGGCCAGACGACCAACAGCATTATGGTAAGCCAGAGCGGCTCCTATAGTGTGCAGGTTACCAATGCGAGTGGATGTTCCGGTTCGTCGCAAGCGGTGAATGTTCAAGCGTTGAACGTCCCGAAGCCTACGCCTTCGATCGTGGCCTCGGCCAGTACCGTCTGCGATGGCGATAGCGTTCTCCTTACTGCGAGCGCCGGTTATGCCGCGTATTTGTGGTCCGACGGCTCTGCGTCGCCATCGATCTATGTCCATACGAGTGGGAATTATTTCGTAACGGCGACCAATGCGAGCGGGTGCCAGGGAACTTCGCCGGTTACGAAGATCACGGTACTTCCTTCCCCGCCCGTCGTCGTAACGCCTTCCGGGTCAACGACCATTTGTGCGGGGGCTTCGGTCACCCTCACCGCTTCCGCGGGATTTTCGAAATATCAATGGTCGAATGGCGCCACCACCCAGTCGGTCCAGGCGGTAAGTTCGGGAGCGTATAGCGTCACGGTGACCAATCAAAATGGCTGCACGCGGACCTCGGACCCGGTAACGGTCACCGTCGTGCCGGTTCCCGCCCCGATTATTTCCGGCCCCATTGCCGCCTGCGCGAACAGCACCGAGACCTATTCGGTAATAAATATTCCAGGCAGCACCGTGCAGTGGCGGGTGGCCGGAGGAGCGGTGCAGGGCGGGCAGGGAACGAATAGTATCACGGTCTTGTGGGGCGCGGCCGGTTCCGGCTCTGTCGATGCCGACCAATCGATCGCCGCGATCGGCTGCGAAGGCTCTGCCCCGACCCTTACCGTTGCAATCGGAACCAGCCTCAAGCCCGTCATAACGACTGCCGGGGGCAGGACCGCACTTTGTGGAACAGGGGACAGCCTGACCCTGGATGCCGGCTCCGGCTACGCGCACTATACGTGGTCGAGCGGACAAACATCGCAGCAGATCGTCATTTATAACACCGGCTCCTATACGGTCTCTGTCGATGACGGTGCCGGGTGCTCGGGGGCATCGGACCCGATCGTCATTACATCCGCGCAACCGCCGCAGCCAACGATCCAAAGCAACGGCCCGCTTGCTTTTTGCGAAGGAGATAGCGTAACGCTCGATGCCGGCGCGGGCTTTCGTTCCTATCTATGGAGTGTGGGAAGTGCGGTCATTGCCGGCGCAACCGGCCAGACCCTGACCGTACGGCAATCGGGGACTTACGCAGCCGATGTGACAAACGCCGCCGGGTGCAGTGCCACTTCGCCGGGAGCTACCGTCACCGTGTATCCGCTTCCCGCACAGCCGACGATTACGGAATCGAACGGCGTGCTTTCATCGTCGCCCGCGCAAGCGTATCAATGGAGCCTGGACGGCACGGCAATTCCGGGTGCGACCACGCAAACAACTCCGATCGCCGCTTCGGGGACCTATACCGTTACGATCACCGATGCGAATGGCTGTGAAAGCGAATCGCTCCCTTACGTCATGAGCCTCCAGGGTTTCGCGACGATTTCGCTTCCGTCCATCGTTCGCGTAGCCCCGAACACCGCACTTTCGATCCCACTCGTAATGTCCGGGGCAAAGAACCTTTCGGAGAGCGGCGCAACGACGTTCGCTGCTACGCTCCGCGTGCGAACGGACCTCCTCACCCCGACGGCCGCGGGTGCTACGATGGCTGGAACCGATTGGATCGTTCCTGTCAGCGGACCTCTGCCGGCCGCTTCCGATACGCTTCTGTTCCTGACCTTTACGAGCGGGACCGAGGACCCGGACTGCGGGCCGCTTTCGATCGATACCGTTTATTTCCCAAATGCCTTCGTTAAAGTGACGAGTGGAAACGCGGAAGTCTGCGTGGCCGGCGTCTGCACGCCGTGGGTCCAGGCGTTGGACACGGGACTTTACATTCGTTCCATTCTCCCCAATCCATCGAACGGCTCCTTTTCGATCGCATATCATCTCTCCGACGATGGTCCGGTCTCGCTCGTGCTCGAAGATATGGTGGGAAGGACCGCGAGCGTCCTTAAACGAGCATGGGGAAAAGCCGGAACGTATCAAGAAACGTATGACGTCGCAGACCTGCCGACCGGCGTCTATCGCCTAAACCTCTATGCAGGCGCTCGCGCGGTCAACAAGATGGTCGAAGTGGCACGGTAGCATTACTTCATTGAAAGATTACCCGCGGGTTCTGTCCTAATTTTCCAGAACTTTATTTCCGTTATATTTTAAGTTGTTAAAATTCCGTTTTTTCAAATAGGCCGACTAAGACGATACATTGCTATATCACTGTTTCATCCTCAATGGGAGTTAATTCGGAGAGTCGCAAAATGTTATTGCAATGGGGGCATCTATGTAGTTTAAGATTTTGCTGGTGATGGTATTCCTCCAGGAGGCCCGTAGCAAGAATACCAGCGGGAAGACCAATCGCCGTAATTCCAAGTAAGCTAACGGTCAGGGCGAGAAACTTCCCGATGTGTGACAGGAAAGACGTTCGAATAAGGAGTTACGGTAGTAACCGTTGCGACTGCCCACCAAAGAGTAGCGGGTATGCCCCTGAACGCATTCGGCTGTTTGGGGTTATCCACAAAATACATTAAGATTGAGGCGCAGACGATAAGAAGCATCATCACCACGAAGGATGCTCCTAATTCATGCCGCTTATTCCTAAGGACTTTACCAATGATATGGAGAGAATGGGAATACTTACCGAGCTTCACAATCCGCAGAAGAGCGATGAGCCGAAGCGTTCTCAAGAACGCGAGATTTATTCCAATGAGTGTCGGCGCATAAAATGGAATAATGACTGCTAAATCCATGATCGCCATGACTGAGGTCATGTACCTTATGCGACCTAATACCGGGTGTGCATATTTTCCTGTTGCCAGATCTGACGTGATACTCCAAACTCTTAAAAGATATTCTACCCCGAACACAAGTCCTATAATGATTTCGATGGTTCGAAACACTTGCCCATCCTTTTGCATCAGATTTTGCTCGCTCGCAAGAATGGTGACTCACGCGACGTTTTTATGAATAATTCGGCATATTCGCCCGAAGCTTAGTATAAATGGTTATATTTGGGGCATGGCGAACTTGTACCGAATTGCCCGGTGGTCGGGAAAAACTGCGCCCGGCGCAAGCAGCGCCCAAATCGGCGAGATCGGGATTTTCGCAAAATGCAATACGAGCGGCCATCCGTACACCGTTGCAAATGAATACATCTGCTCAGAGCTGGCGCGAGCCATTTGTCTGCCCGTCCCTCCCGCAGGATTAATGACTTCATCGGACGATGAGGCGAAGATATGGTTCGCAAACATCAATTTTAATCCAAGAAGCGACACGACGCCGCCGATTGAAGCGCAAAAGGCGGCACTGAATTTTGCGTCTGTTTGCTGTGGAATTATTGTCTTTGATATTTGGGTTTTGAATGATGATCGGAAATCACATAATCTTGCTTACGATCTTGATATTGCCCCTAAACGAATAGATGTTTACGATCATAGCCACGCATTATTAGGGCCATCGCCAACCAACGTAATCGCTCATCTTTCGAGCCATCAAGCCACATTAGTAAACAATCATTGCTTGATTCCAGCGGTGACCGCTGACCATTTTGGAGAATGGTTAGATCGCATAGCATCCGTGCCCGATTTCTATATTAGAGAAATCTGCGCCGCAACAATCGGAGCCGGAATTACCGTTGACGAGAGCTCCCTCATTCAGAATTTTTTGATAGAACGAAAAACCAAACTAAAAGACATTATTCAAGCACACCAAAAGAGTTTTTCTGGAATAACGGACTGGGTAACATTGAGAGCTGAGGCCACCAAATGAAAACCCCACGTTTTGCCATTGCTAAGTATGCCTCTGACTTGCTGAGAATGGAGCCGCGCAACATCGGCATTATTCTGTGGTCGGAAAAAGGCGTGTTCGCTCGATTCATCGGAGAGATTGCACAGAGCGTTGATCTAAGGGCCGTAAGGTTCGTTAACGATTCGACGGTTTACGAGCGATGGATTAAATATTGGCGCAAGCAAATTCAGGAAAACGAGCTTACTTCAAATTTTGGTAAGCACGCTTCCATCGGCGAACCTGAATTTCTTGAGGTTCTTGCCGACATTAAACCCGGCAATTACTTCATTGAACCTTGCGGCATTGTTCTTGACCCAGCAGAGAATGTAATTGACCTGCTTAATCACTTGTACGAGAGGTTAGTTGAGCCTCCTCAAGAAGATGGAGGCCGTCTCAAGTTAAAACAAATTGTTTCTACCGCTATTAAACGTGCTCGTGTTAGTAGCGATTATTTTCAGCGCGACTATCCCGTAATCTGCCCCGTAAAAGATAAGGAAACCGAAAGATTTGAATTCAATTATGCTTTCGCGAATTCTCATCCGGGCGTAATTATGCAACGAGTTGATCTTTCACAAAGAGTTGTCAACGCCCAAAAGATCGTTGACAGTACTGCGTGGGCGTTTGAAAAAACCAGAAATGAGTTTAAAATACCCGAAGAAAATAGTATTGTGATAGTTCGAAAGCATCCTGAAAGCGACAATCCTATCCGTCAAGAAGAGCTATTAAGAATCGTTGGCTCTTTTGCTACCTTAATTAATGGCGAGGATTTAGATAGTATCGTTGGTGCTTTTAGAAAATTTAATAACTGGGAACCTTCCGAATTGGCTAATTAGGAAAAAGCGTTAGTTGTTGTCCCCGCTGCCAGTCTGCTCTTTCTCTTCGTTTGGGCTTCGGCGAATTACATCTTTTACCTGTTTCTTGTTTAGACCGAAAACGTGCTTCATCCCACGCTCGAAGTTCAAGAACTCATCGCTCTTGTCATCGTCCTTCGCGGGTTCGGAATTGTTTTGATCGCTGGCTTCTTTCGGTTCGGTACTCATTGTTTAGTAGCTTTACCAGTTAGCTCATTCCATGTCAAACGCTTGCCGAAAATTTGCGACACGACGGTTTCAAAGCGGTTGCCGTCGTTGCCTTTGCGAAGATTGTAGCGCAAACACTCTTCGTCTAAGTAGCTATCCATGTGGAATGGAGCCATGTGAATGTACGTGCCCTTCACACGCCGTTTGAAAAGATTAAACCAGCCCTCGACAGTGTTGGTGTGAACGTTCCCACGTACATACTCTTTTTCCGAATGATTAACTGTCAAGTGTAAGTATTCGTGACTGAGTTGAGTATAACCCGGATGTTGATCGGTAAAAAGAATTGCTTCGTTGCTCACATTATCCCGAACGGTTTTTTGCGGCTCCGAGTATTGACGGATGTTCCACCTTTTTTCAGCCATAAGCCGGTCAAGTGATGTCCCGATTTAACTGCTTGGTGATCGTTTTCTGCCAAGGCCGCTGCGTTTCAAATTCCTGTCTTTGCTAACTCCTTGCTTCCATGCATCCATTCGTGCTTACTCAAAGATCATCTCACTGCGTTCCACATTGCACATTCAAAAGTAAATCTATTCACGTGCTAAATTCTAAGCCACTAGAATGATATTGAACGGAGTCGATTTACGGTCAAAGCAAATGATTATGTTATACTGCGTGACGCATCCTCACCCCTTGAATTTTCGGTCTCGTTGACCATCCTTGGGATGTCCTCGACATTGGGTGGACTAAACCAGTTAACCTTTTTCCTTATCAGGTAACTTTTGCTTAGGCTGAAGCCAGCGACTGAAATAACTTTCTGCTTCAATTCCTTTTTCTCTTGAGGATCATCGATCGTATGATCGAATGTATAAAAAATAGTGCTGTAATTAAGTCTCATTGTCAGGGCGTAAAAAACAGGTATTATTAAAATCGTCAACGCAAGTGGGAGCAAAACCTCCTTCATGCTCTCAGATTGAAATACTTGTCTTGAATCTGTGATAAGCATATAAACTGCATGTAGAATAAATAAGTAGCTGACGCCCTGGACGATGAAGTTGCTCAATCTTATTATTGGGTTATATTCAGGTTTTTGAGATACTTTCGCTGCAGCTGCCATCGCAAGAAAGAATAATAAACAAAATGTTAGCGCAAGCTCGATCGGCAGGCTAAAAGTGTAGGTTTCGACGATGAATGAAATCACAATTGTGAGAGACACTTGATCTCTTAAGAGCTTTATAAAAAAACGCAGATCAGGAATCTCGGTTATTTTAAAAAATACGGATAGCACTAAAGCGAAAAACCAAAAGACCGTGACCTTGAGCAAGGATAAATCCCAATAGTTTTTCGAATGCAAAAGCCAAACAACAATCAGGATGTAAGCGATAAGGATTGCAAGGTTCGAACGAACATACTTGGCGAACATTGTTTTCAGAAATCGCACAGCAGAGTGTCGAACGTTTGAACTAAATGAGGTAGCAAAAAGCGCAACCCCTATCCAAAAAGCAAACGCGATTTCTCGATTAGAAATGCTTTGAAAAATTTTGTCCATGATTGCCAGCAGAACGGGAGGCTCACTAAAAATTGATTTTCCGATAGGTCTACATATCCTTCGTCTTTGCTACAATGAGCAGGGCGGCTTCGATGAGGGCATGTTCGACAACCGGCCATTTCTCGTCCGTGTAGTTGTTTGGAAGTCGTATACCCGATTCGACCAGATTTTGGACTGCAATCGCATGGCCCTGCACCGCGATCTTCACATAATCGGTTTCGAGCGGTTCCGATTGCATGGTTCGAGCCAGTTTTAGGAGCGAGACCGTATCAATATCGTGATCAAGAATAATGCTTTCATCCCACACACGGTGCAGTGTTTGTTTCTCCCCATGCCATTTAACGTATAAGTCGGTGGCGCCGGTGGGGCCTAAGGTATGAAACGGTTGATAAAGGTCGCCAAGGAAATGGAAATAAAAAAGCATGTCTTCGCGGCGTTTCGTGAAAGAGAGACGCTTTAGCTTTAGCTCCCGTTCGAGCAGTGGGAGTTCCGAAAGGATGCAGCCATCATTGCAATCGTGGGCGGGAACGTATTCCGTCGCGTCCGGTGGAATGTCAACATAATGCCACGGGGCGGATTCAGGATATTCTTTGCGGGCAAACCAATCCGCCCAATTGCCGATGTAATAGGGATCGGTGGTGTCGAGGATCGCATAAAGCCGCTCGCGCTGAGCCAGTGGCATGAGCTGAAACGCCAGACGAACGATGGCCGCATGACCATCCTTACCCCAGGCGAAGGTGAGATTGGGAATTGAAATTCCAAGCGCAACGAAGCAAGAACAAATCAGATTGGAGATTCCGGTTCGTTGCATTATATTCAATTATTAACGCGCGACAGGAAGCGGCCTAGATCACCGAATCAGATTTTGTTTAAGGTAAAACGCTTCAAGTTCTGGAGCCGGATGGCTGGAACTATTACGGATATTGTACTTAAACAATCGTAGCATTTGATTATATTTTGTGCGCATCCAAGCATATTTTTGCCTTGTGCGTCTGTCTCTAATCTTCAAGCCGTCCTGAATTAAGCGGCGGAGCGCATCGTAATACTGAGCGGCTGCATATTGGTCATCTACTGCTCCCTCAGCACCACCAAAGTAATCGATGTACCAGAGGCCATCTTCATCATTCTTAGTTACGCTACGAACGATGTCAGTATCATGCCTTAGATTTTGTTTCATCAGAATAACCATCCTCTCATCAACGATTACACGAGGGAAGATAGCTAATTTTTCGCCTTCATAAGCATCAAGGAACGCAGGACCGAAAAACATATCCTTCGTGTGTACCATTTGGCCATAGCTAACGTATCCCCGCGCGGGGAAGCCCATCATAATTAAGTCGATAATTATTAGTTCAACATCAATCAGCGTTTCGAGGATTTGTGAAGGTGAAATATGGAATGAGATTAAGATGCTGTCCGAGAATTGCTCGGCTCTCATAGACTTCGGACGTGCAGACCGAAATTCCTTGGGCATGGATACGTGCTCACGCATCCTGTTTATCGCTCTCGCAATTCTATCGACTTTCTCCTGAATGATCCGTCCATCGGCGTCGAGGGTTTCACGAACAGCTTTTCCAAAACCTAGAATATCAATCCAGCAAACCACCCGCGGCTCGTACACAACAACTGGCTTGGGAGGGCGCTTTGCCTTCGCGCGCGCCTTCCTTTGTGCTTTTTTGACGGCGGCACGAAGGTACCTATAAAACTCATCGTCTTTATTGGAATTCTGCACTCTATCGGCCATAAGGAAAGGAGGTGGTTGAGGTGAAGAGGATTATTCGCTGATAAATTTATGGACGAGATTTCGCTATGTCGCGAACATAGCGAAGAGTTTTATTTAATCCCTTGATCGTGGCATCTATAATTGTTGATGGTTCGTCGTTGACAGAATCTGACTTCCACGGTACTTCATAGACACCCGCGACCGATTTCACGATATGGTCATCCTTTTTCTCTTCAATTTTGATTAGGTCCGCATAACCACTAACAGTGAGTGCGACTGCAGATTTAAACGCATATTCTTCTTGATAGCGGCGTTCCTTAATATACTGTCGGATGCAGAAGTATAGCCATACATAGGCAGGCAATCCGATTAATAAGGATGAAAGTTTCTTCTTCAATAGGTCATCTCCCGTGACGTCGGAGCCGCCAACAAAGAAGAAAAGCGCAGCTACTATAATCAGAGTAACGACAGCAGACCATAATACAGTACGGTACCAAAAACGCACGCTTGTTCGTAATTGTTTTTGTCGGCTGTGAAACGTGTGAAAAAGTGAAGCACCAGTCGCGCGACCAATGAGTTGTTCAATTTTTTCCTTCAAGTCTTCCAATTGGCTCATCATTGCGCCGAGTTCTTGCCTCTTCTCGTCAAGGATTGAATCAGCGCTACCTTCGAAGGTTTGAATTGAGTTACTAATTTTCTTTTGAGAATCAGTGGTCAAAGCTTCGAGCGCTGTTGTATTTGTAGAGAGAAATTTTTCTATTTGTGATCGATTATCAATTACTGCCTGATTTGCAAGATCAGTTGTACTAACGATTGTTTCCTTGTAGCTATTGACCTGTGTGGAAAACTCATCGATCCTCTTTTTAGTAGCGTCTACTTCTGCCTCTCTCGATTTCACGTTTTCCGATAACTGATTCACAGTTTGTCCGGTCTTCTCAATCTGAGAATGCGCTGTTGTTGCCTCTGTTTGAAGCGTCGTTAATTTGCTCGTTCCCAGTGGTGACCAAGGATTGCAACGTTGACTCCTTGTCCTTCGACAGAGCCTCCAATCCAAATATACTTTTTGAAGAAGTATCAAGTTTTTCGCTTAGAGAAAGACCCTTCTCAAGTGTTACCTGGCTTTGAAGCAATTCGGCTTCAAAATCCTTTAGCGAATTCATCTTGGATTGATACCCAAGAAATTTATCCGATAAATTATGGATCCCGCTGTCCCAAGCAATTTCATATAAGTCCTCAATCGCTGACGCGAGGGATTTCCTATAATCATTACCGCTTTCAATTGAAGAAAGCTCTGAGATAATTCGGTCTAGAAGGTCGGACATTCGCCGCTGTTTCCCAAGAGGAAGTTTGTCAAACTTTCCGGCCTCGATGGCTCCAATAAGTTGCGATTGTGCCCAATCAAGCTCCGACAAAGAGCGAGCGAAGGGAATAAGCGTGGACTCGTCATCGGGCTCAAATTCCAACGCTTTGGTGCCAGCGTGGTTGATGGCATCGAGCGTGATGAGCTGAAGTTTGCTCAAAATTTCTTCGGTAATATCCATGAGTGATAAGTGTTGTAAATTTTCGGCATAACCCGGCTGACTCACCCTTGTCGCTATGAATCGTATTTGGGGTCAATTTTACCAGTACCAGCACACTTAAGACAGCTCAAATGTCCCATGTGACCGCTTGCGGGATGGGGTGGCGTAACAATGTAACCGTTGCCACCACATTTGGGACACGGTATTTCTCGTAGTGATCTTCGAATTTTAGACGAAGCCTTCCCGGTTGCCTCGGCGGACTTTGCAACGATAAGCCAAATGATTATTGCGACTATTAAACCAATCAACGCTTCCATGCCTATTCAAACAGGTTTAATTGGTGTGGTCTTCCGAATCGTCTTTCGGAGCGGGGACAGCACGCTTCACTTCCTCGACTTCTTCGGGGCTGAGGGTAGCAACGCGCTTTAGGAGCGATTTGAACCGCTCGTTCGGGGATTGATCTTCCTCGTCTCGGTCGCTCTTGTTCGTCTCGCTTTTATCCGAAGGTTTTGAGTTCGTCATACGTAAGCCGTTTGCCAGCTACCATGCCGAGGACCGTTCGGAACCGAGTGGAGTCATCGGTTTTACGATAGTTATACCTGAACGACTGTTCGTCAAGGTAGCGATTCAGGTGAAACGGCTCTACGCTGATATACGTGCCTTTCAGTGAGCGTTTTAAGAGTGACCAATAGGATTCAATAGTGTTCGTCGTCACGTCGCCACGTACAAACTCGTTCTTACTGTGATCGACAAATTTATGGTCGTATTCGGAGCTAAGGACTCGATACGACATTAACGAATCACTGAACACTTTCGAACCCGGCTCAACGACTTCCCTGATCTCCGGCACAAGGCTCCGGCGCTTCGCATTCAGCACAACTTTTGCGGTGACATTCCCTTCGCGTTGGAGAATTCCCATTGCAATGGTTTTTGTCGTTCCCGCACCTCGCTTATTGGGAGTGCCGCGGCGGTTCGGATTTGTAAGGGTGCCTTTACGTGGCTTGCCGCCAATATAAGTTTCATCTACTTCAACAGTTCCCTTGAACTTTTCTATGGAACCAACTTTCATTGCGTGACGAACACGGTGTAACATGAACCATGCTGTTTCTTGCTTTATGCCAAGAGCACGGTGTATCTCATAGCTACTTACGCCGTTTTTGCAGTTCGCAATCATCCACATGCACACGAACCATTTATCGAGGCCGAGCTTCGTGTCTTCAAATATAGTTCCTACGATTACGCTGAACTGGCGCTTGCAATCGTAGCACTTCCAGACTTTGCGAGTGGAGAGCTTTTTGACATGCAGGGAACCGCAACGTTCACACACCGGAGAATCCCCCCAGCGAACTTCGGGTAAGAGGTTCTTGCAGACCTCAAGGTCTGAGTAGTAAAGGACGGCTTCTTGTAGGGTTCTCGGTTCCATTGATTGTTTAGCCATTTCGTTCATCCACACAATACTACGAATGCCGAAACGCTTTAGTTTCTAACTTATTTTAGAAAAAATAGGTTTACCAGAGAAAGGTATTAAAGTGGCCAAAACGATACAATTAAGAGGATTTATGCCATGTTTAATGGGGGCGTTCATGCAACAAAACTATTTTAAGTGAGAGCGGCTTGGGAATCCAGAAACGGAAACGACGGTTCTAACGCACGAATGCCGAGGGGCTAAATCCTCGGCATTCGAAAGTCTCAAAGAGACTGGATGAATCAGAATGGAGAGGCAAGCGTAATGGTGAACGCAATCGTCTTTAAAACGATCGACCCGTAATAGGTCTTGTGAGATCGTACCTCACCCTCTCCGCTTTTTACAACAGTCGTGTGCTGTTGTCAGTTTCGAAAATGACGATGGATAGCAAATACAAGGTTGCAATTGAAGGGCTTTACGAGGAGCTTGAAGCACTCGCTGAGCAGTCGAAGCAGATCAAAGGTGCAATCAATACGCTGACCGTACGGAGCGGCGGTACTCCGCCATTCACTGACCTCGAACAGGCTCAATCTGCCAGAGGTGGAAGCATTCTGCCAGATCAGTTTTTCGGATTGCCGTTCATGACGGCAGTGAAAGCATACCTCAGACTCAAGGGTAGAGCCGCGCCTGCTAAAGAAATATTCGATGCCCTCAAAAGTGGCGGCTATGAATTTTCCGGTGACGAGAAGGTCCACTGGCGAGGCTTCACGATCAACATGAGCAAGAATAAAGGCGCGTTCGTGTACGTGAAGCCTTCTGATTCGTGGGGACTTCCCGAATTCTATCCGGGGTACAAGGCCAAGAAGGAGAAGAAGGGCGAAGAAATTGACGAAACCGAAAATGAATCGGAGGACACAACCAATGAAGAAGCACCTGTAAATTCAAACGAAGAAACCGAAGCCTAATCCGAGACCAAAGGCGCTCCCGAAGTGCCACGTTCCGAGGCCGCTTCGATTATAGATCAGAGACCAAAAGTCGTTGAATAAAGAAGATGAATTCCCGTCTAAGATACCAGCGAGCGCGAGCGCGAGCCGAAGAACAGGCTCGCGCTCGCCGTAAAGCATGGATTAGATCTGGACGTCGAATTTCGAGGGCTCTTTATCCAGGAGAAACCCTCAATCTATCGCCATACCAAATAACGCTACTCCCACGCTCTTCCCTGATCGACTCACCAGATTTACTAATTGACCAGCTACGACTCTTTCGGAAACAAATAGAAATGAGAAGGAACGTGTTGCTCAATATGCGGGATGTTCGAGATATTGGAAGTGATGCTATCGCCGTAATCTTAGCGTGTCTCAAATCTGCTGTTAGTAGAATCAGTGTTTATGGTCGCTGGCCATCCTCTCAGATTGCAATAGCAAAGCTTGTTAATTCTGGCTTTCCACAGCAGGTGAGCACGAGAGTAAATTTTCCAATCAGTGAAAACGCAATGTTACTTTTTGCGGTCGATAGACGAGTCCTTACCCAAAAAGCGCGAGAGATTGCTTTATTCGCATTGAGACATTCCCGGCCGGAATGTTGCGATGATTTGATTCTGGATGCAATAGCGGGAACCATCGGAGAATTTATGCAAAACACTTATGACCATGCTGTACTCGATTCTTTCGGACAAGAACCCCCGCTTGCTGATGACCGAATGGAATGGGTTGTCCACGCAGAATTCGTTCCGGAAACACGCGTTACTCATATTAGCTTTGTCGATCTGGGAGTGGGTCTTTTAGGGAGCATTATTCTAAGGAATAAAGTGCTCGCTACTCAACTTGCCATAGGTATGAAAAACGATTCGGCAATTGTAGGAAAAATCATGCGGGGCGAAATTAAAGTACCTTCGCGAACTGGAGACCCCCGTCGCGGTGTTGGGTTGCCGTTGATTCACAAACACTATGAATCTAAGCACATCGGCCGCCTCATCGTCATTTCAAACCGCGCATTCGTCGATTTCGAACGCGCAGGGCAGCCGCGTGATCTCAGAATCCCATTTCCGGGCACTTTCATGTATTTCGAAGTCAGACCAACCGATGGCCAGCCAGCTTGAGGTCATATATTTGAAAGATTTCGCTCTTTCCCCAGGGGGCCGCGATGTTGCTGGAGGCCCCAATTCTGGAGAACAGTTTCTAAAAGAGGTTTTGGAACCAGCCTTCCTTCGTCATCGCCACGAGGAGGGTTACATTCTTGTTAATCTCGATGATGCGGCACCCGTGATTTCATCTTTCCTCTATGCTTCATTCGGTGAGCTTGCAGTAAAATACGGTGTCGATGAGGTAGAAAAGAAAGTACACGTTCTTTCTACTCAGGTCCCGATGCGCGTAACAATGGTTCAGAATCAATACGACAAGGTGCGGAAGAGGTCGTAATGCTCGCGAAGCAGCTTGCTACAGGCATTGCATGTCTGCTCGGTGTTGTGACGATTTGCCTCATGGTCAACATGACCATGAAACAGGAATATGATCCCTTCGTCATAATGGGCCTGGTTATTAATGCCATTGTGGCATACCTGCTCTTTCAATTTACGCAACGTGCGGATTTTGGTAAGAACCATAAACTCCTACTCGTCGCCGATATTCAATCTATTATTGAATCGTTGAATAGACTGCAAACTGACGTGCTAACGAATTCCGACTTTGGTATTAAACAGCGCGGGTTAGCTTTGGAGGAAATTTCTATTACCATCTCCGATCTGAAGGACGTAGCCGAATGCTCGGCTATTGATTTAGCCACGCTGTCTCTCGACAATATAGGACCGCTCTTCCTTTCTTATATGGACATCGTAACCTCGGATTTTGAAAGGACACTACCAAACCGGTTGTCAGAGACGTTCCTAAGCGAGTTGACCACTGCGTACCGTATCCTTCGCTCTGCGTTGCTAAGACTTCGCCTTGATATTCATTCTTCCAGTTTAAGAGATTTCTGACAATGGCCACTTGTCTCATAGACAATGGTGAGTCAGCCGGGTTATGCCGTAAATTTTCTACAATAATTTCCCCTATTCGGCCCCAATATCCTCCTCAGCCGCGCGCTTGAATGTTAAGCGTCCCAGCGTTAAATCCGGGAGCGGAGGCGGTGCCAAAAGTCTGCCCAGTAGTGCTTAGCATGCCTCGCTAACATCCCATACACGCGTTGTTGTGGGTTCCTTGCAATCTTAAATTGATCTCGTTTATGAATCCGCCTACAATGGTAGCCCGCGCACACCGATCATTCCAGAATGGATTGTCAGCCCGCAAAAATACATTCGGAATTTGGAAATCTCACCCCCCAATACCCACCCATTTGGGATGATCCCTCTAGTGATTGGAAAACGCGTCCCATGCTAACCGCGCAATTCGGGCAATAAGGTTCTCACCACGTTCATAGCCACCTTTGAAATCGGAGACGAACACAACGATCGCGAAGTGGCGCCCATTCGGAAGCGTCACAATGCCGATATCGTTTGTTGCCGCGATGAGATCGTAATTCCGGGCCGATGATCCCGTTTTGTGAGCGACGACAGCACCTGCCGGCAACTTGCCCTTGATTCTGTTCTCCGAGTTCCCGGATCCCGTCATAAGCCGCAGCAGATACACCGTGTGCAATGAATCCAGCACCTGACCCTCATAGAACCGCTTGAGCAACCCAAGCATCGCGGCCGGCTTGCACCAGTTCGAATATTGAACGCTCCAACTCTTTCTCATCTGCCGCTCCGTTGCTACGATCGCGATCTCCGAGACGCCGAGGCTATGCACGTAGTCGTTCACGGCGTGCGTCCCACCGACGTATTTGAACAACAGGTCGCACGCGATATTATCGGACTCGGAAACGCAATAGTTCAGTAGTTCATCGATCGAAAGATCGACACTCTCTCCGAAATACTTCCGCGACATCGGGCTCATGGTGTTCGTATCCAGATCGCTTTTCGCAATATGGACCTTCGTCGCAAGAGTGTATCTGCCCTGCTCGATCTGATACAGCACGCATAGCGCAAGTGGAAATTTATAGGTACTCTGCATGGGGTACTTCCGCTCGCCGTTTAGGACGATGCTGTCCCGGAAGTCCAACCCCTCGATCGCAACGCCGACCCTGGCGCGAGAGGTATCGACCACTCGCTGAATCGCGGAGCGCAACGCCGCGTCTTGCTGAGAGATCGCCGCGACTGGCAATCCGAGGATCGCAGAGGAAAGAAGAACGAATCGAATCAGGCGATTAAGCTTAGTCACGTTCCGTCTGTTGCTAAAAAATGTTGTTCCCGCAAATCCGTCCGTTATTAATTTAGTGCCATGACCCAGAAATTGAAATCCAGAGTCGAGGCGTAGGCTCCTCTTGCAATGCCCCGCGCCGCAGCAAGAAAAAATCAAGAGGCACGAGGGGACGGCATAAACCGCTTCGGCGGAGGCATCATGTATCCGCAACATAGCTCCCAAAGTAATGTATTAGTAACCCTGCTCGTTACTCCCCTCCCCTCCCGCACCAATAATCTTGAAAACCATTCATTCTAAACTTATTACATGAGAGAATTGAGGACCGAGATTACAATCGATGCGCCGGAGGAGAAAGTTTGGTCCATATTGGTAGCAACAGGCGGGTACGCGGAGTGGAATCCGTTTATCACTTCGATCGAGGGTGAACTGGCTGTCGGCACGAGGCTCCGTGTCCGCATCGAGCCGCCGGAGAGCAGGCCGATGACCTTTCGGCCACACTGTTTAGAGCGGACCGAATCCAAAAAACTGAGATGGCTCGGTTCGCTGGGGATAAAGGGGATCTTCGACGGTGAACATATCTTCGAACTCGAATCCCTGGGGACTAATAGGACACGTTTTATTCAGCGGGAGAAATTTAGCGGCATTTTCGTACCACTACTCTGGAGCAGTGTTGCGCCAAACACGCTCCGTGGTTTCGAAGCAATGAACCAGAAATTAAAATCCCGAGCCGAGGTGTAGCCTCCTCTTGCAACGCGCGGAACGCTGCCCCACCCTTGGGAACGGCAAACGAAAGCTTACGCTCGAAATGATTCGCACCCTTCACGAAAAACTCAATATCCCCGTCGAAAGCTTGGTGGCGAAGTATTGATGGCGTGATGAGGGGTTGCCCCCGCCGGGACCGGGAACCGTTCTCGATGGGCGCGGTGCTGCCAGTTGGATCCAGCTATGCTCAGCACTATTGTAAGGCTTCGTTGAAAGGCATGTTCTTTCTCACTTGAACAGTGTCAAATCTCAATGTTGCACCCTCTATCGCATCTTTAACTACGGTGCAGCGATATTCGTATTCGCCGTGACCTGGGATATAAAATTCCAATTCATATTCCTTATACTTATCAATGTGACTGAAGATTTCACGTCTCATTACGCTCCTCTCAACAATAGTCGTTTGCCCTCGAAATTGTTGTGCACGAACAGGATCAAACACGCTCTCATTCATCATTACGTCGAGCCTTAAACAGATTTCCGCGTCATTCGCGATATTATTTCCTTTGATTCGAAATATAACCTTGTAATTACCGGGTTTACCAAAATCATTCACGTAAGGACCATAGATTGTGCAATCTCCTTCACTATCTTTTACTTTTATATCGCTCCATTCCCAGGCCTTTTTGCTTGCCGCATTTGCATCCGCATCCGAGACTTCATGGCCAAAAGAGTGGCGAAGTTTTCCCTTAATAGTTCCAGATTCGTAGCAATCATATTGATGAATCAGAGAACGGCCAAATTTCCAAATATAGAAAAGCTTAAGTAGAGAGCGCAGTAATAAAGCACCTACTGCGCCGAGGAAAGCGAAAATCCAATCAGTCTCCGACTTCCCACCCGTTTGGACGGAATGCATGATACTGTCTTTACATGCCTGCGTAAATTGAAGTAATAACATATAAGGTAAAACTGCATAGGGTTCGGTTTCTGGAATCAGTCCTTCGATGGCATGGATTCGGTGCATCCACCCCTCCTAACATATTTTTGATAACCGAGTAGTCCCTTATGCCGATTGCTCCCCGGCTCGGCATTCTTGATTTTTTCTTCAAATGCAGGAGTCGTCGATAATGAATTATTGAGAATTCGTAAGCCAGTGTATTCAATTGGTCCGATTTTACTTCGAGTCTTTTTTCGTTTTGGTTTTTGGCCATATCGACGAATTGCAGCTATACTCAGACCAATCCGATCATTGAGGATTGGGCGAGAGTCAGAGGCGATAATATCGTCCATTACTCGCCGAGTTGATGGCCCCATAATGGCAGCAATCTCTTCGTCGAGCGGCTCAAGCACAAGATTCACGATGTAACTACTAGTCGAAACTCCTTGCGGAACCGATCCCTTGAACGTGGTCAAGCGGGTAAGATAGCGTGCCACAGTGAATGAAAATCCTCGACGGATAAACATGTCATAGACCATCTGACTTGTGATTGAAGGGAAGCAATCGGTGAGATCAGTCTTCCAATGATACTTTTTGCCTCGATGCGCATTTGCTGCTCTTACATGATCTCTTCCTTTAATTCCGCCATATGCATACGGAGACCGGATCATGTGAACCAAAATTCGCTCCTTAATCTGAAACTGCAAGTAGCGAAGAGCCCCTTGGCTCGTGGTTATTGGCCGCTCCTTTGTCGTTCCATTTGCGCTGGTCGTTTTCTCTAATCGAGTGTGATAGTAACGATCTACATCGTTACATATAAGTTCGAGTTCTTCGATGGCGATTCCACGCAAAATGAAGAGCAAATGGCGAATCGACTCAACTGACCCCTTCGAGTTCAAACAATTTTGCAAAGGCCGTCCGGATTTTCGGCCTAATCTTAACGAATTCTTTCCGCCGTGTTGATGTGACATCTTCAGGTTCGAGCGCCAGCGCGAATACTAATCCGATTGGTACATGAAGCTCCCTCGCGATCACGCGAAGCGCTTGCTGCGAAGCTTCCCGTTTGTTGTTCTCTATTTTTGATAAGTAAAAAACCGACATTCCGGCACGTTCGGCAAGAGTTTTTTGGGTTAATTGTCTTGCCTCGCGAATCTCCTTTATAACTTTGCCAATATCCATTAAAAAAACTAGGTTAGTGCTCGGGTTGCTACAATTGTCACATTAGTCGATAAGAAGTCCGTCGATTCTTTCAAGAATCTTAGGGTCTGCGAAAAAGCGCACGAATGACGATAGCAATTTCTTCGCTTCCATTTCTGGAATCTTAAAATCGCTTCGACTTTCGGATGCCTGAAATAGCTCGTAGAGCCAATCAGGAACCTCATTATCCTGGCCCGAAAGCGAGTCCCTAACTCTTGAAATAATTGACTCAGCAAAAGCTGAGCCGACTAGGTCTTTAAGTACTAGGTTCATTGAATTCTCTCCTTTCTAAGACAGCAAATGCCGTCTGCCCTGGCGACAGCCGCCGTACGGAGAGATCGCTGAACACACACCTAATTTTCTGCCCACAATGCCTTCACATCCGTTTGTCCATCATTGGTTACCAATGAGGTCCACGACGTTTCCAAAAGTTAACAAGAACTTCTGTAGTCACGTCCAAAATGTGAAGAGTTACGGTGCCCATAATCCGGTGCAACAGTCACGGGTCAATAGACCAATAGCTATGGCAAGCGAACCAGTTGGCATCCATACCCAGCAATGTGCGGCAATACGATGGCCTTGCGGCCCTGCACGCTTTTTTAGGCGCGCTTCAATGGTCATGGTAGCTTTCGTCGGTAGAGATTATCAATGAACTTAGCGATACAAATATACGAAGAAGTTGTCCTCTTGGTGCAACATTGTCGAAGATTGTGGATAAGTTTTTTTTATCCACACTCCCGTTGCTCACGCCAATTCCACCGTAATCCGTTTCGGGTCATAATATCTTCGCGGGCACTATGCCGGGGCGGATTGCGTAGTGTGCGGCGATGGGAATCAGATGTGGAATCGTAGGCTTGCCAAACGTCGGGAAATCGAGGCTGGAGTAACGCTCCGTTGGACGTAGCATTCATTCCCTCGCCTACACCACGGTGCCGAAGAGCGCTCCGATTCCGGCGGTCACCGCGAGCGCGAGCGCGCCCCAGAATGTGACGCGCAGCGCGCCCTTCACCATGCTCGCGCCACCCGTTTTAGCGGCCACCGCGCTGAGCAGTGCGAGGAACACGAGCGGTGCACTGGAAACCGAGAAGATCAGTAACCCCACTGGAACGATAAGAACGGTCAGCAACGGCAATGCAGCGCCCGCAAAAAAAAGAAACTGCCGATGAGCCGGAAGGTTCTACACCTTGCTGGTATCCCCTAAAGTCTCAATGAGGCGGTTTGTTTCGATCTCACGGATCTCGATGACTGCAGGCACAAGTTGCGCCTGCAGCCCAAAAGGAGCGAGCAATTTCGTGAGAGTTTCGGGTCTGGGAATGTACTTTCCACTGACATATTCCTGAACTCGCTGGTACTCGAAACCGGCTTGATCCGCGTATTGGCGAATGTTCCATCCTTTTTCATTCATAAGCCGGTCCAATAGGGTTCCGATTTGACCACTCGGTGATCGTTTTCTTCCAGGGCCGCCGCGTTTTAAATTCGGATGTGCGAGTTGCTTATCCATTAATGTCAGTGTAACATCGATTCATGTCAATTGGTCAACATTTAGGGCACAATCGAATTTAAGTACGAGTCCCGTGCCAATGAAATCGTACCGTTTGCATTGTACAAAAAGTTTTGGAGGGGTTCCCGCCCTCACGTTGGAACGGTTTTTTCAAGGGGACTCCCCCCGCGAAAACGGGCAGGATCAGCACTTTTTTTGGCCATTTATGGAAAGATTTTGCTGAACAGACCGAATGGTTTGTGTCCAAAACGCTTCCTCTTCTTCGAATAGCTTCCCTTCGAGCAACATTGAATGGCGTTTATAACTCGCGCCCAGTTTATTTGCTTCTGCCTTGTTGATTCCCAATGATTTTAAGCCCGCGTTCGCGCGTAAGTCCTCCACGAGCGAGTTCCCCAACATGTTGGAGCAAAACCCGGCACGTTTCCCGAACAAATGCGTGTCCGAATTAACATGATATAGCTGTGTTAATTCGAGAACACTGAGTGTTCCTGATTTAGTGCAGTTGCTCGTTTGCCTCCCTCAAAAGCCTCGTATTTAGTGCATTGATCGAATTGGCATGACATTGCTACGACAATTGACAGAACCTTGAAAATCGGACCTGTCGAACGGCATACCAACGCGGTGAGATCCGACAAAAGTAAAACCGAAACCGATCCGAATTTCAACAGCGCGACCCTTTCAGGAATACGCTCCACTTGAGGGCGCGAACAGTACGGAAACGGGTCAGCACTTCATTGAAAATCAATCGGAACCCCTGTCGGGGGAAATCCGGCGGCGAATAAAAGGCGTGCTCTCGGTGCCAGAAAAAGGCGAGGATTTTCGGAATGACATACCGAAAGGAGCTAAGTAAGGTGACACGCGAAGAAAGCCAAACATCTTGGGCGGTTGCGAGATAAAGACTTCGCGTCCGCTCGCTAACGGGTGCCAGCATTGCCCAGCAGCTTCCTGCGGACGAAAACGAGTTGCTTGGACTATTAATGCGAGAACTTCACGGAATCAATATGCAGCTTACGCAACCATACACTATCAAACTGGCCGAATCCATCCGGCGGGTCTTTCCTTCCATGGAGTGGCGCCGGGCGCTTGCGATAGCGCGCTATTACCACAACCCCAACCGGCCAGTGCACCTTATTAAACATGTCCATTCAGGAACGGAATGGATTGAGTGCCTTGTGGCGGCGCACGTGCGCCATAACAAGACCGATTACGGAACTCGGTATCCAGCCAGTATTATGCTCCAGAACTCAAAGGGTGCGCCCGCAAAGCGGTTCAGAACGAAATTAGCATGTACCTCACTCGATGGAAACAACTGCCATGAAAACAACCGACGACAAAATCTTGCTTGGGCGGGATGAACTTCCGCTCGCTTCGCTCCTGAAAATGCTACGTGCCGCGCAAGTCGTATGCGGGGGCATAGACGAATTGGAGGAACAGAAATGATTACTATTCGACCCATCGGACTTGGATACCAAGATACAGCGAGGCAAACTATCCGAATATATTTAGACCGTGAGACTGATTCGTCGTTTATCGGCCAGATCGAATGGCAACGCGAAAGATTAGAACGTTGCGAAGTCACTTTCCCCAAATATGCGTGGGAAAAGGCAGAATAGCTGCGGTAGCATTTCTGCCAACATCATTGCCAGGTTCTCCGCCGCACTTTTAAAACTTACCACTATCATAAACGAAACCCACGATGGACGTAATTCTAACCATTCCCGGCGAGTCCGGCGTGTACCACTTCGAAACGTTCGCGCCGAAACGGCCCGATCCGTTCCAAGGCCGATGGACGTTCGAAGAACGAAAGACGCGCCATCGGTCCAGGCTCTACACGTTGCCGGAATTGCCTAAGCGCGAACAAGAACGCGCCGCTTGGGAAGCGATCCAGGCCGATTTCCCGGCAACTCCGCGGGCCTATTTACTCCGCGAACTTGCAAAAGGAATGAAACTTGCCAAAAAAGACGCCGACCGTTCCGTGTTCGGCTCCCATCTACGCCCTTCGGAGCGTTCACGCAATTATCTTTCCAGTGACGGCCAACCGTTCGATTTATACATTTCTGAATGTATCGCCGACTTTTATCCTGATTCCTATTCATGGAGCGGCGAACGCTTAGGCGACGTGGAAAGCGAATGGCTTTCCGCGCTCCACGATATCGTTCAGGAAGTTCATTCCACAAAGGCCGCACGGGAATTGCTCATAGTCGCGTACCTGAAGCAGCACGGCCCATCCTACGAGGAGCCGCACAGAACAGTCCTGCCAGAATCATCCGCTCCTGTTTGGGACGAATTTGCACCGGCATTTTAATTTATCTAATCAATTTCGACAATGGAAACAACCCTGCAAGCACTCAGCAGGAATGTAAAAGTCAGATTAAACTGACGGGCCAAAAGGCCCGTAGCAAAGCAGGACGGAGGAATTGATGGAAGCAGACCAATCCTAATTTTTTCATTCATCATTAACCATTCCCCACGATGAACCAAGACGAACAACTCCGCGCCGATTTAGAAACGGCGATTCCAATTCTTCGCGCCTTCCATGCCACGACGCGAGATTATGAGATCAAAGCGGCGCTCTCGAAGGTGCGTAAACACTTCGAAGAAGCCCTGCGCTACGGGTGGAGCAGCCAGGTTCCCGAACTGTACGCTAACGCAAAAAACGACCCACGATAACCCTTAACCACGATGAAACTTATTCCTTATCCAGACGCCGAAAAGCCCTGCGGGTTCCACACCGACGATCCGGCTGCACTTTATCTCTACGCGAAAAAAGGCGCGGTCGAGCCTCCCGAAGAATTCCAGGCCGTGTATTTAGCAGCCCGCAGGGGAAGCGGAAGTCAAACCACGATCAAGTTCCGGGACCTCGAGTTCATGGCTCCGGCGCTCTTCGGGGAACCGCGGCCCTCGAAAGTCACGAATTCGAATTGGACCGGCGATGCCTATAAATTCGCGATTTACCGCAACACCAACAAGTACGGCCCTCCCATTGTCATTCTCCGAACGGACGGCGGCGGCTTTTATGCCTATGCGATCCGCGACCTCTGCGACATCGAATTGTGGGAATTGTTGACCGCACAACTGCCGCACGAACGGTTGTGGGACTTGTGCATGGAACTTACACGAACCTACGAGTGCGGCATCGAGGACGGGCGAACGGAAATTACGACGGCCTTCCTCGATGGGAGTCTCAAGAAAAAGAAAGTGCGCGGGCAAGAGAGCTACCGCGTCGTTATTGAACGCAATTAAACAGCCACGATGAAAACATACGAAATTTATTTCCACGATTTAAAACCGGAACTCCAACAGAAGATCGTCCGGGAACGCGGTTACGAATCGGTCGCGGAATACTGCGACAATACGAACGAGGAGATCAGCCCTTTCGCTGTCGTCGAAACTTACGACAAGGGCGAAGAGCCGCGGGAAGCGAGGACGACCACGATGCTTAACGCCATCCTCATTCCCGACCTGTTCGATCCCGCGAGCTACGGCCTGTTTAACGACGCACAGGGAACCCCACTCGCCACGATCCGCACCCAGGACGGCCAGCTCTACGCCTTCCACGCCGAGACCGGCAAACTCCTTACCAAGCGCGAGAATGCAAAGGCCGGGACGGATTTACTCGCCTTCGCCGAGCACGTCCGGCACATGCTCGAAGAGCCGCGCCAGGCCCGGCAGGAAATGACCGTCTCCCTCGGACTTTTTTGATTCCCCGTTTACCACGAAAGGAACCAACCGTGACATTCCGTAACGACTGGAAACAACATCCAGAACCCTCCGCAGGCCACATGCTCTTCTGGGTTTGTTTGGAACATAGCGACGGGCGCCGGATTGAAACCTACTGCCAGGCCCGAACGCAATCGCAAGCCGACCGCGCAATCCGCAACGAGTGCGAGGGAACCGGATGGCACTTAGCCTGTACCGTTCGCGCCAAATCAATCACGGTGACCAATCACACACCCACTAAAGGAAAACACCCATGAGACATGAGGTTTGGGAAAACGGCACCGCCCAAGAAATTACCGAGGCGCAAGCCCTAGCGTTGCTTGCCAAAGATATTATTTATCCCTGCGAGGAGCATTCCTCCGCCACGCAAACCGTCTATCACATTCACTCTGACCGAAGCTGGAACGATATTCCAGAACCGAAAGGAGAACACCCATGACCTACAAAGAAGCCGAAAAAGTTCTCGAAAAGCACGGCACATCGAATGCCACAGGTGACGCGCTCACGGCTATGAATGCCGATTGCATAGAGTACCACTACTCTCTTTTTGCAATGGCTTCCACCGCCGGAAAACACCGGCTTGCCCCAAAGCTATACACATGGGCGCAGCGATTCGGGTACAACCTTTTCGAGATTTACCGCGCGCTTGGGAAAGAGGCTCAGGCGGCGCGAAAACGCGGGGAAGTCCTCGCGCCGGAAATCCACTGGATCGTTTGGAACGCCGTGCTTGGAAACGAGCCGCTTCCAACGACACTCACATTCTGAAAGGAGAACACCGACCATGCCACGAACGAAAACGACGAAGCCGAGTTCCTCCGCCTATCGAGATAGACCGACTTTCCGAGGCCCGAACTTCACTTATTTGGAAGGCGAGACGCTACTACGGCGCAACATCGGAGCGCAGTACTTCGGGTTCCGATTCGGCGGCTTTCTTATCTTTCCGATCAGCGACGACGACAACGAAACGCGCTTCTCGATCAGCTTTGCTTCGGAATACGAGCGCGACAAATTTATCAAAGCACAAGGAGTAAAATAACCATGCCAACAAAAACAGCATTGCACTTTTCAGACATTGCCAACGGCCGCGACGATCCCCCAGGAGTACCGGCAGAGCATACACCGACACCGTGGTTTATCAAGCACCCATGCTCGCCTGGGAAAGACTACGATTGTGAGGATGTTTCCATTCGTTCGGACGAACGCGGCCAACTGGTAACCAAGGTTCGCCGTCGCTTCCCAAACGATGAAGGAGACGCTGCCTTCATCGTCCGCGCCGTCAACAACCACGATGATTTAGTGCTGATTGCCGAAAAGCTTCTCTACTTCACAACACAGGACCGGAAGCCGATGGGCATCGAACTGGATTTTGTCCGAGACACCCTCGCCAGAGCGAAAGGAGAGAAGGCACGATGAAACGAATACGCCGTCCTTTTGAATGGCGCAAAATGTCCGTCCAATCGCGGGATTGGTATTTTGTCTATAAAAGCATCGGCTGTTCCTCCGATAGCCGGTGTAAACCAATCCCGCGTAACACTTTATTAGAGAAGCGAACAAAAGCGAAAGGAGAGCCACGATGAACTTCGAACTACGCAATCTCAAGATAAATGAAGCGTTCAGCGAGGAGACGACTTGTTTTATCGCGACCTTATACATCGATGGGGTGAGAACCGCCGAATGCAGAAACGACGGGCACGGGGGCATGACCCTGATTCAGCCGCTCCCCGGCAAGCGTGACGTGCAGCAGGAAGCGGAAGCGTATTGCAAAACGCTCCCGCCGATACACCTTCAAACCATCGACATTCCATCCGATTTAGAATCGGTCGTCGACCTGTTAGTCGATAAGGAACTGAAACGCAGGTTTTGGATGAAACTCCAAAAGAGCATGGAGAAAAAACTTGTCATTCAAAAAGGCGACAAAGTTTACACGATCGGATGGGGAAAACAAAAATTGCCGACCTTCCGCCCGCAAAGCTCCAGGGCGCTATCGAAGGGTACACGATCCTCAACACCAATCTACCACCACGATGACACGCAAACAAAAATGGTATCGAAGCCGCCGCGCGCACCAGAAGAACAACGGCCGCCATGCGATGCAACTGGCTGAAGCAAAAAAGCTCCGGGAGGAAGCCGCAGAGTGCGGCGAGTATCTGTTCTGGCCATATCTTTGCGGACCCATCGATATAGCGCACAAAATACGCTTCGATGAAATCTGCGCTCGCTTTCCACTTACAACCTCATAAGGAACTCCACGATGACCTGGCATAAACTCGATGCGTCTTTAGACTTACCGCCGGCGCTTCCGGACCATGACTATCCCGAGAGCGCCATCGTCCTTACTGCGTGGTGGCAAAAGCGCGGGAACGAAGCACTCCCTTGAAATGGCAAAAAACTCGCCATCTGGCTTTCAGTACACCTACGCCCCTGACGATAGTATAAGAGTTGGAAACGACGACCCTTCAGCGAGAACCATAGGAGATTCTTCAATGAGAACGAGCTTAATAGCGGAGCAAAAAAATGAACAAGGCACACATTTATCTTCGGGTCTCAAAAGAAGATCAATATGATCCCGGACACGGTATTGACGCACAAGAGCGCGATTGTCTGATTTCTGCTGGCAGACTTGGTATCACAGATAATGCCAGTATCCTACTTTATCCGGACCGAGACGTCAAAAGCATTACGGAAATACACAAACGTCCCCAGTTGACACGTTTGCTTTCGGAGATCGGTGCAGGGGACTATCTCATTTATCAGCATCGTGATCGCCTCGCACGCGATCCCGATATCACGAAAATTATTACAAAAATTGTGCATGGCAAAAAGGCTTTTTTGTTCGATGCGCGACTCGGCATCGTTAAGGACGAGCCGGAAGACATACTCCTCAACGGCATTCTCGATCTCCATGCGCAGTATGAACGTCAGCAGATAGCCCGCCGATGCAAAGCTGTTTCCGCCATGCTCAAGGCCAAAGGGGTATGTTATGGCACGGTCCCATATGGTTTCGCTCTATCGCGGGACAAAAAGCTTATACCTGATCTGCGAGAGCAAGCGGCCATTGAGTATATCGTTCAGCTGTCAGAGGCAAACATTGCGACTCGTACGATAGCCACGATGCTGAACGAAGCTGGCTATCGAACCAGAGGTTCCCGCAAACTTGGGACTGATCTCGCAAGTGGGAACAATGGCGGAAGCTGGACAAAAACGCAGGTCATTCGCATTCTTCAACAATTTTCGTCGCGGCACTAAACCGAGATTTGAATGCATTCCCGCGTGGAGGGCTTGGAAGGTTTACACGATTTGATTTTTGCGGGTATCTCTGGTCATTCCTGCGGATCGAAAAACCGCTCAACGTGTTTTGTCTTCGGGAATTTCTTTCACCAATTCAGTTAGCGTAGTTTTTAGAGCCCTCGCGATTTTAGCGAGATTGTCTACACTGATATTCTCCTGCCCCAGTTCGACCGTGCTCAAATAACCCGAAGTCAATTTGGTCTGACGGGCCAATTTCTCCTGCGTCCATCCTTTGGCGAGACGAAGGGTTCGGATGTTCTCTCCAATGACTTTTCGGTGGGTCACCCATATTTTTACTTATTTTTGTTGCTACCGATTCACGATATATCTGGAATCGACAATGTACTTCATTCCTAAAAAACGACCGATCTCATGCGGAAAGTAACACGGGTCACATTGGACAGCATAATCGTTTTGAGCGGTTCCATCCGAGCAAAAGGCTTGGCGGATTTTCCTACCGAAGCTGCTTTTCGCACCATTCTGATCTCTGTATTTTATTAAACCCGATGAAAAAATCTGTTTTTCTGCTGATCTTAGTTGCTTTGCCTCCGAGTGTATTGCTTTTCCTTGGCGGTTGCATAGTACCGCGAGAAATTAGTCAATCTGCATGTTTAGATCCCGAGTACCTGCGGCTTAAAACGATCCCGATCGATTCCATGACGCCGCGCCAGTATGCGTATTTTTCGCTGAAAAACAAAGAATGCGAGGATGCAATGGCTACCGCAAACATGGTGCACCAACAAGAGGTATGGTGGCAAGAGAATCTTCTACTTGATTTTGCGATCCTGGTAGGTATTTTCTTTTTGGGAAAAATATTAACGACATTTTAAAATAACGTTCTGCTAAAAAATATCTTTGTTACCATGAGAATATTCGCTATCATTTTCGTCGTCGTCTTCATCACAGGGTGCGGCAACTCATCGTCATCGAACAATCAATCGGCAACGCTTTCAATCAACGACATTGCCGGAAACTGGGAAGCTGATACTGGAGAATATCGTCTTTCCCTCGGCGCGAATGATACGGCGTCAATCTCCGAGAAATTCAATGATCAAGAACCAACTACCTATGCCCCTATCATACTCCACGATGACAGTGTAATAGTCTTTTTTCCATCTGCAGACACACTTATTCCCGGCGGTCGTGACAGCAATCATTACGGACCGGACACGCTTCGGCTTCGGGCATTTATTAATCATATTCACGATAGTCTGGCAGGAATCCATGGAGGGCCTTCTCACATCACATTCTATCGTCATTAGCAATCAAAGAATAAAGGCCAACATCGTACCGTTGTCAAAACTTTCGATTTTCGGGTTCCTCTATAAGGCGACCCGTTGAGGCGTTCGTCATGCAGTAACATGACAGATTTCGACGCGATACAACAGGACTGGGTTTACCCCGAGACCACCTCCCGGCGGAGCCGGGACTCAACGCCATCGAAAGCGAGATTTTAGGTATCTCTTGGGGCTTTTTACGTTAAGTTTCTTTTTTTTACAAAAGAAATCCCGAGCAATCCCGCTCCGGGTCAATGATAGAAATGGCGCAACTGACATGAAAATAATCGAACCTGGATTCGCCGCAAGCTTTCATCCCTTGATTACCTCGTTTAAAACTTCCATTACCTTCAGATCGAGTTCGCAAATCAGTGGATTTGGCTCCCTTCCGGGCGAGCAGGATGCGAGTGAATAAACATGATTTCGCATGTTCCTTTTGACGTGTTTGCTTATCACCGGCTCACTCGCGATTTCGTCCAGGATGGCCATAGGACCGCCCATTTCCTGCATACCGATCCATTGCAGTATTTCACTCATCGCGCGGCAATTTCTGAACGCCGCGTGTCCATCCATAGTCCGTATGTCAAACTTCTTGATCTGAGTATACTTATTCGCCCAATGCTGCGCCAGTAGCTTGTGGAACTCCGGCTTGCACAACTCCGCGAAGGAAACACACCTTCCGTCCTTCGGCCATCCTAATTGTGCTTTGGCGTAACGTTTTAGGTACACTTCAATTTTTAGTGCTGACATGTGCGAAGGGATCAATGCGTTCACGAGCATTCTCTCCGTGCTTGACATTTCCAGCAGCTTGTCGTAAAGTCTCACGATTTGCTGGGCTGTTTTGTAGGTAATGCCATTTCGCTCGTAAGGAAGTCGGAGAAAGTCGGAGAGCCCTCCAAGGCAGGCAAGATATTCTTTGACGCGATGTGCGACTAGTAGTGAGGTGCCGAACTCGAAATTCCAAAGATCAACGTTATCTGGAATGACTTTGAAAAGTTCGCAAATTTCCTCGACGACTTCCACCGTTCCGTTAAGACCCATGCCGAAAAGGTTTTGACCCTGGCCGAATTTTGGAAGACTGCCCTCCCCGACCCAACTTTCACCCCTCTGCTTTATTTGAAGGGTCTTTAGTTTGCCGGAGATCATTACCTCGCCCGTACTCTTATCCAAAGTCTCTTTCACGTCTGAGAGGACGGATTCCATTCCAGCTGATGTGTGCCCGCTCCGAAAGCAGAATTTCACTTTGTCCATACCGAAGGACGGTCGCTGATCCGAGCGATTTGACATACCCTTGTTAGTTAGGTGAATTAGTTGCGCGTTTGCGGCTGGGTCGCGGTACCACGATCTTCGTGGCCGCACTCGCTGTAATCTCGGACTTGGGTGTAATCCGACGCGACGTCAGAAAGGCGTCCAAGTCCTCGCGTTTGAACGAGATTAGCTTGCCACCGCCGGTTCTAAAATAGGGAATGGAGCGACTGGAACATAACCGTCGCAACCAGTGAATTGAAACCCCTAAATATTCTGCCGCCTCACCCGATGATAGCGGCTTTGTATTTGAGGAATCGACATGTATTGCGTCGATTTTCGCTTCGATCTCTCCCAGTCGCGAAAGTAGGATGTCTATGTCTGCCATTTGGTGTGTGTTCGTTCACACAACATAAGGGAAAAGATGAGAGAAAGCTAACCAAGTTTTTCCGAAGTATTTTCGAAGCTAAATCGAAGTGAAACTAATTCACGGCGCAGGATTGCAGAAAATCTCGCAACCGAATGGATCCTGGAGACCGAGTGCGCTTGTAGGCGGGATTATCGTCCCGAGCCCCGTCATAGGCTCCCTTGACATCATCTTCCGAAAGAGGGTTGACCCCTAATTTTCCGTGCTCGTTGGGTTCCTCAATTGACAATCCAGCCTCAGAGATTTTTTTATACTGATAACGACCTACGATTAATTTCATTTCCTTCCCGTCGCGAATGAAGAATCCGAGGTCGGTGCGGGTTCCAATCCAAACGCGTTCTCGCGAAAACTTTAGTTCGATGAGTTTCCTATTCACACGTTCCAAATTTTCTCGCCATCCATCCATGCGATGCCACACTTCCTCGAACAGCAGCCGCGGTTCGGCTTTCGAAGGTTGTTGTTTTGGCTGAGCGTATTCATTTGTTTTCTTTTCAAGCCACCGTCGCAAAGCAGGCACTTGCGAAGAATCAAGTGCCACATCGTGGCTTTCCCATCTCAGTTGCTGATCCCTCTCGAATTGCCAAGGCTCTGGGAGAGTAGCAAGAACGTCTCCCAGGAATTCAAGCTTTGCCTCGGGCAAATCCATTTCATCGAGATCACATTCATACAGCGCCTGTGCTGCTTTCAATCGAAGGGGGCTGTTCCGCGTTGACATGGCTTCTGTCCGTAGCTTCTCTGCGAGTTCCCGCTTTTCAAAGCGCAGAAATTGGACTTGCGCATTTTCGGGAAGCTGGCTTGCAAAGCGCTCGCTTTGTCGATCACTTAAACGGGGCCAAAGGTTTTCGCGAACCCCAACGTCGAGTAAAATGTCGAATATGATTCGCGCCGCATTGGCATTGGCACTGGCATTGGCGTCGGCGTCACCGTGAGAAGTTAATGTCGCCCAAAATTGCCCGAGGGAGTCTACGTGGCCGGGCGCGTATAGTCCCGCATATTTGCGCGATTGGAGATCGTTTAGAATTTTTTTACGGAGTTCTGGCTGCGTCACGTAGCAATCCTTCAGGAACCAAATCACGAGCGGTGTGTCGCTGAGGAAGCTGGCGATTCGTTTCGCCTCCGGCCATTTCTCGAACGTGGGCCACCCGGGTCGGGTCTTTTGAACAACATTTGCAATTGCTGAGTAAACGTGGTCGAGGTATTCTGAAGGAACTGGTTCACCATGGGAGCTAATTTCTTCTCTCCATAAGAATATGAGTAGGCATTTTCCGAACTTTTCGAATTCTTCATGACTCAGGATGTCTTTGTCGGATAACAACCCCTCAAGGGTTCCGGTCCTTTGCTCCCCATCTAAAAGAATATCGACTTCGCAACGGATTGCGGGAGATAGCCTTTTGCCATCCGCATCTAATTCCCATCCTTGCAAAAACCGAATTTTCACAACGCGACACCTTTGGGTATCCAAACCGTCGGCAGCGCTTACCGACTTTTGCCAGAGTTCTTTTGTCGTAAACGTTCCATCATCGGGAAAGGTCACCACTTTTGGATTTGACTCCTTCTCAAGAATGATATGTGGAACTTGCGATCGCGTGTCACGACGCTTCGCCTCCCGCTCATTAGGATGCGCGGTGGACTTGCGGGGTCTGTGGCGCTTTGCAGGCTTCAACCTCGCCTCAGATTGCGGTCGTTTCGTCATTGCCACTCGAAAAGAAATCGATTTTTGGCAGCACGTCAATTGCTCGCTGCTTCATTGCGTCCGTAAGTTGCACATAAATCTGCGTGTGTCGAATCTCAGTGTGTCCAAGCAACCGGCTCGCAGTAAGAATATCCACCCCGCCTGAGAGCAGAAGTGTCGCGTAAGTTCTTCGAGAAGCGTGAAAACTAATGCGTTTGCCAAGTTTCGCTTTATCGCACCACTCTCTCATTACTTCCCAGGTGCGAATGTCAAGTTCCGGCAAATGAAAAATCAAAGAATGGGAATTCTTTCGAGCTCCAAGAAGCTGGATGGCTTCGTCCGAAAGCTTTTGCAGCAACGGTTCCCGAGTTTTGCCCTGAATGATGCGAAGGGCGGGAGTTCCCATGTCCTCAGCAATTTCGCTCCAACGGAGCGCCTTCACGTCGCATAATCGAAGGCCGGTATAACATGCAAAGAGGAAAGCTCGCCGGACTTCAGCGTCCGGTGAGGGAGCGTTTGCAAGCTTACGAAGTTCCTCCTCTGTTAGGAAGGGACGACGGATGATGCCGCGCTTTGGCGGCTTAACGAACACGAAGGGATTTCGAGGGAGTATCCTGTCCCGTACAGATTGATTAAGCGCCGCTTTAATCTTGGCCATGTATGTGAGCGCCGTATTGCCCGATACGTGGTCGACCACGTAGTCTTGAAATTGTTGAATCCATTGTTCGTTAATGTGCTTGAAGGGGATACGATCCCCGTTTGCAAAATTTTTCAGATGGTACAATGTCGTTCTCCAGCCTCGGTCACGCTTGCGAGTGAGGGATTCGAAATACGCAACAAAATCAGCATCCTTTTTAAAAACAGCTGCGAAGTCGTGTTCGCCGGAGTCAATTTCAAGCTGCCTGCGGAGCCGAGTCTTTTCGGCAAGCGTGAGTGTTTCTTTCTTCTCATCGCGGTTGCGCGGATCGTAGCTCAAATTTAAGTACTCCTTATGCCGCTTACCCTGAATCATATAGTCCAGGTAGAGTCGGATACGGCCCTTCGGCTTGCCCCGTTCGTCGCGCTGGAACTTTTCTCGAAGATTAACTTTCATGGCTAAATCGTCCTTTAGATTCCCAAAGTACCTTAAATGCCTGGGGACACTTTCGGGTACACTTTGGGGACATTTTAAGGTATAACTAACCGACAACCAAGAACAGTTCAAGCGTAATAAAACCGCTGCGGGACTGATCATTTTGTGCATCTACGATATTTTTGATTTGTGCGGAATTGTTGAATACGAATACAGGTTCGAGTCCTGGCGAGGCAGCGAAGTCCGTAAGTTTCAATCACTTACGGACTTTTGCATATTTAGGGCAACAATCGGCCAACACAATGGCTCTTTTTTTAACCCCTGATCGATTGGAGTTTGGCGTTCCTACCGACACCAATAGTTCCAGAGCGAACATGAGACTCTCTAAACCGCGGATTCATCGCCAAGCAAGTTTGTGTTAATGCACGCAATATGACATTTGGCAAAGCGATCCGCCATCAGTGGCTTTTAGATGAAGATATAATTTTTCTCAATCACGGTTCTTTCGGAGCATGCCCTCGCTCGGTGCTCGATGTTCAGCGCAATTGGCAGGACCGTTTGGAAGCCGAACCCGTTCGCTTCATGACCCGTGAATTGCCGGCGCATCTGGACGCTGCTCGAACGGAACTTGCAACTTTCGTCGGCGCTCGCGCGAACGATCTGGTTTTCGTGCAAAACGCCACCGATGGTGCGAATGCCGTTCTTCGTTCTTTGCTGCCTTCGTTCGAGCCAGGCGGTGAATTGCTGACGACAAGCCACGCCTATCGTGCGATCCGGCAAACGATGCGGTACGTTGCGGGGCTTTGCGGAGCCCGCGTGGTCGATGCGTCCGTCCCTTTTCCGATCGCGGACCCGGAGGAAGTGATGAAAGCGATCGCTTCCGCCATCACGCCGAAAACAGCGTTGGCGGTGATCGACCACATCACAAGTCCGACCGGAGTCATTTTTCCTGTCAAGGACATTATTGCACTATTCAAAGCGCGCGGCATACCAGTCCTCATCGATGGCGCTCACACGCCCGGCCAAATTGAACTCAATCTCGATACGCTTGGCGCCGACTATTACATCGGGAATTGTCACAAATGGTTATTTGCACCGAAGGGTGCAGCATTCCTGTGGGTGGATAAAAAACACCAGGCGAAGCTTCATCCAACCGTCATCTCGCATTTTCTGGGGGAAGGATTCCAATCGGAATTCGGCTGGACCGGCACGCAGGACCCATCGGCGTTCCTGAGCGTCCCCGCGGGAATCGAGTTCCATCGAACGCTTAGCGCTGCGGGAAGCCGTGCATACACTCGAAAAATGCTCCTGGATGCACGAGACAAGATCACCGCCATCCTTGGTGTACCACTGTCCGCACCCGAAGAAATGCTTGCGCAACTATGCGCATTTCCGTTGCCCTACGATCCCGAAGCAACCGATGAACGCGTGCAGCATTTGCATGACATACTCTTCGACGAATACCGGATCGAAGTGCCGGCCATGAATGCCAATGGAAAGCTTTATGTCCGAATTTCCTGCACCGCGTATAACGATGAGTCCGATTTCGACGCTTTGGCCGCAGCGCTGGTCGATCTTCGCAATGCAAGCAAAATTATCGTGTAAGTTCTGGAACTTTGCGTTTTTATTGCATTGGGCATCTGGTAAAGAGCCTGGAATCATAAAGTCAGATCCAGATTTGAGTCAATAAGCGAAAGTCCGTAAGTTTTTATAACTTACGGGCTTTCCTGCGTTCTTGGAGCTACATCCGGATTCACGCCCGGATCACACCGTGTAATTAATTCAAGAAAGCACGGCCTTGAGGCGAGCTTTTCCGAACTTTCATTCTATTGTTCGTTTCGCATTGTTTCCAATTGGTGCTCGATGCTAAACTCGACTCTGCGGTTCAGTTGTCGTCCCTCCGGAAGATCGTTCCTGAAACGCGGGTTCTGCAGGCCATGCCCGCTGATCATAAGGTTCGAGGGTAGCGATGTCAGGGAACGGACCGTCGTAGCAGCAGAATTCGCGCGAGCTTCGGAAAGAACCTGATTATATTCAGGACTTCCCGTCGAATCGCAGTATCCATCGATGCGGACGCCCGTTGCACCGTTACTGATGCTCTCTCCGATCAACTCCAACATCTGCCGAGCTCGCAGATTGATGTCGGAACGGTCGAAATCGAACGAAAGCATGGCAAATTTTTCAAGCCGGTCGTGATTGATCGTACGTGCCATAATACGCGTATATCCATCGGCGTAGGCACTCTCACCATTCGCATCGGTAACGAGAATCCTGAAATGGACCATTTGTCCATCGAAACTCGATGCATTGGGAATTTCCTGGACCGCAAACGCCGGTGTTGCACCGCTCCCCGAAAGGAAAGGCGCAATGGGTACGCCTTCCTTGTCGAGCGTGATCGTCCAATTAGAATACGCGTGCATCACAGGATCCGGAGTTAATGTAATATCATAGCGGACAGTCGTCCCACCGATCGTCTGCGTATCCCGGCTTTCGATAATAATTGGTGAGCTCAGGTGAACGTCGTTCGAAGAGAACTCCACTCGGCGATTTTCCTCGCGTCCGGCTTTCGTAAGCGGATTGGTCGGAATCTCCGGTAGATTCCGTTGGTCTACGATAATCCTGTTCGGGTTGATACCCCATATATTATGAAGATAATCGGCAACCGCCAGCGCTCTCGCTTTGGAAAGCTCGATGTTATTTCGCTCAACGCCCGTGTTGCAATTCGTTCCTGTTACCGTGATGACCATGGCCGGATGATCTTTCATTCGTACTCCGATCACGTCGAGGATCTCGTGGTTGGCTTCCAGCGCATCCTTTCCCTGAAGCGCGGTTCCAATGCTATATCCGGTGAGGCCATCGTGATTATATCGTGTACTGATGACCGAAGAACCTTCATCGAAGAAAATGTAGGGAAGGAATGGAATGGAAGCACGTGTATGGGTCGTCTGCTCCGGGGAAATAAGGTCCGCCGTCAGTGTTCCATCCGGCATAACGCCGTGAGCGGTTATGGTCACGACCATCGGAGTGGGTTGCGGCGGAGGCGGAGTTCCAGCCGTCCCGAATTTGAGACTTGCTCCACCGGAAATGGTCATAGGATAGATCTTAAATCCATTGTTGCTCGCGAAGGATGTGATAGGATAGGTATAAAATACTTCCGGCGTCAGCCAGATCGAGTTTCCTGCATTCATGGGAATATCGTATCCCACGCCTGCTTTTGCGCCGGCCAAAAACTTTTCGTAGTTTGTCAAATCGCCCGTCGTCCCACCCTGATTGTACGAAATCGATTGAAGCGGGGTGGACAGGTTCGCGCCGGCCATCACGTGAAGATCGCTGATCGAAAACTTGAATAAGAGATCGGCGCCGAGTTCTCGCAGAGTGAGCGAAAGCGGTTGATTTACCGCATTTGCAGGGAGCGAGGATGCGCTATTCCATTTCAGGCTATAGTCGTTATAGGCAATGCGTGGAGCGAACATCCAATCCCCGCCGAGTGGAATTTCGGCAAGCATGTGAAATTCCGGTTCCCACTGCGAAACGCTGTTCGTGTATCCGAAATTGCCATCGGGGTCGAGGGCAAGCGGCTCTCCCGTGCCCGCCGTTCCCGTGGCCCGTACGTTATCGTTCGCCGCGCCGCCAAGTCCAAGCGTGAAGGTATGCGGCCACGATACCGCGCCGGTATCCTGGGCGAATGAGAGGATCGGTGTGAGAAACAGCGACGCGATCGTAAGCGCGATAAAACGGCCAGAATTGCGGGCCGCTTTTGAAATGTTCCGTATCATAGAAGTATGAAGTTAGTGTTGTTATTTATGCTCGACGGAGCCATCATTACTAAATGCCATGCACACCATATCGATTATGGTACGCAAAATTTTCGACCTCTCTTCGGACACGCAGATAGGAACGCGGTTCCACAGCATACCCCATACGGAACGAATATGCGATGTTCAGCGAGTCTGGGATCGCCAACAGGTTTCGAATCGTGCACTCGACCGGTCCATTGCTCAGGAAGCTCACGATATGAAAATCAATTCCCAGTTCATTGGCCACGAGCCACATATTTTCCATGACGCACCCAAGGCTCATGATCCCAAGAAGATCGCCATCGGACGCGGGTGCACGTCGCGTCGGATCGTAAAGCACTATTCCGAGCACGGGAGACGAGCCGAGTTCCAGTCGCAGGAATCCTTCATGGTCGGTCCCTTCAAGATCGGCGGTTGTGACGTTAGGCTTCCTCCATGCCGCAGGAAACATCGTTCCCAGAACACCTGTCTTTTTCCGCTCCAGTTCTTCTTCTGAAAACGAAAGCTGCTTATAATTCTCTTGAACGAAGGTGAGGGAGACGGGAGCTCGGATTGCCGCAATCTGTGCGATCAACTTTTTATCGTCTACGATCACGATTTCGAAATTCTGCATATTGTGAGCTGTCGGTGCCCAGCGCGCGGCTTCGAGTATTTTATAAAGATCGATGCTTGGTATCGGTCGGTTCGGATCGAAAATTGCCCGGCTGGAATGCCGCGACTTAATCAGCCGCAATACGTCTTCCATCTCTCTTCCCTCAGCGTTATCGTAAACATATCGATGAATTGCGTGCCACAGAAAGGAATGAATCGATTCAGCGCAAAAAAGCGAGTTTGCGAACGTTGCGCATCATTCTATTGGAAGCATTTCTTGACACGCAATAAACATTTTTTACAACCGGCCAGATGGAAGACCTTAAGAATAGAGGTTTGATGGCTCGTTTCCTCGGCGTTCGCGCGACGTCAGGTCACGTTGCTTACATATTTTCCATAGCAGTTTTTTATTGGCACAATTGTCGGGATCATATTTCAGTTGATCCGAAATCCTTCCAGGTTGTTCGGGAAGATTTGGTCACAATCTCCTAACATTCGTAATAAATCTTTACGATGGAATTCGCGCATAAAAACATCTTAAAGATATATCTTTCGATTCTCGTAATATTTAGCCATAAATTCCGATTTTCTGTATTTTGAAAAGCTCTGGCACAAATATCAGTATTTGTGCCTGTTTATTTACGCTCCTGGTATTTATGGTAAATTCAAGAGAACAATTATTAAACTGCTCGTTGCCCGCTCCCCCCCTTGCTCGTTCAGCATCGATCCAGATACAGTCGATCCGCGAAGAAGCGCAAAAGATTTTTAGGGATTATTCTTTATCGCCGGCCGATACTGCCGAAGCCATACGCCGCTATGTCAGGACCGCTCTCGAAAGCGAGAAGCATTTATCTTCACCAACGCTTACGACCGGGGAACTTGCCTTCCGTGTACTCTACTCGATGGATGCAGAAGACGTTCTGAGATATTCGAAGCCGATAAGTATCGAAGCGGATCGTTAACGTGATGATCGTTCCATTTTGCGACTCTCCCCGGGAATTGAGGAAGTTTAGTCACAACACGTTCCCAATTGCCACATAAAAACGGCATGGTAAAAGACCTATCGGTCCCGTAAAGTATTATTACGCATCGAATGCCTTATTTTTCTGCAAATGAGGAATAGAATGGATTTCTGCGAGTGGCATACAAATCCATAGGAGAATAAGAAAAGAAGGAATCTGTATGGCAGAAACCAGATCGTTGGAGAAACCTCTCACCGTTACAACAGCCCTCCCCGTAAATGGCTCGAACGGCAATTCGCACGAGCGCGAACCTCTTTCGGATATGATCGCGCACGAAGAGATGCGGCAGAAACGAACCCGTAAGATCCGATGGCTTTTGCTGGCGCTCGTTCCACTCCTTCTGCTCGGTGTTTGGTTCCTTCTTCGACCGAAACCCGTTCCGATGCCTCTCCGATTTCGAATGGGGACGGTGACCGACGCCGGCATTGTTCGGGAGGTAAAAGCGACCGGAGATGTGGAAGCCGTCACGACGGTTCAAGTGGGCGCCGAGGTCTCCGGACGTATCGCGCAGGTACCGGTCGATTTTAATTCCCCTGTCGAGGTCGGACAAACGTTGGCAAAAATCGATCCCACCCTCTACCAGGCACAATTGGACCAGGCGGAAGCCGAAGTAATATCGTCGCAACGGGGGCTGGACCAGGCGATTGCGAACCGCGATCATATGGCCCGAGACCTTGACCGCGCAAAACAACTCTATAGCAAAAATCTCCTTGCCGCATCAGAACTCGATACCGACACCTCGAACCTCCGGGTTGCGAATGAAACCGTCGCGGTTGCACAAGCGGCGGTTAAATCCGCACTTGGTGCGCGTAACGTCGCCCGCACCAATCTCGCTCATTGCACCATCCGTTCCCAGATTAAGGGCATTGTCGTCACTCGAAATATCGATTCCGGTCAAACGATTGCGTCGGTTTTTCAAACGCCGGTCCTTTTTGCGGTCGCAGCCGACCTTAAAAAAATGCAGGTGGTTGCAGCCGTCGATGAAGCCGATATAGGAGAAGTCGTGGAAGGACAACGGGCAACGTTCACGGTGAACGCCTATCCCAACAGAAAATTCGAAGGGACCGTAACACAGGTCCGGAATTCTCCGACGATTGTCGAGGACGTTGTAACGTACGGCGCGGTGATCACCGTCGCCAATTCCGATCTTGCGCTCAAGCCGGGCATGACGGCGACGGTGAGCATCGTGACGGGATTCTCGAAGCGGCCGATTAAAGTTCCTAACGCCGCTCTCCATTTCACGCCCCCGGGCGAGGCCTTCGATTCCGTTCCTGGGGTGTGGACCCTCACCGGTCAACAATTCCGGCGCTATCATCTTACGCCTGGCATTACGGACGGCGAGTGGACGGAAGTCGCACAGGGTTCCATTCCAGACGGCACAAGCGTCCTTTTAGAACTTACGCCGGAAGGAAAGAACGTCTATGCTAAGTAACGGGCATCGGGGAATACCCTTGCGTGGGCCAATGCTCGAACTTCGAAACATCACGAAGATCTACGGGCAGCAGGCTTCGGCGGTACGAGCGTTGGACCGAATTACTCTTGGCGTAAATGATGGAGAGTTCGTTGCGATCACCGGTCCATCCGGTTCCGGCAAATCGACGACGCTCAGTATTTTCGGTATTCTCGAGACGCCGACCGCCGGCGAATATCTCATCGAAGGAATTCCCGTTCAGAACCTTGCGAAGCAGGTGCTCGCGCTGCTTCGCAATAACCGCTTTGGATTCGTCTTCCAGACGTTCAATCTTCTTCCCCGCACGTCGGCATTGGAGAATGTGATGCTTCCGCTGATCTATGCAGGGGTCGGTACTCGTGAACGGACCGCACGCGCAAAAGCCGCATTGGATAGTGTCGGTCTTCCGGGCCGCTACGATGCCCATCCGAACCAGCTTTCCGGCGGCCAGCAGCAACGGGTCGCGATCGCGCGGGCGATCGTAAATAATCCTTCCGTCATCCTCGCCGATGAACCGACCGGTAATCTCGATTCCAAAATGGGGAAGGAAATCATGCAGCTTATCCAAAATCTAAATCGAGATCGAGGGATCACCGTCCTCATGGTGACGCACGATGCGTCCTGCGCAGCGTATGCTACACGCGAAGTATCGTTTCTGGATGGGAAAATCGAACGGGACCGGAGCAACGCATGACCATTTCCTCGACTGTTCGGCTGGCAGAATCGGCACTCCTTCGCAACAAAATGCGATCGCTGCTCACGACGCTCGGCATGGTCATCGGGGTGGGAGCGGTCGTTATTATGCAAGCGATGGGTCAGGGGGCCACCGCCTATATTTCCGATCAGATCTCGGGGTTGGGAGCGAATATGCTCATCGCCGTGCCCGGGACCACGCGCATGATGGGAGCGCAAAGCGCCGGAGTTCCACTGCTGGTCGAGGCGGATCTCGAAGCGCTCCGCCGACGCGCTCATAGTGTCCGCGATATTGCACCACTCATCAACCGGCCGCTCCGCACCATGTACGGAACGAATTATCATAATACGGTCATCAATGGCACCACGCCGGACTTCTTTCGCATTCGAAAGTTCGTGGTCACCGAAGGCCGCGATATGTCCGACGAAGACGAACGGACGGGAGCGCTTGTCTGCATTCTCGGCCCGACCGTCCAAACCGCTCTCTTCGGGTCCGACCATGCTGTCGGAAAAGAGATTCGGATACACAATCTACCGATGCGAGTCATTGGGATTCTGGAACCGCGCGGCTCCATGCTCGGCATGGATGCCGATGATATCGTATATGTTCCTTACAACACCTTCGCTCGCCGGATCAGTGGTAACGATCGGCTCGGCGCGATCATGTTCAGCGCCCTGTCGCAGGACGAGATCGATGACGCCAAGGAGCAGGCCACGCAAGTCCTTCGACAGCGCCGGCATATCCTTCCCGGCGAAGATGACGATTTTGTCGTGCGCGATCCGCGCGAAATGGCCTCCGTCCTGGAATCCGTCACAGGGGCACTCACGATTTTGCTATCGGGTATCGCGGCAATTTCTCTGCTCGTCGGCGGGATCGGAATTATGAACATCATGCTCGTATCCGTTACGGAACGAACGCGGGAAATCGGTCTTCGCCTTGCGGTCGGCGCAACGTCATCCGATATTCTCACACAATTTCTGGTCGAGGCGACCATTCTTGCCTTGCTGGGTGGAATGATCGGCCTCCTGATCGGACTTGGAGCTTCCTCGATCGTGGCCAAAGCGATCAGCATTCCATTTGTGGTTCCCATTGCGGCCATTCCCATCGCCTTCGGGGTTTCGGTACTCATTGGCATCGTGTTCGGCGTTGCCCCGGCGCGCAAGGCTTCCCAACTTATCCCGCTCGAGGCCCTTCGGTTCGAATAGCATGAAGAAGATCTTTCTCACGCTCGTTACATTTTTGTTCTCTACAGGGCTGCACGCGCAGTACACGGCCCCACCTTCAAGGACGGTGTATGCCCTTGCACAACTGTATGTGTTCCATTTCTGGACCGGGTCGAATTATTCCTTATCGAACGATGCGAATCGCCAGGCGATCATCGCATTTCAGAAACTTACGGGACTCCCACGCACTGGAAAACTTACCGATTCCACCATCGCGCGTATTGCACGCTGGAGACTTCCGGCCGCGCACGATTCGATGCACCGGTATCACATCGAAGTCGATCTCAATCATCAGGTACTGTTCGTCGTCGATTCGCTGGACGCCATTGCTCACATTCTTTCGATTTCGAGTGGCAGTGGGAAAGCATTCGACTTTCCAGGCAAGGGGACGGAGTTCGCTCGCACGCCACGCGGTCGATTCACCGTGTTCTACAAAGTCACCGGCTGGAAAAAAAGTCCGCTTGGCCTGATGTTCGACCCGATGTATTTTCGCGGTGGATTTGCCGTCCACGGTTCCCAAAGTGTTCCCTCCACCCCCGTAAGCCACGGCTGTATTCGAATTCCGATGTTTGCGGCTGCGGAGATGTTCCGGGAAAGTCCCATCGGAACTCCTGTGATCGTTTTTGGCGAAAATCCGGAGCCGTAATCCGAATTCCCGGAACTTGCAATTCCGGCAACATCATATTCCGGTAATTATCGATTTTTGTGTGGAGGTGGGGTCTCTTCGTGTTTTGCTTCCTGACCTAAAATAAGGGCCTCGCGCATTTTTATTCCGACCAAAGAATCCTGTGCAGCTTCGGTAAGTCCGGATTCGAGATTGCCTTTATGGTCGGCCAAAATAAGAGCCTGACGAAGCAGTTCCGGATCTCCGGCGACACGATTTACGGCATCCGCAGTCGTGACCGTCTGTATGGCCTGAGCGGAATCTTTAATTCCCGGTAGCGCCGCATTTTTGGCGCAGGCACTTACGTAAAGGACACAAACGCAGCAAGCCGCAAATATTGCTGTTTTTTTCATGGACTTTTAACACGACAATATTCCGGCCAAAATAATCGGAAACATCGATGCTGTGGGAGCGTTGAATCGGAAATCGCCCATTGTACCCGAAAAATAGCGCATGAAAAATCTTCGATTTCTGCTAGTTCTCGTCCTTTTTCCCTTGGTTTTTATTGCCTGCGCGGAACGGGGCCAAATGCCTGCGCATAGCTTCGAAGGAACGATCACCGAAGCGATCCAAATGCCTGGAATCGGCCAATTATTGCGAGGAAAGAGCGATTCGGCGTCGGGCGCAGAGTCTTCGCTATCTGGATTGGGCCTCGCTATGGGCCTGAAAATGTATGTACGAGAAAATAAAGTGGCCTATGACATGTCGATATTAGGCGGCCTTATTACGATGCACGCCATTATCGATCGCGATGCCCGGACACTCACGATGCTCATGCCCAATCACACGGCAGTCGTAATGAATTTACGATCCCTGGATACTTCACGCGGCCGAATCGAGGATTCACTCAAAGTGCATAACGATATTTTCGATTCGCTCGAAGCAGCACTTCCGCAGCCGACTGGTCGGCATGAGACCATTCATGGCCTCGATGCCGAAGAATACCATGGTCAAAAAGGTCCGATCGAAACGGACCTCTGGCTCTCCTCCGATGAGCGAATTAAAGCATTTGACGTGGTCCGGGATGCGTTTTTGGGTCGAGGTCCGTCCGGCGAAGGTGGCTTGGACGAAATATTTGGAATGATGCGACCGATCGCTGGCAAAATACCGGTAAAATTCGAGACAAAAATGAACGGGAACGTCATTGCAAAGGGTGAAATGACCGATATTACGGAAGAGAAAGTCGACGACGACGTCTTTCAAATTCCGAAGGGATATTCAATTATCAGCGGGGACAGTCTTCAGCAACTTCGGCGCGAACGAAGGAACGTGACAGCCCCGTAATCTTACGAGAAACGCGCTTTTATTTCGACCATTTTTTGATACACCCAGGGCCACGTGTATAGAGTAAAAATGGCCAGAAGAGCCCCTCCCACAAGGTCGATCACGTAATGATAACGCAGATAAACGGTTGAGAAAATAAGGCTCAAGCCGATTATTGTCACGTACCAACGCACCTTTGCCTTGAACCGAAAGGCAACGAGGATCGTGAGCAACGTAATATCGGCATGTCCGCTTGGAAAGGCATCGCGAGTCACTTTGTGAAGAATTTCGGCCAGGGTCATTCCCGGAATAATGTTTTCACCTCGATCGAGTAGTTGTCGGAGCGGTTCTGTTAGCCAAAGTCCCGGAAGCTCTTTTGGAAGGTCGAAAAAGTTATGAAGCGTAAAGCGAGGGCCTATCGAGGGCAGGAGCAAATAGGAAAGGTATGAGAGTAAAAAGCCGTAAACAATAATGAAGACCGCCTGCTTAACTGGCTCCAATCTCCCAGTGGAATTTGTCTCGGCCCAATCGAAAGTATGGAAAGGCAATGATTCCTCTTTCCTGGCACGGCGATAAAGTTCGACCGCAACTGCCAGCGGCAAGAAATAAAACAGAGAATAACAGATCATCAGATATTCCGTGAGCGCTGGCCATGCCGGAATATGCTGATACAGCCAATATGTAGGGTTCAGCCCGAACATCAGCCGATCGGCAGCAATAAAGAGATTGTCAAAATTGCGGCCGTGGATCGGATAAGAAATATATTCCGCTGTTTTGAAAAAAATCGGGATCAGGGGGAAAAGATAGAGCAACCGCACGCGTCGAGGCCAGGGATTTATGCTACGCTTTATTGCCGGCGAACTGGACCAGAAATTTACAATCAGGATAAGAGAGCTTGCAATCGCCATTCGCAGAAGTACCTGTGGCCATTCTGTTACACGAGCTGCTGCCACCAACGCGATTAAACTAAATAGCGCGGCCATCGAGAGCAGAAAAACTTCATGCGGTGCCAACTCGCGAGCGATGCGCGTGCCCAGCGCAAGGCTTCGCGGGACGGCACGGGCTTCTGTTTGCATGGCGACTTCCGAATCCATTATGCGGCGAACTCAACACTAAATCTCTCGATACCACTCCTTCTATGAGCTAGTTTTCATCAATCCTATTCCGAGCCTATTTTCATCCACTCTATTTCGGAATAAAGGCGAAGAAAATCTGGAATCTCGAGTTCCTCCGCTCGCGCCGAAAGAAATCCGGATAGCGGGCCCGTTCCGATTTTTTCCATAATCAGAGGAGAGACGGTCGCTTTAAGATTATTCCGGATCGTTTTTCTACGCATGGCGAATAGCGCTCGAACAAGCTGGCGAAATGTTTGGTCATCGAAGTTTTGCGGTCGTTCGGTTTTGGTCCGGTCGAAATAATCGTGCAGAAAATCAATTCTGATAACGGCAGAATCGACTTTGGGGACCGGACGAAACGCACCGGCTGGAACACGAAAAAGGAATTTTACTTCTGCAAAGAAATTAGCCAATACGGTCGGAATTCCATACGCTTTCGTTCCTGGTTCGCCCACGAGCCGCTGGGCTACTTCGAGTTGAACAAGCAGATGCGCATCGATGAGCGAGGCTCGTTCATCCAGCAACTTGAAAATAATGGGCGATGTGATATAATATGGAATATTTCCAACCATTCGCAATTTTTGCCGTTCGTGGCTGGCAATCACCGCCAGGTCCGCCGCTAAAAAATCCTGTTGCTCGACGAGAAACCGCTTCTCTTCTTTTTCAAACTTTTTTTGGAGGTCCGGGACGGCACGAGCATCGAGCTCGAAGGAGATCAGCTTTTTTAAAGGAGTTGCAAGAAGATGTTGGGTCAGCAGCCCGGTCCCCGGACCTATTTCGATGGCAATGTCCTCCGAAGAAGGTGCCATGGCATCGACAATCCGCTTGTGAATTGCAGGCTCGATCAGGAAGTGCTGACCCAGTGACTTTTTAGGCGGAAGGAATCCCATCAGAACAGAATGTGCCCCGAAATTCGCGCTTCATGATCGAGCAGCCACCGTTTCCGCCAGAGACCTCCGGCATAGCCGGTTAACGATCCATCGCCTCCAATAATGCGATGACAGGGAATGGCGATAGCGATCGGATTAGCACCGTTCGCGCGGCCGACGGCCCGAATGGCCTTTGTATCGCCAATAAGATGAGCGAGCTTTCGGTATGACGAGGTCGAACCGAATGGGACCGTGAGCAAGGCATTCCAAACGTTTTGTTCGAAGGGCGTTCCTTGTGCGCAGGTTGGGAACGAGAACGATTGCCGGGTACCAGCAAAGTATTCCATCAGCTCACGCTTCACCAGTTCCGTGAGTGGGGACGAATACTTTCGAATAGGCTCCTGGAACTCGATAGCCCGAACGAAAGAATCATTCGCTAAAATCGAGAGAAAACCGATAGGCGTTTCGATGCCGTCGTAATAGAGCGTTTCCGTCACAGACCGTAGAACTCTCTTTACTGGTGCGCCGTTTCAAAATTAACGTCGTGCTTTGACCGACAGCTTGCTGCGACGTGAGGCCCAATAAGCAATTATCGAGTCTCCTTAAAAAAAAGCTAAAGCGTGCGTTGTTATAGATAACCTCTTTTCTTAGACGCCATCGGTTGTTGGATCGATGGCGTTTTTTTATGCTGGACCTCAAAAAAATAACTCTCGAGCGGCCCCTCGTCTTCGACGGCGCGACCGGAACGAATCTTCAGTCGCAGAATCTCACCGTGGACGATTTCGGCGGCGAGCACCTTGCCGGCTGCAATGAATACCTTATTCGTTCCAAGCCCAGCGCCGTCGAGCGCGTCCACGCCGATTATCTTGCGGCTGGAGCCGATATTATCGAGACCGATACGTTCGGTTCATCTTCGATCGTACTGGCAGAATACGATCTCCAAACGCTTGCCTACGAGCTTTCGAAGGAAGGCGCTGCGATTGCCAAACGGATCGCGGCACAATTTTCCACAAAGGAAAAGCCCCGTTTTGTAGCCGGCTCGATTGGGCCGACCACCAAACTTCCCTCCCTGGGACATATCGCTTTCGATGCGATGCGCGACTCGTTTTATGAACAGATGGCCGGCCTGTTCGATGGCGGTGCCGATCTCTTTATTATCGAGACCTGCCAGGACTTGCTGCAGATCAAGGCCGCACTGGCCGCCGCCCAGGACTTGTTCCGAGATAAGCGAGCAAAAATTCCCGTTATTACTTCCGTTACGATCGAGACCATGGGGACGATGCTAATGGGAACCGAAATTGGCGCGGCGCTCACGGCGCTGGAACCGTTCGATATTATCTCGGCCATCGGAATGAATTGCGCTACCGGTCCGAAGGAAATGGAAGAGAACGTGCGATATCTCACACAGACTTCGCCCAAACCTGTTTTTTGCATGCCCAATGCCGGCTTGCCGGAGAATATTGGGGGCGTGGCACACTATCATCTTTCGCCCGAAGAATTGGAGCGATATATGCAGCATTTTGTGAGCGACCTTGGCGTCTCGATCATCGGTGGGTGCTGCGGTACCACGAAAGAGCATATTAAGAGACTTTCTGATCTCGCGGATCGCGGCCGGCCGGGACAGCGTGCTATCGACTGGACCTCTTCCGTGGCATCGATCTATTCGTCCGTGCCCATGCATGTCGAGCCGGCCCCGGTGATTATCGGAGAACGCTGCAATACCAACGGTTCAAAAAAATTCCGGGAGCTGATTCTGGCCGAAGATTATGACACCTGCGTGTCCATGGCCAAGGAACAGATTAAGGAAGGTTCCCACATGCTCGATCTTTGCGTGGCCTACGTCGGACGCGATGAAATTCGCGATATGCGGGAGGTTATTACTCGAATGAATACGGCCGTTACGGTTCCGTTGGTTATCGATTCGACGGAATACCCCGTTATTGAAGAAGCGCTCAAACACTACGCTGGCCGTGCCATCGTCAATTCGATTAATCTTGAGGATGGCGAAGAACGCATGGCGCATGTCCTGCCCCTTTGTAAAAAGTATGGGGCGGCGGTGATCGCACTGACGATCGACGAGGATGGCATGGCGAAGACCCGGGAAAAGAAATTCGAGATTGCCGAGCGGATGATCGATTTGTCCGTTCATAAATACGGAATGCGAGAGGAAGATTTGATCTTCGATACGCTGACCTTCACGCTGGGTTCGGGCGATGAGGAGTTTCGGAAAGCCGGTACCGAAACGATCGAAGCCATTCGGCTCATTAAACAGGCGCATCCATTGTGCAAAACGATCCTGGGTGTCTCGAATATCTCCTTCGGGCTGAATCCTCATTCACGGCATGTGTTGAATTCCGTCTTCCTGCATTATGCTATCGAAGCGGGACTCGATATGGCAATTGTCCATGCTGCGAAGATCATGCCCCTGCACAAGATCGACGAACGCGGCCGGGCACTTGCGAAGCAGATCGTTTTCGATGAGCGGGTCTTCGAGAGCGTTGCTGTGGCCGCCTGACCTTCGAAATGGAAACGTAGAATCCGGTTGGAGGAAAATTTGCTGTGAGGTAACGAGATGGTAAAAAAACTCGTTATTTAATTTTCCTTATTGCCACACGAATGTTTCCTCGATTTGCGCTTGGGCTCGGATACCTGATTTTTCTCCTTGCGGTCGGCCTGATTCTGCTCGGCGTTCATTTCATGTCCGGCACAGTGCCCAATGATAGCGGATCGGCTAAGGTCCCGGGGATCAGCGCAACGGTCGATATCGATCGCGACGATTACGCGATCCCCCATATTCATGCTGCAACCGAGCACGATGCCTACTTTGGGCTGGGGTATGCCGAAGCGCAGGACCGCCTGTTTCAAATGGAACTCGAACGCCGGCTGGGCGAAGGGCGCATGTCGGAACTTTTCGGTCCTCGCTCGATCCCGCTCGACACCTGGGCGCGGACGATCGGTTTCGCGCGTATCGCCGATGAGATGTGGCGTCATTCCGGTTCCCACACGCGCGACGTTCTGACCGCTTTTGTTTCGGGCATCAATGCTTATCTTAAAGACCATCGCTCCCATCTCAGCTTCGAATTCGACGCCCTGACCCTTCAACCGGAAGACTGGCGACCGCAGGACTGCCTCGTCATCGGACGCCTTATGTCGTGGGAAATGAATTTTTCGTATATGACAGACGCTGCCTTCAGCGATTTTTCGCTTGCTCTGGATAGTGTACATTTGCACGCATTGTTTCCGCAATATCCCGATGACGGAGCAACGGTGATTGACGGCGCGGATCCGAGGACCTTCGTTTCTAATTATCTTTCCAGCCCGCGTCCCCCTTTAGAGCGTCCTTCCATCGTTCCCTCCGCAGTGGTTCCCGCGCCTGTTGAAACGCCGGTTGCTGGGCCCGCTCCCGCTCTGATAAAAACCACAGTTGCCCCAGCCCGGAAAAAGACATCTCCAGTGCCCAGGCAGACAACGACTACTTCAAAACCTTCTAATACTCCGAAGCCTGCGATCAAGCCCGGGGTCCCCCCACCAAAACCGAGAGTGCCGAAACGGATTGGCTTCAACCAGCAGAAGCCGAACGATTTCGAGTCGATCTTTAGCCAGGAGCGAACGTTTGCAGAAGCCATTTCTGAAATACAGGGATGCAGTGGCATTCCGACCGGCGGTTCGAACGCGTTCGCAGTTTCCCCCGCACGTACGACAACCGGAGGCGCCATCCTTGAGAACGACGCTCACCTGCAACTCGGGACCCCGTCGCGATGGTACCTCGCACATCTCCTGAGCGACGATGGCGTAAATGTCGCTGGATTTTCAATTCCCGGAGTTCCCGTTTTTCTGGCAGGACGAACACCGAACCTGGCATGGGGAATAACGAACGGGATGTCCGATGAATGCGATTATTTCGCGGAAACCCTCGATTCCACGGAGACCCGTTATCTGCTCCCTAATGGAATGGCGAAAGCCTTCGAGGTGATTCGGGATACGATCCGGGTCCGAGATTCGATCCGTACGAATCCCATGCTCGCGGTACCGATCTATGTCCGCATGAGTATTCATGGTCCCGTCTTAAATGGATTCCATCCCGATAGCCTTGCGCGCGTTTTTCATGGCGACGCTCGAGCGGGAAGCATTCCTGATTCGACCGTCTTTGCGATTAATGCCCGGCCCATCGCGCTGATGTGGAATGGGACCTATGCCTTATCGGACGAACTGGGCGGGTTTTTGGAACTTACGCGCGCTACGTCGGTCGATCAAGCACGTCGCGAAATGGCCGGGTTTGCCACGCCCTGCCTTAACTTGTGCCTTGCGGATACGCGTGGAAACATTGCCTATCAATTTATTGGACGGCTTCCTCGACGAGCTGGTAGCGACGCAAGGCAATTCCTTCTTCGGGATGGCCGAAATCCAGCCGATGCCTGGCAAGGCTTTGTCTACATGCCGCAATTGCCAACGCTTGAAAATCCGCCTCGCGGTTATATCGTGACCGCCAACAATCCACCCATCAAAAACCGCTCGGTTCCATTTGGAATGGATTGGGAACCTTCGTCCCGCGCCGACCGCATTTCAGAATTGATCGAAGAACGGACCAAAAAGCAGTTCACGACCGTGGACGCCCAGCAGATTCAAACCGATATTGTGAGTTCCTATGACGTTCACCGCGTCCTCCCCTATCTGTTGGCATTATATCCGGATCAAAATCCGCCACATATTACCCCGGATAGTACTTCCGTCTTTGCATACGATTCGATGCAAATATATTGGAAAGAAGATTCCCTATTTCATCACACCACTATCACGGACAGTGCAATGGCCCTGATTCGTCAAAAGGACTCCCTTTGGCTTTCCGGGCATCGCCCCCCCGAGGATACCGTGCACGCACCAAAGATCGATCTATTCACTAAGCAAGTCCTGGATTATCTTCGGAACTGGGACGGCGGAATGCGGACCGAAGAGATCGCTCCCGCAATTTACTCCGTCTTCCTTAATCGATTGATTTTTCAGGCCTTTCACGACGAATTGGGAACGGCGAGGTACAATGAGTTCATTGCGCTCGACAACATTCCACTCGAATCGCTCGCAAACATCCTTCCCGATTCTGTCAATATCTGGTGGGACGACGTACTGACTCCGGGCATCGAGCATCGCGATACGATCATACAACGAGCGTTTCGAGAATCACTCCGTATTCTGGCGATGACGTTCGGTCCCGATATTCGAACGTGGCAATGGGGCAGGTTGCATACGCTCACCTTCCGGCATCCGTTCGATAAAGCGAGCAAAATGATCGCAAGGCTCGTCGATATCGATGCGGGCGCCATGCCCGGCGGACCGACCACTGTAATGCAAGCGACCTACTACCTGTGGGCACCCTATGAGATGCAGATCGGGCCTTCGATGCGAATGGTGACCGATCTCAAGCAGCAGGAACTCCTGGTTTCTCTCCCGACTGGGAACTCCGAAGCCATTTTCGGAGACCATTACAAAGATATGCTGCCCTTGTATAAGTCGGGGGCGCTTGCACGCATTTCATTGACCGGAGAACAAAAACATTGGAAGCGATTTGAGCTCACCCCACAATAATCAGAGTCGAAGATCGAGTTGGGCGGTGGCCGCGAGATCGGTTGTACCGGTCCGAGCCGAAAGTCCGGTTCCCAGCGTGCGCGGCGTATCGTAGATCGTACCCGCAAGATACACTGAAACTGCAACCGATTCCGCGGGATGGGTGATTGCACGAAGCCCGATCCGCCAACCCAAGCCTTCGAGCGTATTGATTGCGCCGGATCCCGGTGTGCTCCATTCGAATTTTGAAACCGATGCGGCGGCCTGGAACCGAGTAACCGAAACATGAAACTCCGTTCGAATTGCCGGTGCCGGTATCCGGGCGTCTTCCGATACAGACCAGCCGGTTTGAGTTGCAACCAGATGGCTCTGAACTTCTTCGATAACCGATCGAAATTCGGCTCCATTCAGGGACCGATAGGAAGCTTCGAGCCGCGCATCCAGCGTTTCGCCCTGAACGGTCATATATCCGGTCTTACTACTATCGGAAATCGTCGTCGCATTTCGCTCATCTCGGACGACGGTCCGTAGATCGAAATGCGGTGTAACTTGCAAGAGAGCGCTCGCCAGATAATCGTACTTTTGTTTCCCAAAGAGATCGTTCATTGGAACGATCTCCGTCTGAACGTTCGCATAGGAATTCAGCCGCAATCGGTTGTCAAGCAGTTGCAATCGAAGACCAATATAATATCCATCGAAATTGGTGAGTCCGGATATTCCAACACCGGAAATCTCTCCATAGGGAGAATGAAAGTCCTCCGGAACGTGCATGTAGAGCATGGAGAACGAGATCATCTTCGAGGGACTAAAATCGCTCGTGATCGATAATGCCGTCCTATGGACCGTATCGTTCACAGAAACAGCGACCTCTCCGGAAGCAGACCAATGCTCGCTGATCGTGAGCAGATCGGCCGAGACCATTTCGATTTTGTTCCCAATAAAAGGGATCGTCGAAGTTCCGGCGAAAGGATGGTCATATTGTAATGCATATCCGGTCAGCCCTCCTTTCAGGTATCGCGCAGCCGAATCGCTCGTCGCAACTTCCACTCGAGCACCGGCCGTCCGGATGGTGGCCGCATTGGCAAGGTCAAGTTCATTCTGCGTCTGATGGAGCGCCGAGTAATAAACCGCCTGGATCGTATCGTTCACAACACTCGCATCGACGCTGCGGTCCGAAGCAAACACCAGGAGCCGGCCCGGACCGACCCTCAGCGCACCCATGGCGCCGCGTAGCGTTCTTGCAGATTCATTGAGCGAGCCTCGGACCCCAAATGATCGTGCTTCCGCCGCATTCGCCGCCGATCGCGATGCGGAAGTTGCATATCCATCTCCAAATGCAAGGCCGTTCCCAACGGCAAGGTTATAATCTCCCACCAGCGCCTCTTCCATACTAATAGAAGAGGAAAGAACGATCGGAGTGGCAAGCATCGCAAAGCCCCCCGTATGTTCCGTGAAGTTCGGTTCCCAGGGCGCTTTCTGTTCGATCGCCGAGACCTGCAGCAGCGGGGAGCGTAGTCGTATTTCGTTATGCAACCCCAGCGGTTCGCCGAGATACGTTCCGACAATAAATCCCTGTTGGGCTTCGGCGTCGATCGATTGCGATTCGCGACTACGAAAAAATACGCTCGTCGGCTCCGCCGATCCGCTATCGCTGCGAGCGCGGGCCATCGCATGGGCCTGCACCCACGAAACCTGGGGGTCGGCATGGAACCGTTCCAATCCCGCCCCGGCGACCGCCGAAAGCCCATCGAGATATTCGAACGCCGCGTCCACATCGATCGCCCCCATTCCCGGATCGTCCAGAATGCGCTGGGCCATGGCACCAACGCTATCCCGCAGCATCATTTTTCGTTCCATGGAATCGCGGACGTTCTGCGCATTCGCAACGTCGGTAAGGAACACCCCCAACACAATAAAAGGAGCAGTCTTCACAAGTTAAATCCGATCGCAAACGCGACCGAAGTTCCCTCTTGCGGATTTCGTACGGCCGAAAAATCGGCCAGGAATGAACCGGTCACAACCCCAAAGCCTCCGGAAAATTCTCCCGTACTTGTATTGGTGCCCACTCGTATAAAAAGCTGGGCGTCGAACGCGTACTCGATCCCCCCGTGAACCGCGGCGTGCGCCCCCTCCGGGAGTTCCAGCGCCGCGTCAATACTCGCTTCGGGCAAGGGCCGATAAGAAAAGCCGAACCATCCATCCATCGCCTCCATCGGAATGCCCTGATTATTATAGAGCGTGAGGAGGTGCGTCACCGCCGCGGCCGCCGTTACCTGGGGAAGTAAATCGAACTCGGCTCCGAGGTCGACGGTCATCTCATCTAACGGTAAATATTCCGCTCCGAACGACTCGTCCCCGTATCGGACACGTACGCCAACGACGGCATCTCGCTCTCCACTCGTGCTGCGAGCGACCGGGAATGTTTTCGAGACCTGCGCCGCGATCGACTCCCAGGAAAATATATTACTCGAAGCGTACCGGGTAAACGTCGCGCCCAGCGTAAGATTAGTATCGACCGGAGCATCTCCGGCCACGCCGGCCGTCCAGCTATCCGGAAGCCCGCCGGGAAACGGCGCGAGCATCGTACGAACATGCGCGGAAGTATCGAACCGAAACGCCGCATTTTCGGACCACGTATCGCTCGGATCTGCAATTGGGCTTTCGCCAAGCCCCAGCGATCGAGGGGAATCGGTCCTCGGAACGCTCTGGGCGCACACGGCACTCGCACAACAGCAAAACGCCGAGAACGCAATCAGGACAACGAACACAAGGCGACCGATACTCACATCCGCGAAATTACGAAGGCTGACGTACAAAAAAATTATTTTCGAGAACATGCCCTATCGGAATCCTGTTGTGCCCCTCTCCGTTCGAAGTCCGTCTTTGAAAAGCCCGCGTGGCGGAATAGGTAGACGCAACGGACTTAAAATCCGTTGGCCGCAAGGCCGTGCCGGTTCGAGTCCGGCCGTGGGCACAATTCTCTCCGATCTATTTTCGACAGGACGTCGTGAACGTAAAGGCATAGACACCGAAACTGGGCGTCGCAGCCATGAGCCGCAGGACGTGCCGGCCAAAGCCTTTATTTTTTGTGATCCGGTACATTCGCGCCTGCCCGACCGTAATAAACGTTTTTCCATCGGCCTCTTCGATATCGCTCCCGCGGTCCTCCGGAGCGACCGGCTTCCCGTCCTGCGTTACCTCGACTCGGAACCCACTTTCCGCCAGAGGTTGAATCACAAGGTTCGCTTCGTAGGCCTGGTAATTGAAGACGAGGGCCGCCGGTGAGTTCCCGCTGGGCTGTGCATATTCCCGCGAGATCCGCCACGGTCCGTCCAGATAGAGAAGGTCGTGCTTCAATTCCTTCGGCAGGGAGTACGTCTCGTCTTTATTTTCGGAGTGCTCGATGGGGTTCCCAAGATGGTTCCGGTAAAAGCCGACGTAGGTCTCCGGCGACGGACGATAACAGACTGCTCCCGGCGCGTCGGTCTCGCGGACCAGTGGCTCCAGCGGCGGCAGCGCCATCTTCGGGTTTCGCTCGTGCAGGATCTTCTGCAGGAACGCTTCGAATTCCCGGTACTCCCCTTCCCCGAAATGCGAGGCCCGAAGGACGCCGTGCGAATCGAAAAGGTATTTTGCCGGCCAGTATTGGTTCGCGAGCGAGTTCCAGATCTCGTAGTCGTTATCGGCGATCACCGGATACGTGATCCCGAATGCCTTGACGGCACTATCCAAATTCGTGGGATCTTTTTCGAACTCGAACTCCGGCGAATGGACCCCCAGGATGACCAGCCCGAACTTCTTATATTTTTCGTTCCATGCCTTGATATACGGCAGCGTTTGAATGCAGTTGATGCACGTATAATCCCAAATATCGATCAGGACCACCTTGCCCTTGAGCGAATCGCGAAGGTATTCGGGCGTCACATCGATATAGCGGTCCGCGGAATAGCGGAGCGGAAGCCGGGGCATGTGAATATGCTGCGTGCCCTCGTCCGTGATCTCGCGGGCGAGTTTTGCTCGGTCGGCCGGGAAACGGCTGGCAGGCTGGGAATTCACGTTGCGGACGCCGGGACTAAAAAAAAATGCAAGTATCAGCGCGAGAACAAGTCTGGAATTCATAAAATTTTTTAACGGACAAATGCATATTTCGTTTCCCGATATGCAGTGTGTACGTACAACGGTCCACATTTTCGAAATCGGAATGATTAAAACAGGACGTTTTCGGTAGTTTTTAAAAATTCTTTTTTGGTTGGGAAATAAAATTCATGAACTTGCTCGATAATTTCATGAATTAATTCCATCGAGTTCCCGATTTTCGCGAAATTTCTAATATTCTTTGAGACACGATATCTTTGCAAATGAGCCGAATAAGGCCCGTCGAGCTGCTTATTATAAAAGGCCAATTTCGGCGCAATTCCTCACGTCTTTACTCCTTATTTCCTGCCCTGGACAACCTTGCATTTTGGTTTCGAATTTTACGGCACAGCGTAGCGATGGCGCCGCGAGCGATCTCGATGTTATCGACCATCAGGTCGTAAAAGGCGTCATAGTCGAGCCGGAGGAGCGTCGTTTCTTCGAGCGCCATTACGGAAGCGGAGCGTGGCTCGGGGTCGAGCAGTGCAAGTTCTCCGACCACGTCCCGCTCTGAAAGTACCGAGAGCGTAATCTCGCCATCGTACACGCGGACGCGGCCTTCGGTGATGATATAGAGGCAATTGCCCAGTTCGCCTTTTTCGATGATCCGCGTCCCCGCGGCAAGGTGCACTTCTTCGAGCGCCGCCGCAATATGCGACAGCACGGCATCCGGCGTTTCACGGAAAAGATCGACCGTTTTTAAGAGAATGAGGCGCTCGAACAGGAATGGCATCGGAAATCCTTTTTGGCTCCTATCATAGAATGCGTTCGCGGCATTCTGGTTCCCACTTTCCGCAACGGAAGCGGGAGGGTTTTCGAGAAGCATCTTTGCGACCGCTCCAACGAGTTTGGAACGATTCACTGTATTGTCAATGACTTCGGAACGATCGGCCGTGTCGAGTAACAGCCCTGCATATTGCTTCGGATAGAGAAGCCCGGCCCAATACAGGACGACGACCTGCGTCCACGGTCCGTAAAATGGGGACTGATCTCGCAGAAGTTGTGCGACGGGATCTTCGTACCCGACGCCCGCGGAGCGCGGGACGGCAACGATGAGATCGGTGAGGCTCGGCCCCTCGTGGCTATGGGCGTGCCGCGTTAGCGGCCGGGCGTTTACGTGAAGATTCGCTTCGAACAGTAAAACGACCCGGCCGGCAAGCGCCACGGGAAGAATATGTTCCAGCGTTTCGAAGGCATGGGCATGATTTTCTCCGAAGAGCAGGGTATCCCGAATTTTTAGAAGGACTTCGCGGTCGAACCAAAGCGCAAGCGCATACAGCAGACGTTCGGCTGCCTGTGCAATTTCATGGGCGAGCGCACTCCCGGCGAGCGAGCGCGCAATTTGGAATTCGCGTTCATCCGATACGCTCGTCTCTTCAACGAGTTTGAAGATCCGGAGCAACGCCCATCCGTGGCCAAGTTCATCCTCGATCAGAGTGTTCAAAAATTCCTCGTCGCGAAGGCGGATGCCGCTGGCCACCAGTTCCGAAAGCGTCGTAAGACGCATTTCGCCGATCGACATCGCATCGTTCCAGGCGTCCGACCCTAAAATGTGGACGAGCATGCGTACGGCTTGACGCGCGAATTCCGGATCGGAATTTTTTCTGGCCCATTGGCCCAGCAGACGGACCGTCCGCTGCCAGCGCATGCCCGGAATTCGGCCGTCCGCAATACGTTCCTGGAGTGGGATCAGCACGCTCGCACCAAAACGGCCTAAAGCACCCTCGATCAGGGGAAGGCGTTGCGACTGGGTCGAAGGATCGAAGTAGGCGTCGAGAAGCGGCGGGATCAGTTCCGGTTGGAGCACGGTCGAAGAGGCTCGAATGGCTTCATCGCGCACCGCGATCTCCGCATCGGTTATCAAGTGAAGGAGGGTGCGGTAATGCCGCGAACCTCCCACACGGCCCACGATTCGCGCGGCGGAACTGCGATCGTGTGCGTCCGCGCTCGCCTCCATCGCTGCGAGTTTGCGATTTGCGAGTTCCCCATTGACGCTATATTTCAGAAGACCGGAAAGCAGGCCTTCGCGGACCGGAACCCGAGCGTCCGCATGCCATCGTTCCCACAATAGATTCCCATCTTCCGGGCGTACTTTCAGCAACGCGGTCAGTGCTTCCCCGAGAACAGTGGGTGATTCATTGGCGCGTTCGAGCGTGTCAATGAGAATACGAGTGGCTTCTTCGCGTTCGTGTGAAGAAAAATCGAATTCCTGAAACCGCTCGAGCGCAAGCAATCGAAGTTCCTCTTCCTTGCGGTCGAGCAGCCTCGGTAATATGCTTAAAAAGAACGACGCTTCAGACCGCGGCAGCAGCCGTAACACATATTCGGCTTCCGCACTGAGGCTCACTTCCAATTTTGCGCGGAGCACGGCACGCGCCGCTTCATCCCAAACAAATTCGGTGGAACGAATGCGCCGATGCTTCAGGGCTCGTTCGATCGTCCTGCGATATTCGCGGCCGAAGACCCGGATCGCAAGTACCCACGCGACCACGATCACGAGCAAAAAAGAACTAATTCCCCGTATCGAAAATCCGATCGCGGACGAAAGAACGAAGAGCAGCCCGGCTGCCGCCGCAAGGGCCAGTGGCTCTACGATGCCGCCGATCAGTTGATGGGCACGATGCCGCGTGCCGGCGGCGACCGGTTGCAGCCCAATGGCAAGCGCCGGAAGCTGGACCGCATCGGACCACAATTCCACAAGCAGCATCGCTGCCGTGAAGGACCAGATCGTCGCCGTTTGTTCGGACGCCGTGCGCACGATCAGGCCCGATACGATCACGACAAATAACCCGGCCGGCAAGACGAGCGTCGTGTTTGCGATCCCAAATTTTGCGAAGAGCCTCCCCGTGCCTGCCATCTTTAGCACGAGGCTCGCCAGTTTGGCGCTGCCTAGAAAGATTCCTAAGAATGCGGCGATCTGCGCCATGTTCTGCGTTCGTAATTCGATGCCGCGAAGGAATCCATAGTCCACGCACGTATTGGCGATCCCCGCCAGCAGGGAGATTACGGCAAGGCTCGCAATATAGCGGTGCCGGGAAAGAAATCGGATCGCGGAGTCAGGGTGTGCGTGCGCGCCCTTTCCGTGGGAGCCATTGCCGCTCGCACCGGTGTTGTGAATGGAGGGCCGAACGTCGTGCCCGTGCTCCAGGACCTGCCCGAAATGATAGAGGATGCGCTCCAGGACGTAGGAACTTATCGCCGTTCCCATCGCAGAAAAGAGGAGGAAGTCCGGGATCGGAACGAATGGCGTCAGCAGTGGGACCGAAAAAAAACCGAGGATACTCGCTAAAAAGGAGCCCGAATCGATCAGGCTGAAAAGCCGCTTACTTTGGCGAATATCGAAGAGGTGTTGGGCCAGTCCCCAAAAGGAATTATCGGAACTGTAGGCCAGAATTCGCGACCAGGCCAGCAGCCCAAAAACGATCGCGAGGCCCGCTCCGGTGTGGCCCGAAGTCGCGACCGCCGGCATGCGGAGCAGGGACCAGAAGAGGAGCGTTCCGATCGCCAGGAACCATAATAAGGCCCGAGCGGCACGAGCGTTTCCGAACTTGTTTTCCAGGCGATCGACCGCCTGACCGACCAGGTACTCTGCGAATGCCGCAGCAGCAAACACTCCGGGAAGATACTCGACGGAGAACGAACTTAAAAACAATGAAAGCGCCGCAGCGACCGCGTACGCCACACCCACGCCCAAAAAGAACGATTGCATCCACAGCAGCGCCACCGGACGCCGCTCGTGCGAACGGACATTCAACACGCGCAGGAACACGGCCGGCCGCGCGCGAAGGCGCCCACCCTTCCATACAGGATTTTTCGCTTCAGGATAGGCCGGCGCCAACATCGTTTTTAGAGATTGTGGAACGGTTTGCGGTCGAAACGCTCACGAAACTTCCCCCGAGTTTCGTTTACCATTGTCTGGAACACACCGTGCAGGTCGTTGAAAACGCGAAGATCGTAGCAAAAGCTTCGGAACTTCCGGAACACGAAACAGGACTCGTGCTCGCCGCGGCCTGGATGCACGACATTGGGTTCCAACATACCTATGCGGGCCACGAAGCGGAAAGTTGCCGAATGGCGCGCGACCTGCTTTCGGGCGTCGTCGCTCAGAAGGATATTGCCATGATTGAAAGTGCGATTCGAGCGACGGAAATTCCCCAGCACGCCGAAAATCGGGTTTCCGAAGTTCTTTGCGATGCCGATCTTCTCTATTTGGGAGGCGATCAATTCTTTTTCTGGAGCGCGCGCCTGAGGGAAGAACATCTGCAGACGCTGGACCGGCATTACTCCGACCGGGAGTGGCTTGTGTTCAATCTTGATTTTCTTCATGCACACCGTTATTATACCGATTTCGCCAGGAACGAATATGGGACGGGACATGACGGAAACATTCGTTTGCTCGAACACATGGCCCGTGAACTTTCCTAAATCCTTCCGGGCACGCACGAACCTCCTCTGCCTGTTAACTTCGGACTGGCGTGTACCCGTTTACTTCAAACGCGGCGCGTGTCATGTTTCAAATTCTGATGTCCAATGCCGAATGTCTCGCCCGATAATTTTGAAGCCGTTTTTGCTGCAGAATTAGAAGAAATTGCAAAACGACAGGGAACAAGCGATGGCCGGGAGGTCGACCGCAAGGAACTCGCGGGGCTCGCACTCTCGGGCGGAGGAATCCGCAGTGCAACGACCTCGCTTGGCGTTCTTCAGGCCCTCCGAAAATTAAATCTGCTCGGTGTCTTCGATTATCTTTCGACCGTCTCCGGAGGGGGGTTTGCCGGGTCCTGGTGGAGCGCCTGGACTTCGAGGCCCTTCGACGATGCGACCAAAGATGAAAAGTTCTTTCCGCCCCGCGAACTGACGCAGCCCGAACGAGATGCGATGCACCGCTCCGCGACGATCGATGCGAGAAAAAAGCGATGGATCATGGACCCGGCCCATCATCTTCGACTGTTCAGTAACTATCTTACTCCGGTGAAAGGGGCGTTGTCCTCGGACACCTGGAGGGCCACCGCCGTGATCTCCCGCAATTTAGTATTGACCTGGCTGGTGCTGGTGCCGATGCTGTTTGCCGCCGTCCTGCTCGCCCAGTCCTATTTTACGATGCAGCCCGGTGCGGAGACGGAGTTCCTGTATCCCTATTCGCATTTTGCGGACGATAATGCCAGGACCGAGAGTATCAAACTTCAATCGCTGCTGGTCTCGAAGCTGGACAGCATCGTGCATGGCAACCGTCGTGCGGAATCCCTGGCGCCGATCCAGGAACTCAAAGAGTTTGGGAACTCGATCGCCCCGGCGGCCGCCGCGAGCGGGATCCCGCCGGTGCTCGCGATCGTGAAGGGGATCGATTCCGTTCGCAGGATCGATAGTGCCGCCAGTGCCGATCTCGGCGATACCGCGACCTTCGCCACCCTCGACAAGGACCTGGTCCTTGCACAACAGGGACTTCTCGAATGGTATCGTTCCGATTCCGCGATGAATGCGCTGGCTCCCACGCTCACTCATGTCCGGTTCCGACATGCCCTCGATAGCAATAATATGGCCCACGAAGCCCGGCTCGATATCCTTGCCGATTCGATCCATCGCTATTTGACGAGCCTGAAGCGAAGAATGATCGATCATCGGGAAGACGAACTGGACCGCTGGCTCTTCAACAAACAACACGCGACCTACCTTGCAAACCGCGCCGTATGGGCAAGTTATCTTCCCTCGATGATGATCGCCTGGATCGTGATGCTGATTTGCCTCTGGATGCTTAACAGCAGCGACCGGATGTTCGGCGGAAATATTCTTCAGGGTTCCTACGCCTTTATCAGCGGCCTGGTCGCATTCAATGCCATCAAATGGGTCATTCCGAATCTTGTTCACACAAGTGCCCGCTACAGCGAGTGGAACCTTACGAGCCTGACCCTGCCGGAAGTGACCTGGTCGGTCGTCGCGCTCCTGCTCCTTAACGCATTGCTATGGGACGAGGCCCATTGGTTTTGGAAAGCACACAAAAAGTCTATGACCAATGCCCTACAGGAACAACTTTCCAAATTGCTGGAAGTCCGGCGTTCGCGGATCGTGACCGTGCACCAGCGCCTTCTCCTGGGCGTGGTCCTCGTCACGGTCCTGCTTCTCTTCGGTGGCTTTGGCCACGAAGTGATCAACTACCTTTTGTTTTTCCATTCGGAGCGTTCCTCGGACCTCTGGCAATGGACCGCCCGGTTCGGAAGCCTTGCAGCGATCGTCAGCGCCCTCATGGGAACCGGCCTGGCGGCACGGAGTTCGACGCTTCGCTCCGACCGCGAAGTACAAAAACCAAATAAGTTCAAGAACTTCTTTATTGCGCTCGCTCCTCCCGTCATATTACTGTTGCTCTTGTGCAGCGTCTCGTGGTGCAGCCACTGGGTGATTCAGGACCTGATCCTCCAGCAAAGCGTTGCAAACAACGATCACTATCTCCTGCTCATCTTTTCGATGTGGATGCTCGGATTCCTGTCGCTCTATTATGTGATCTACGATCTTCACTTCCGGAGCAGCCGGAAAAAAACGTCGGGTTCGCGCCAATTTACCCGTTCCCTTCTCGCTCTCGTCGTCGTGCTTCAGGCTGGCATCATGATGCTGGCCGTTGCGCTGCCCTCCGCAGCATTCCATTTTTCTGTCGTCTGGGCGCTCTTGCCCGCCGCGCTGTGGGCGGTCGTCGGATGGAAATATCTTCAGGAGCAGAAGGCCGCGGAACAACCCGATCATGTAGCGAGATCGAACGAGGCCGCAGAACCTGCAAACAAAGAATATAAACGCCGGCGGTCTTTTCTGGGAGGGATTTTTTCTTCGCTCTTCATTCTCGCCTCCACGTCGGTCCTGCTCATCCTCATCATGAGTTTTATCGAGGTGGCGAAGTTACCGGTCGATCACCTGTTTCTCGCTGCGCTCGGGACGACCTTGCTGTTATTTGTGATCGAACTCGTCTGGGGCATTCGCGCGCCGCGGCCCGGACGTCGCGGAAACCACGAAGCACGGATCCTCCTGGGAATCAATGTCACGCTCTATACCCTGTTCCTGATGATCCCTCCGCTCGCGGCGGACTCGCATTGGGGCGTTACGCATGTGCTCGAAATTCTCATTGCGCTTGCCATTGGCCTGGTCATTTTCGTCGGATGGCGGATCGATCCGAACGCCCTTTCGATCCATACCTTTTACAAGAACCGATTGGTCCGTGCCTACCTGGGAGCGTCGAACGCGGAACGGAGCCGTTCCTCGGTAAGCGAAGTCCATCCGGAAGACGATATCCCGCTCTCCAAACTTACGACCTGCGAGAACGGCGCGCCGTACCATCTGATCAACACGACCCTCAACCTGCTTGGAACGAAAACGCTCGAAGCGGCCCAGCGTCATGCCTCCAATTTCATTTTTTCGAAACGGTATTGCGGTTCGGTGACGACGGGATACCGGCCGACGGACGAATACATGTCCGGCGCCATGACGTTGGGAACCGCGGTGGCGATATCCGGCGCGGCGGCCAGCCCGAACATGGGAAGCAATCAGGTCTCCGGCGCGACGACGATGCTCATGAGCCTGTTGAACGTCCGCCTCGGCTATTGGGCTGCGAACCCGGGGCGCGCCCGCTGGCGCGAAGCCCAGCCCAAACTCTGGCCGTATTATCTCGTCCGCGAATCGCTCAGCCAGACCTCGGGATTTGGGACCTTTTGCTATTTGACCGACGGCGGCCATTTCGATAATACCGGCCTCTATCCCCTCATCGAGCGTGGCTGCCGCTACATTGTCCTTTGCGATAATGGGGCCGACCCCCAGGCGCAGTTCAAGGACCTCGGCAATGCGCTCCGCCGGTGCCGCATCGATTTCGGAGTGGAGTTCGAACTGGACGGCCTGAAAAACCAAACGCGGATCGGACGCAGGGGCTCCGGTTCCCACTGGCTCCGCGGGACCGTGCGATACGCAGAAGCGCACCTCCGACTGCTCTGGGGAGAACACTGGGACGAAGGACTCTCCGAAGACGAGAAACAACGATATCGCGAGGGAACGATCCTTGTCCTGAAGCCCGCGTTCCTGGGCGATGAACCGGCCGATGTCCTGCAGTACGGACTCGAATTCTCCGAATTTCCGCAGCAGTCCACCGCCAATCAGTGGTTTAGCGAGGACCAGTTCGAAAGTTACCGTCGCCTGGGCTATTGGAGCGTCCAAACGGCGTTTTCCAAAGCCGACTACGGGAATGTTGCGCGCCGCGAGCAACTCGAAGCCATTGCGGAAACGCCGGCAGAAATGGCTACCGACGTCATACAGCCGATGACGGGGCTGGCATACGGCGCGACGCTCGAAAACGTCTAAGGGGCGGTCTCGAAAACGTCTAAGCGGCGGTCGCGGTCAGGACTTCACCAGGCCCCACGCTTTTTGGAACTCCTCGGGAATGCCCGGATATCGGATCCCGGTCTTTTTCGAAAGGTCCTGATAGACTTTCTCGATATCTTCCTGCATCAGGCGTACGAGGAGATTCGCGATCGCGCTCGCTGGCTTTCCCGCGGCTTTCACGACGAGTCCTCGCAGCCAGAACAGCGCTAATGTGATCGGGATGAGCACCGCTCGCTCGAAGAGCGAGGTCTTTACGCCCAGGAGTTCCACATCGTCGTTCGAAAGGAGCATGCACATAAAGAGGTGCGGGATCTGCGCGACAGGAAGATACTTACCAAGCGTAAGGCGGTCTCTCATCACGAAGGTAAGGTAATCGCAAATGGCCTGCGTGAGCGTCCGTCCGGCCAGGACCGCTTCTTCGTCGTTCGAGCGATTGAGCGTCACCATCTGTGTATACAGCGCGCGGCCCACTTCGTACATTTCCTTTCCGGTCGCGGCATGGACCGGTTTGCCGTTCTCGTAGATCGGCCGTTTCGTTCTCGGAAAATCGAGCTGGTACAAAATGCTTTCGTCGAGCCCGAGGACATGCCCAAAAACGTTCCAAAAGTGCATGTAGGCCTTTTTCTCCTCGTCGTTCGTGAGAACGCCCAATTTTTCGAGTCCGAAGATCGAGATATAGGAAAACGTCATCAGGGTTCCCGTCATGAACTGCTGATGGATCGGAACGCCCCACTCTTCCCGCCAGAGCTCCGGCGCATTTTTTTTCTGGTAGGCGCGGACGGGCCGGCCCTCCGCCTGGTCTTTCAGGCCGTCCTGCCAGAATTCATAAATCGCGGTCCGCGTCGCCGCATGCAGCAGCCGGACCCGCAAAATTCCGACGATCCCGATGGGCACTGGGTGCGTGAGCGTCGGAGGTTCCGGCATTTTCACAAATGCATCTTTTTGCATCGATTGGACGATGAGCATTCCGGTCTCGATAACGCGCCGCCGGACTTTATCGACCAGTTGGTCGGTGATCATGAGGACCTGCACGCCGCCGCGGCCGCACGTGTAGAGCACGGGGAGCGAAAGGCAGGCCAGCAGGACGTAGGCTACGATCGGATTATCGGTAAAGAGCGTTTGCGCTTTTGCGATGAGGTCGAAGTCGGTCCAGTCGGGAAGTTTTTGTCCTTCGCGCAGGAATTCACGCATGGCGTCCCGCACCTCATTCGAAAAGGTATAATTCGAATCGATCGCACCGAACGGATGCTCGAGTTCCGGGTCCGGAATCGACATTTGATTGATGAGCAGCGAAAGGAACTGCAGCAGCCGGCGCGGCCGGTCCGCCGGGTTCCCGGAGCGCTCCGCATCGGCGCGCCCCTCGGCATACAGCAGCCGCATGATCGTATCGGCGAGCGGATCGCCGTGCGAAAGAAAGCCTTCCAGGTATTCCGCGGGCCACCAGGCTTCGAGTTGTGGCGGCGTGGTCCCCGTCGTTGCGGAAGGGATCGGGGTATCGAGAATGCTTCCTGTACGTATTGCAGTTGCCATATGTGATGTTTATCGTTTTATCGCCCAGAACAGTCCATAATCGATCGTTCCACGCGAGAGTGCATTATAAGAATGCCGCAGGTGCTCGCGGACATTATCGAGGTTCGCTCCCCATCGCCGCCGTACTCTTCCGGTATACCACTTGTAAAAGCCCGGGATCCGAAAATAGGTCAGGTAGCGCCGGGCATAGCCCGTGTAGATGTCAATATTGTTTTTGGTCACGATCTCGGTTTTGCGAAGATCGAACCCGAGTTCCCACAGCGCTTCCGAATAGGTCTCCATCGTTTCGAGATACGGCACGTCCCAGACGCGAAGGAATTCTTTATAGAACTCCGGCCATTGGCGAACACGCGTGGGAACCGCAAGAAGATCGCTGAAGGCGAAGACCCCGCCGGGTTTGAGGACGCGATAGACTTCGTGTAGGAATTTCTTTTTATCCGGGAAATGCGCCGGCGATTCGATGGACCAGACTAACGCCCGGCTCTCCTCCGGGATCGGCAGGTCTTGCGCGTCCCCTTCCGCGAACGAAACGGCCGGCCACACGCCTCGCCGCCGAGCATTGGCATTGGCTCGTTCGACATTGTACGGAGTAATATCGATCCCAAGGACCTCCAGCCCATAGGACTGGTGTGCATGGATCGCGGCCCCGCCGCGCCCGGAACCGATGTCGAGGAGCCGGCGGTCGTGGCGATGAACGCTGTCGTCGTATAGTTCCAGCATCGGCCGCGCGATACGGTCGATCAGCCGGGTAAAGTTTGCATTCGTCAGATGCCGCTGGCCGAAGCGGGAATACCCGATGTTAAGGTGCGTCGAAACATCGATCCAGCGCATGAGAAAGCGGTAGAGATCGGCATGGCTGTTGGCATCGCTGTACTGTCCGTGCACATCGGAAAGCGCCCATTCGTCGTGCCGAATCGCAGGCGGCGTGAGGGTAGAAGAAGTCTGCATGGAAAATTTTCAGGACGAGACAGCGGCGGTTTCCGCACCGATGGTACGCGATGCTTTTTGGAGCAACGGGACATCGAACCCTTCGGTGAAGGTCGGATACAGTTCCCTAAGGTCCTGCAGCACGGCGTGCGCGTTCGGCGTGCCGCGCACCAGCTCGAGTAAACGCAATGTCGATTTCAGTTCGAAGGAGCGGGCGGAGCGCTGTTTCGCGTCTTCGATCGACTGACGAAGCAGGTCCTCGGCGAGGGACTCCACGGCGGGACCGGCGTTCTGCGTTGCGGCCTGCGCAAGGATCAGTTCTGCTTCCATTCGCAAACCGACGGAGCGCTGGTACCCCTGATTCGTTTTTCGCTCCAGTTCCCACCGCTCATCGAGCGTGGCCCGGGCCTCGGAAAATTTTCCGAGCGGCAGGAGAATCTGCACTTTCAGGTCCAAAATTCCGGGCAGGCCCGCACCGCGGCCGACCATGCGAAAGATGCCCAGCCCCTGTTCGAAGAGTTCCAAACCCGGCGCATGATTCCCATGCATATGCTGCACCCATCCCAAAAGGATCAGGGCATCGCCCATCCAGAGCGCATACCCATTCGCCTGCGCGATCTGCAGTGCCTCCGCCGCGAGCGGTTCGGTTTCGTCCGGCATGTCCATAAAGAAGTAGAGCCATGCGGCAAACGCGACCGCATAATTCAGGCTGAAATTATGCCCGAGCGAGCGGGCGTGCCGGAGCATGTCGTTCACGATTTCACGCGCGCGGTCCGGATAGCCCAGAATATATTCGTTCCACGACCCCAGCACCGATGCGACGACGAGAGGGTCCTGCGTGAACTGGTATGCCAGCGTTCCGTATTTTTCGACGGAATACCGGGCGAGGCACGCTTCCATTTCGGTCCGCGCAGCGAGAAAATCGCCGGCGAGCAACCGTTCGAGGACGAACATGGAATTCGCTTCGACCAGGAGCGCTTCGTCAGACCGCCGCTTCGCAACGCCCAAAAATTCTTCTGCGAATTTTACGGAAATATTGAGATCGCCGACCGTGACATAATAGGCCCACAAGGCCCATAGGATCATCGGTAACTCTGCCGCATCGCCGACCCATTGGATGAGTTCACGTGCGCGGGTGATCGCCTGGGCCACTTCGGGAACCGAGTAACCACGCACCATGAGGACCGACATGCCGTAGGAAAGCTGCAGCGGTAATTCGTATCCGCGGACCGGCGAATCCGCCGGAAGGGACGTGAGCAGTTCCATTCCTTTTCGATAATGCGTCCCCGCTTCCTGATTGGCGGAGCGCGCATCGGCCTGTTTGCCGGCCCGCAGCCATTCCGGGATCGCCGCATCGAACCGGCTCGCCGCCGTGAAATGCTGTGCGACGAGTTCCGGCTGCTGCGTGTACCAGTCCGGGAACGAATCGCGCAGGGCCATGGCCGTCGCTAAATGGAACGTTTGCCGTTCGGTTTTCAATAGCGAATCGTACGCGGCGTCCTGGACCAGCGCGTGCTTGAAGATGAACTGCCCGTCCACGGCCTGACCGCTCGGAAACACAAGCCCCGAAGCGACCAACTCCGAGAGCTGGGTCTTTAAAAGTGTTTTATTATCGGGGAAAATCGCTTCGAGTAGCGGGTAAGAAAATTCCCGCCCGAGCACGGCGGCGACCTGCGCGGCGCGCTTGCCGCTCGGAAGGTGGTCGAGGCGGGCCATCAATGAATCTTTCAGGGTCGAGGGAACGGCGATATTCTGCCGTTCACCCGAAAGTTCATATCGGTCCTCCGTTTCGACGAGCGAACCCGATTCAATGATCGTCCGGGTAAGTTCTTCGATGAATAATGGCACGCCATCGGTCTTCGTTAAAATATGTTCGGCGACTTCGGCCGGAAGGCGCTTTTGCTGAACAAGGTTTGCAACCATCGTGCGCGTATCTTCCTCTGGAAGATGTCCGAGCACGATCGATTCCACGCGTGCATTCCAGGGCGGCTGAAATTCCGGACGGAATGTCAGGACGGCCAATATCGGCGATTCCGGAACGTTCGATATTACATGGCCCAGAAGGTCGAGCGTCGAAGGGTCGGCCCAATGCAAATCTTCCGCAATAAAAAGAACCGGCTGCTGCGAAGCTCGTCGGAGCAACAGACGAAGGAGCAAGTCCATCGTCCGTTGTTTTGTCAGGCTCGAAAGTGGATCGAGCGGAGCATATTTCGTACTCGAACCGAGAGAAAAAAGAGGTTGCAGAAGTGGAACGTTTTGTTCGAGATTCAGCCCGTTTTGGATCAGATATCCTTCCAATTTCGCAAGGCGGGTAGCGGGATCGTCAGAAGAACTGAATTGCAGGACCGTTCGCTCGAACAAATTTGCGATCGGATAGAACGCGGTATTCTGATAATAAGGTGAGCACTGCGTTTCGATCAACCATGCATTGGGATCGTGCGCGACGTGCTCTTTCAGGGCCAGCGTCACGCGGGATTTACCGATCCCGGCTTCGCCACTTAAAAGGACCGTATGCCCATGGCCGGTGCGTGTATCTTCCCACCGGGCGAAGAGCGTCTGCATCTCGTTCGTTCGGCCAACGAGATCGGAAACACCGCTATGGCGCGAAGCTTCGAACCGCGTTCGCGCAGCACTTTCGTGAGAGACCCGGTACACTTCGACCGGTTCCGGCAATCCCCTCACGGCCTGCTCTCCGAGATCTTCCAACTCGAAAAATCCGGAGACTAATTGCTCCGTGCTTCCACTTATCAGAAGTGTATCGGGCCGCGCGAGCGATTGGAGCCGCGCCGCGACGTTCGGGGTTTCGCCCACGATATCCGTCACGCGCTGGCCTTCGGAACCTATTTCGTCGATCAGTACCACGCCGGTATGAATTCCGATCCGGATTTCCAACTGGACTTTTTTGCCGTTCGCAATAGGAAATTCTGAAAATTTAACGGCGTCGATCATCCCAAGCCCAGCGCGGACCGCACGCTGGGCATCGTCTTCATGCGCAGCCGGATATCCGAATTGGACGAGCAGGCCATCGCCCATATATTTCCAGATTTGCCCTTCGAAGCGACGGATCACTTTTGCGCATGCTTCGTGGTACTGTCGCATGACATCGCGTAACTCTTCGGGATCGAGTTCCGCAGAGAGAGCGGTCGAATTGACGACATCGCAAAACATTACCGTAAGCTGACGCCGCTCGGCGTGACTCGACTTATGCGAGGGCGCTATCTTCGTGCCGCATTCGGGACAAAATTTCGCACTCTTTAAAATTTCGGCACCACAATTCGCACACTTCATAATGGGATAGGCGATAAAACGATGTCTTGAAAAAGCAGGCAGGCTGAAAGAAGGTTTCAATCCGGGCCGAGCCCCAAAAGCGCAGGGGCTTTAATTACCCGAAGGATCGCAGTTCCAGCATCGAATGTATTAAACTCTTCGCCACTTGCTGTTCTCTAAGGCGGATGCTTATATCTATGCGCAATCTATCGCTTTTTGTCCTCATCTCTTTTGTCGCTGTTTCCTCCGTCCTGGGCCAAACGCTGTACCGCCAGCACTCGGGGACGGCAGAACGCCTTAATTCGATTTTTTTCCCTGTCGATGATTTACACGCATTCGCCGTCGGAGATTCTGCGACGGTCTTCTTCACGACAGATGCCGGAACGACCTGGAATTCGGACAGTGAAATCGTTCATTTCGGTTTTCATGGCTCGCTCCGTGGGATAAGTTTGAACGACTTCAGCAATGGCGCTTTCGTTGGCGATAGCGGCCGCATTTTTACTCTTTTGCAGGACGAGTTCCGCGCGGTCCAGTTGCCGGAACCGAAAACGATCTATGCGATCACGTTTCCGAGCTACGATACTGCCGTGCTTTGCGGCGCCTCGGGATTGTGTTACAAAAGTGTCGATAGCGCAAAGACCTGGAAGAAACTTACGCTTCCGGTGCTCGCCCAATCGCTCGATTATCACAGCGTCGATTACTTCGACGACAGTACCTACTGGCTCGTAGGCGCGCGCGGCGTGGTGCTCTATACGGAAGACGCCGGTACGACATGGCAGCGTATTCCGGTTCCTACCACGAAGGATTTGTACTCCATCTGCTTTCCGGACTCCACCGGCGCCGGATGGATTGTGGGAGATTCGACCCTTTTGTATACGACGGACGGCGGGGACGACTGGAAAAGCGTTCCCACCTCCGCGCGTCTTCGCTTCGTCACGGGGTACGACAGCCTCCATGGCTATGCCGCCGGCCTGTCCGGAACGCTCCTTGCCACACACGATCTCAACGATTGGTCTCCCCTCGCCACCGGGACCATCGCGAACTTCAATGGGATCGATATTCCAGACTCGTTGTATGTCTGCGGCGATAGCGGGATCATTGTCAGCACGCTTCCGAACGTTTCATACTTCCACCTCGACACTATCGATTTTGGCGCGGCGAGCGTCCATACATCTGAGGGGTCGAACGAGAATATTCAAAATCTATCGTTCGCACCGCTTACCATCGATACCATTACATTGGACAGCTCGGAATTTATGGTGAAACCGTTTTCAACGTCGTTTCCCCTTACGATCGGAGGCGACCAGACGGTGGCCGTAACGATCGTTTTTACGCCGGCCTATTCTGGCAAAGTCAGTTCTCTCCTTCGCGTTATCGCATCGGATGGAACAACGCGGACTACGGTCGTCTCAGGGGAAGGAGTCGCCTCACAAGGGGTGGTTTCCCTGCCGGATGCGATTTCGCCGCTCACCATATTCAGTAACGGACACGTGTGGACGCTGAATGTCCCCATGGTGATTACTCGACACACAGACGTGACCCTCTTTAATGTTCTGGGTAGTCCCATCATTTCCGGAACATTCACCGGCGGGGTCTTCAATGCTGGCCCGCTCGTCCCTGGTATTTATTTTTATAAAATTTCTGGCATGGGGACATCCTCTACGGGCAAATTGCTGGCGCGGTAAGCCGGGAGCTTTTCCATGAGATTCTTGTTGCAACTAAGGATGCGATTTCCGGCTAAAAATCGCTAAAATTTGCGTATTTAAGCGTAATTTGGATTTTTAGCCAAAAAATCGTATATTTGTACGGCTGTGCGGCTTAGTTCGCGATGCGAAGGTAGCCCGGCCACAACAACAGTATTCATTGCACTTTGGACGCCATTGCGCATTCTCGCTATGGCGGCGAGTGTTGGTTAGAGCATTATTGCCGGCCTTACGCAGCTCGTGCTGCGCATACATCTGTGGACGCGAGGTCCGCTGCGGACATTCGTCCGCATCCGAAGCCCCTTCGAGTGTTTTGGCTGGCAAGGTTGAAAAGGCGTTCCTACAGGCCCACGTGGGTGTTCGCTTTCGCCATCGGCAATACATCCGGTGTGCGAAGCGGCGCTGGAAGAATGCCGAATGGTATCAGGTCTGTGAAGTTCGTTCACTTTTTCCTTCTATTCCTCATCGGAATTTCCGGTTGTCTGCGGACCGCATCGTTGCGGCCCGCCACCTGCGGCGTTCTGCCTTTAGAGCACGCAGCCCGTTCTTCGAACAACCGAGTTTATCGAAAGTGGAAGGATTTTATCGCGTTCGCCCGCCCTATTCTATGGCGAACGTCCGGCTTCATCCGGCGATCACGAACAGACTATGGCGTTTCCCATCGCACGGGAAATCGATTTACCCTTAGACCATCGTAACCGTTCGGATTAAGAAGTCCGAGCGTACGGCTCTTTCCAGCTCGCGGTCCAGAGTGCGGTTTCAAAACCGCTCCGGTCGGTACTTACCGCCGGACCATATACATCACGACCGTGAATTATCAACGCCTAAAAAAAGAGATCATCATCAACGCCGAGCGTGAGGATGAGGTCCGCATTGCTATTACCGAAGACCGGCACCTGGTCGAGCTCTTCGTCGAAACACCGGATACCGAACGTCACGTCGGCGACATATTCCTGGGCCGAATTGCGAAAGTAATCCCGGGCATGAACGCCGCCTTTATCGACGTCGGCCTCGAACAGGACGCCTTCCTGCATTTTTCCGATGTCGGCGACTCGTACGAAACGTCCTCCGCGTTTTTAGCCGGCGAAGAAGCCGAGATTCGCGACGACGATGAAGAAGAGGAAGACTATCTGGTCGAAGAAGGCGCGACGGCGGCCGAACAAAAAGTTTACCGTCCTCGCAACGGCCGGGGCGGGCCGATGCGCACGAACGACCGCGGCATTTCGCGAGGGTCCGAAGGCCCGCAGGGCGGTAAGATCGAGCTTCGCCTCGCCGGCGAGCGCGGCCACGGAAAGCAGCGGCCGGTGCCTACACTCCTGGGCGCGAACGTCACGCTTGAACCGGAACATCCCATCCTTGTACAGGTGACGCGCGAAGCGTTCGCGAACAAAGGCGTTCGCGTGACCAGCCGCATTTCCCTGCCTGGCCGTTTTGTCGTACTCGTGCCCTTCGAGCCGGGAATTGGGATCAGCCGCAAGGTCTACTCGGTCCGCGAGCGGACGCGGCTGCGCCGGATCGTTCGTTCGCTCAAACCGCGCGAACTGGGAGTCATCATTCGCACCGTCGCAGAGAACAAGGAAGAATCTGCCCTGCGGGAGGACCTCGAAAAATTACTCGAGCAGTGGCGCGAGATCGAGAAAAAAGTGAAGGAAACGCGCGCGCCGGCGCTCATGTACAGCGATCCAAGCCTTACGTCGAGCGTGATGCGCGACCTTTTTACGCCGGACATTACGCGCATTGTGATCGACTCACGAAAAATGTATCGCGAAGTCATGGACTATGTCGAGTGGGCCGCCCCGAACCTGACCGGCACGGTGGAACTATATCGCGGTCCCCGGCCGATCTTCGACGCGTTTAATATCGAGACCCAGATCGAGCAGACGCTCACCCGAAAGATCCCGATGCCGAGCGGAGGTTATCTCTTTATCGAGCATACCGAAGCCATGGTCGTGATCGATGTGAACTCCGGCCGGTACGCCGCACGGCGGGAGCAGGAACTGAATTCGCTCAAGACGAACCTCGAGGCCGCACGCATCGTCGCGCGGCAACTGCGCCTGCGCGACATCGGCGGCATCATCGTGATCGACTTTATCGATATGAACGATGAGCGCAACCGCAAAAAAGTCTATGACGAAATGCGGAAGGAGCTCCGCAACGACCGCGCGAAATCTTCCGTCCTTCCCCTGACGGAGTTCGGGCTCATGCAGATCACCCGCCAGCGCATACGCCAATCGATCGGGCATACGCTTTCGGAGACGTGTCCGGTCTGCGGCGGGACGGGACTCCTCGTAAGTAAAACAACGATCGTCGCACAGATCGAGCGGTGGCTGGAACGCTTTCACTCGGCAAAGAAAAAGGAACGTTCGCTCGTACTGCGTGTCCATCCAACGCTGGGCGAAATGTTGAATAAAGGCTTTATTTCCCCGCTCAGAAAACTCGAACTGAAATATTTCATCCGTCTTCGACTCGAACTCGATGAGACCTTGATGGGTGACGATTTCAAGTTCTTCAGCCCCAAGCAAAAGAAGGACATTACGGCTGACTTTTCCGCAGGCTCGGAAGCAGAAAGCGTTGCTCTCGAAGATTCGGCTACCGAGGTCGAAGCTTCAGATGCGGAGCCTTCAGAGCAGGTCTTTACCGAGGACCAGGACCGCCCGGAAGGCGACCTCGAAGCAGTGCTCGCCGAAGAGTCCGGCGCACAACCCGAGCGCCCGACGCGCTATCCGCGTGAACAGCACCGGCATCGGCGCCCGAATCGCGGCGGCCGAAAACGGGGACCTTCGACCCCATAAGTGTTCGCTCCGCAACGAACGGATCCCTAAATTTGAATTAATCGTATTTTTGATTCGAATGGCGGAACAGGGGGAATCATTGAAGTCGCGAGGGGCATTGTAATATTCGAAAGGTCACAGTCTAACGCGTACCTTTGGTACGCACTGTGGCCTATGTGGTGAAGGTGAAAGAAGCGCGTGTAGCCTGGGGCGGGATGCCCCGGGCTATATGCGTTTAAAGAGGTTCTTTCGGATTCGAAACGGAGAGAATGCCCTATTTCAGCTCGGGACGGTAGATCACGACTTCCACTGTTTCGAGCGTTACGAGTCCACCGGGGACCATTTCGTCCAGGTCCGGCAGGACGCTTCGAATATGCGACTCACGGTCGACGACCTCGATCACGATCGGAAGGTCCATCGAAAGGTATTCGGATAACAGGTTGCGGTGCTTGGCCGTGGCGCCGAAGCCCGAGATCGCCCGGAGCACCGTAGCGCCGGCCAGGCCTCGCTCGCGGAAATCGTTCACCAATGCTTCCCATAACGGTTTGCCGTGAAACTTTCCTTCCCGCGCTTTATCGGACTCCCCGATCATAATGCGCATCCGCACGTAGGGATCGTTCGTTTCTTCCGGTTTGATGTCCTGGCCCTGCATCGTTTTTGGCGCGGTATGATTTTTAGCGCGTATGAGATTGCGATCGACTGCCCGTAAACGCAGGGCCGGGAAAGAGCATTCGGCTATTCGTAATTCCTAAAACCGCATGACCTTATAGGTCCACAGCGGTCGCAGACCGATCGAAATGCTGGGAATGCAGTTCGAGCCGCCTCGAAGCGCGCGTACCGGAATTTACGTACTAATAACGATATCGGAACGTCACTGCAATATCGTTCCGCGTGACGGCATCATCGGTGATGTTGGCACTCGCCGCGGTACCCTGCGGGGTCAGGTCGTTGTAGATCGAGTGGTTCGTGTGGTAGATGGCGTGGCGGAGCGAGGCTTCGAGATCCACCGATTCGCTGAGGGCGAATCCGATCCCGCCGGAAATCGCCGATACGCCATAGTTCGTAGGATCGCCTTTATAGGGCGACGGTTCAGAACTATATCCTGCCCGCACGCTCAAGCCGATCAACGGGAACGTATATTCGGCCCCCAACTGCCACGAAAGCACACCACGGAGCGAGTCCTGCGCGAACGTGTTCAGGTCCGACATATCGACGGTGCCGTTCGAGAACCGGAGTTGAGACATGTCGGCATAACTGATACTGGCCGAACCGACGAGGCCCAGGAGATGAATGGACGCACCGGCATCCACACGAAGCGGCGTTGTAATGTCATACGTCTGCTCGAAGAGCGGCAGTGACGTGGCGTTATCGCTCGTCAGGATCCCATTCGTTCCAAAATTTGCGGTCCCGCTTTGCTCCGACGTTTCGTCGATGTGCATGACCTGGGGGGTCTCGAACGTGACCCCGAATTTTACGATATTCCGATCGACCAACAGCCCGAGCTTCAGCGAGGCACCGCTCTGGTCCTGATGCAGCGTGGTGGTAATATTCGCCTGTTGGAACTTTGTAGGCGGATAGGACCCGGTATCGTTAGCGAAAATACCGTTCACGTCCCGCTCCTGGTAGTTCATCGTATAATCGTAGGTCCCGAACAGGAAGTTGATCGTGGCCCCGGCCGAAACTCCGGGCGCAATATCGATCCCAGCGCCGACGCGGACCGCATTCAGGCCGCCCTGCGTGGTAACCGTTCCCGATTGCTCGAGCCCGCCGCTAAATGGCGTGGTAAGCGAATAGGTCCCGCTGTCCGGAACGCCGTAGGTCAGGCCGAGCGCATAGGCGAGGTTTGTATTCGCCAGGAATTCGTTCAGGCCGGTGCCATAACCTGTGAGGGGAGTGACGCCGTTTTGAGTGAGAAACCCCTGGGTATTGAAGTACGAGGAGTTCGGGTTCACCGCCTTAAAGCTGTAGGAGGAGGTATAATCGCGGACTCGATCGAACGAGACCGCCATCGCGAAATGTCCCTGCGTCGTGGCGAACGGCGCGGCAATACCGAGCGAAGAAAGCGCGGTGGCGTCGAGGGAAGCCGTCGAACTCGAGCCAAAAAATTGCGCCGTCGAACCGTGATCTCGGTTAAAGAGCGAAAGTGCGACTTCGCGTTTGGCAATCGGCGCAAGAGCGGCCGGGTTATATTGGAGGGCGTCGAGCCCGTCGGCAGCGGATACAAGGTTCCCACCCATCGCGAGGCCCCGGGCCTCACTGGGAAGCGATGGCGCTGCGAGCAGCAAGCCTTCGGCGATCTGCGCGCGTGCATTCGAAGGGGTCAGGATCGCTGGCGCCAGCACCGCGGCGGCCGCGATAACGAGAATCATTTTGGAGCGAGGCATAGCATTCGGTGGAACGGGACCCTGGTTGCAGTCCCGTTCCCAATTATGTGTGAGAAAATTTACCGGCCTTCGCGACCGCCGCCGGCACGACCCGAGGACTCGACACGGCCGCCGCCGGAACTACCGCCCGAAGAACCGCCGCTCGAGGAACTGCCACTCGATGAGCCTCCTCCGGAACGTCCCGGAGAATAGCTCCCGCCGTTGGAATAGGCCCGACCGGAACTCCCTCCATACGAACGCGGAGAAGTATAGGAACGCGGCGAGCTATACGAACCGCGATAGCTCCCACCGTTGGCACGGCCCGAAGGGCCATAGCTCCTGGAACTTCCGGAATATCCGCCCGCCGCAGAACGCCGCACGACGACCATCTGCCGCCCATTGACCGAACTGGTCGTGACCGATTGTCCGGCCGATCGGCGAACGATGATCGGGTGGCTTGCCGCCATCGAACCACCGGCTGCGTTCATCGATGTACTGGCCGGCGAAGGCGTGGATGTACTGGCCGGCGAAGGGGTAGAAGGTGCGGTGAACGTTCGCGAGCCCGCCGCATTTGCATCCACTCGAGCAATCGTCTGAGACGCAGCGACCGGCGATTCTGCACTGCGCGATGCGCCTCCATCCGGAGCAACGACGTGCACCGGTGCATTACGGTCCGAACTAACGGACGGCTCACCCATCGAACGATCGAGGACCAATGGAACTGGTGTGCTGGATGGAACTTGTGTGTTCGATGCCGTTAAATTCGAAGGCCGGGGAGCGATGCCGCCAGCCGGAGCGCCGGCGGGTGAGATCGAACTGACCTGGCGCCCTGCCACAAGCGTCGATCCGGCACGGCCACCGGTCGCGATCCGTCCTGCGACGGGAACCCTTCCCGTAAAGACGGCGCCGTTATACCCGTAGTCGAAATCATGGAAATGATGATGCCGGTAGCCGCCGTAATATGGATAGTAGAAGCCGGGGCCGTAAAAGCTATAGAATGGCGCGTAGGCATCGTAGACCGGTGGATAAAAACCCCAGTAATCGTACGGGCCATACCACGACGAATAATATGGCCACCACGGGCTGTACCAGGAATGATAGGGCCAGCCAAAGCCGACCGAGACGCTCCATCCCGGGCACCACGAGTCGTAATTGTCCCAATAGGAGGACGGGCCAAAATAATTGTTGACGATCGTTTCGCTTCCGGAACCCGACGAACCGGAGGGATTCGGTGCGGAAGCGAGCGGATGTTCATCGATGAACATCGTATCGCCATGCATCGTCGTATCGTAACGGACCGCCTCCTTCGGTTGCTCGACGATCGTGTCGGAGTGGACCGGCCGGTAGCGGTGATAGCCATAGTAGCCCGTGTTATCGCTGGCAAAGTGAGTGTAGCAGCTTGCGAGCAAGGTCGAAGTGGTGACGAGGAGAAGGACGCCAAACCAACGTGTCGGTTTCATAACGCGTATCGAATAATCATGGAAAAAGCCTTTTTTCAGTTTCCGAAGCACCGGGATTTTTATCGCCCTGAGTTTTCCGTTCGATAATTTTCCCTCGTGTTCTAACGTAAAACTATTATGGAAGTGACCCAAAAATCACTAAAATTCGCGTTAATTCGCATTAATGGCTTCCACGATTTTGCGCCCTTGAATCGCTCCGTTTCATCGTCCAAGCGTCTCCATTTCATCGTATTTTTGCGAAGTGAAGATTATAGGATCGCTCCGTTACGCTGCAATTGTAACCCTTGTTGCCCTGGCAGTCTCCGGCTGTGGCAGGCGCCCGGCCCGACTTATTGACGCGGTCAAAGAAATTCCATTATCGGGCGCGCACGATACGATGTTTGTCGAGCGCTCCCATTTCTGGGACCGCGATGAGGCCGTAGCCCGCGTCGATTCGAACCGGCAGACGATTGGCTTCAGGATCGGACCCGGAGACGTCGCCTACGTCACGCTCCGCAACATGGGCGGAGTGCCACTGAAACGAGACACCGTGCGAAGTTCCTCGCGGTTCCCCGCCGAAACGTTCCTGCGGACCGGCACGCGCGATACGAACATGCACCTGACGGTCGAATTCGCCGATCCTCACCGCCCGGCCACCGACGCCGCCGTCTTTATTCGTAACCGCGATTCGGTCTATCGTGAGTTCTTGTTTTACGAACGGTGATGTCACGATCGGGTCGTGATAGTACGAGGAATGGCATAACCCTGTGCCGCCCTAAAAAAAATTACAGCGGTCTTCAACACAACGGTCTTTATCGCAACCTCTTTTGTGTCTTTATTACATTTTCGAGTTTGTTCCGATCGGACCTCCGCGAATTTTCGATGAAAATAACGTGCCCGTCGTAACTTCCGGGTGGGTGGGCGTGTCACGGAGTCGGTCATCATCGAAATCTTCAGGGACCGTTCGTTGCGCCTCGCGCTACGTTTCGGACATTGAAGTGTTCCCGAGCTTTCGTTAGCTTTTTTCGTTCATTTCTTCACATTCCTTATGAAACAATTCTACCGTGTGATTCTTCTATTCTTGTTTTCACTCTCGGCGACCGCTTCGGCACAATGGACAAAAGAGGCCAGTACTCCGGGGATTGGCCGGGATGCGGCCTGCGAGTTCAGTATCGGCAATAAAATTTATTATGGCGGCGGATACACGAATTCGAACACGTTCTCTGAGTACGATCCGGCGACGAATACCTGGACAAAGAAAGCGAACTTGCCTCTGGCTCCAAACCCCTCGGGGCGCCCGGCCGACCGGGCGTTCGGACTGAGCTTTTCGATCGGTTCCAAAGGCTACGTCTTTGGCGGTCAGTCGGTAACGGACGGGACCGATCAATACGGATTCGATACCGAACAAGCGAGCGTGACGAATGACCTGTGGGAATACGACCCTGCGACCGACACCTGGACCCAAAAGGCCAGTTCCCCTGCTGCCGGCCGGGACGGAGCGATGGCCTTCGTTATAAATGGAAAAGCGTATATTGGCGCTGGCGTAAACGGTCCGGGATACTATCTCTCCGATTTTTGGGAATACGATCCCGCCACGAACACCTGGACCCAGAAGGCCGATGTCCCCGGCGGAGCCATCGGGTTCCCAATCGGTTTCTCCGTCGGCACCATGGGTTATATGGTCGGTGGCGGAGTTTCCGTTCCGCCCTATGAAAATACGAATGCCTATTCTTACGATCCCTCCAGCGATTCGTGGAACCCGGTCAGTTCGTTCCCGGGGCAAGCACGTCAGGCCGGTGTCGGATTCTCGATCGATACGCTGGGATATGTCGGGCTCGGTCAGTCGCAATATTCGGCCAGCTATTCCGATTTTTACTCCTATAATCCCGCGACCGATACCTGGACGAAAGCCCTGGTCGGGTTCCCGGATAAGATCGGGCTCGGTTGGGCGACGGCTGCCGTCGCCGGTAATGCGGTCTATATCGGCGGCGGAGCCGAACTCCCGAGTTTTAACTTTAGTAGTTCCTGGTATGCCTGGGGCGCGGCGGTCGTCCCCAATTTGCCTACCATCACACTCGTCGCACCTCCGGACCAGAGTACCATCACCTCCGGGATGACGATGTTCCAGTGGCAGAGTGTGTCCGATACGACGACGTACCGGATCGAGATCAGCACATCGTCCACGTTTTCGACCTCCGTTCTGGACTCAACGCTGAAAGGCATCGCATCGGTAACGATTCCCACCACGGCGACCGGACAGTATTACTGGCGCGTCGCGGCAATCTCGGGAACGGAATCGGGACCGTGGTCTGCCAGCCGTAGTTTTACCGTCGCTCAGGCCGGCGTAGGCGGCGATCCATCGCACACATCCGCCCTGCAAATCCAAACGAGCCCAAACCCTTTTACGGACTTCGCAACGATATCGATCGAGCTTCCACAGCCAACGCATCTCACCCTGCGCGTTCTCGACGTCCTCGGACGCCCACTGGTAACGATCTTTAACGGCGCCGTCACGGCTGGCAGCAATTCGTTTCAATGGAAACCCGGCAATGACGTGCCCGGCAGCTACTACGTTCAGGCCCTTACCGATGCCGGGATCGCGATGGAGCGCATGGAATTGGTAAAATAACCGAGCCGATGAATTGGTAAATAATTCTCTCCTTTATTCATGGTCAGAAAAGCCCGCTGGAAAAAGCGGGCTTTTTTCTTTTAAAATGCGTTCGGGTCGTATCTTTGCAACATGGAGCGACAGGTCGAAGGCTGGAATAGCGTCGTATTAAATCAACCGATGGAGATGGCCGTCTACGGTCATTATGGGCCGGCATTCCTGTTCTTTCCGTTCGATGGCGAGCACTACCTGGGATACGAAGAGCATGGCGCCATCGATGCGCTCCGATACTATCTGGACGCTGGCCGGATAAAAATTTTTACCGTCAGTTCCATTGAACGGGAGACCTGGTTGTCGGACACGGGGGACGCTCGAAAAAAATCGATCCGGCACCAGCAGTATAATCGCTATATCACGGAAGAGGTCGTTCCGTTCATCGCTCGGAATATGAGGAGTTCCCATCCGACGGTCTATACCTGCGGAATTTCGATCGGAGCCCTGCACGCGGTGAATTCCTTCCTGCGACGTCCGGACCTTTTCGACGGTACGATCGGCCTTTCGGGCCGTTACGACCTGAAAACCTACACCGCCGGCTATTACGATAACGACGTTTATTTTAATTCCCCCATCGACTATCTTGCGAACCTCACCGGGCCCGCGCTCACGAGCTTGCGGCAAAAACACAAGGTCTATCTGTTGTCCGGTACCGGCGAAGGCGAAGATCCCGATGCGAGCTGGGCGATGGGCCAACTGATGGGAACGAAAGGAATTCCGAACTGGGTCGATCTCTGGGGGGCGGACTTCGGGCACACCTGGGAAACATGGCTCGCCATGCTGCCGAAAGCGATCGAAAAAATCGCGTAGGTAGAATGAAGCTCTTCAGGTAGGAAGAGCGCTGCTCTTCAGGAAATCTGGAAATTACGCTCTTCTTTTAGCGGACGGTCTTCGGTCCTGATCTCGTTGACCTCTGCATGTCGCGGTCCGTCGGAAACCAGGGTCAGAAATTTTTCGACGATCTCTTTCTCGCCCTGTACTTCTGCTTCCACGGTCCCATCCTCGCAGTTCCGGACAAATCCGGTGAGGCCTAACCGCTTCGCCTGTTCCTGACAAAAGTATCGAAAGCCGACGCCCTGCACGCGGCCGGAAATAATAAGGTGTAGCCGCGTCATTGCTCTTTTCGACCCTGGGCGCGCTCTGTGTCGATCCGATCGAGCCGATACCAGGTACGCCCGTTCGAATCGTGCGTCGAAATTTTCATTCCGACCGTAGGATGAGGCTGGGATTGGCCGATGGAACGAATATCTTCCGCCGGCATGGAATCGTCCGCCTGTCCGATCGGGCCGGGAAGGGGCTCGCCTGGAACCGGATGCAGCGGCCGCAGCTGCCGGTTGGGTGCGTTCGGAAGCGGATTCAGTTCGATATCGGGAGCACTCGAATCGACCGCGTTCGAATCCGCCGTGTGGTCGGTCCCAGGAAAGTTTGGCGAAGCAACGTTCGAATAGCTCGTTGTGAAATATTCGATCGGCGGACGGAGTTCTTCATAGACGTACTTCATAAAGAGGCCCCAGATCGGCGCCGCGGCCCGGCCGCCCTGTCCATCTGCACCGGTAAACCCGATCCGTTTATCGTCGAAGCCGACCCATGTGCCTGCCGTGAAATGCGGAGTATATCCGATGAACCACGCGTCGGTAAAATTCTGTGTCGTTCCGGTTTTTCCCGCCGCGGGGAAATGGAACCCGAGGGAACGAATACGGGTCGCCGTGCCGCCGTTTACGACATCCGAAAGCGCGGAGGTCATCATGTGGCAAATGCGCGGCTCGAGGACATTATCGAATTCGGGATGCGCCCGATAGAGGATCTTCCCGTTCCGGTCCTCGACGCGGATGACCGCATAGGGCGTTGCGCGAACGCCTTCGTTCGCGAACGTGCTATACGCGCTCGTCAGTTCGAGCGGCGTTACCTCCGCGGTTCCCAGCGCAATGGAAGGATACGGGGGAACGTTGGAACGAATTCCCAGCCGCTTGGCCATGCGGACGACGTCCTGCACCGACGTCAGTTCGAGGATGGCATGGACGGCACATAAATTCACGGAATATTGGAGCGCCGTGCGGATCGTCCGCATCCCCCCCTCGGCCTCGCCTTCGAAGTTCCCGGGCGTCCATAAATGATCGCCGTCCGGGATCGAAAGCGGCTCGTTCGAAACCGGTGTTTCCGGTGTGGCGCCGCGTTCGAAGCACGAAGCATAAATGATCGGTTTGAATGCGGAGCCCGGCTGGCGCGCGATCTGCGTGACATGGTTCAGCCCATAGCGGGCTTCGCGAAAATTCGAACTTCCGACCAATGCCAAAATTTGGCCGGTGGACTGATCCAGGCATACAAAGCCACACTGCAATCGCAACGCAGCCGTTTTCACACTGTCGACAAAGCCTTTGTTCGTTCGGAGCTGCATCGCGATCGCCCGGCGGTTTTGTGGGGCCGCGAAGCGATATTCGGGATTGACATGGATCGCCTTCGTGATGAGCGAATCGAGCAAGCCCTGATGCGCCGCCCAATTCCAGCGCTTGTTCACGACGTTCTTCTGGTAATCTGCAATGTGTTCATCGACGGCGCGATTCGCGGCGCGCTGCATCGTAGCGTTCAGCGTCGTATAGACCACCAGTCCATCGCGATACAGGTCGTATCCGGCGAGCTCCGGAAGGTGTGAAAGTTCCTGCCGGATCATTTCGACAAAATGCGGAGCGATGCCCTGGTACCCTTTCATCGGCTGGACCCGAATGGGCTGGGCCTTTAATGCATCGGACTGATCGCGCGAAAGGTATTTCGTCTCGACCATATTATCGAGCACAAGATTTCGACGCGCGAGTGCACGGTCATAATTATCGTCGGGATCGTAATTTTCGGGGCCTTTCAGCACTCCGACCAGGTACGCTGCTTCGGTGGTCGAAAGTTGGCTCGCGTCCTTCCCGAAATAGACCTGGCTGGCCGCTTCGATCCCATATGCGCCTCGCCCAAAATAGGCGACATTGAGATACATCTCTAAAATTTCGTTCTTCGTGTGCGTCCGTTCGATCTCCACCGCGGAAGCCATTTCTCGCAGTTTGCGAATGACACTCTTTTGCTGGGAAAGATAAAGGTTCCTTGCCAGTTGCTGGGTGATCGTGCTGGCCCCTTGTCTCGGCGAGAGCGTAATAAGGTCGGTCCATGCCGCACGAATATTGCCCCAGAGATTGATCCCCCAGTGCTTGTAAAAATCGCGGTCCTCGGTGGCAAGGAGTGCGGCAATCACGTCCCGGGAAACGTCCTTTAATTCAACGGTCGTGCGGTTCTTGATATAATACTGGTCGAGCCGCTCGCCATCGGCGCTGATAAGCTGTGTTGCAAGTTCGGGGTGTGGATTTTCGAGCTGGTCCAGCGTGGGCATTCCGCGGGCAACTGCGATCCAGATCCATACGACCGCAATGGCAAAGACCGCCGCAAGACCGATCAGGACGCCCGGCCAGCCTTTTAGCGCTATTCGCTTACGCGCACGTTTTTTTCGGTCGGAATGCTCGACCGGAAGGTCCTCCTCCCCATCCTCGGGCTCCTCTCCATGTTCCAGCCACCAATGTTTCGGCATATATGCCTTTCACCTTATATCTTTATTATGCTGCCTGCTCGAGCCGAAATCCGCTTTCATCGAAAATACCGTAGGTATAATTTCCGATCCAGTCCCCTAAATTAACATAGGTTCCCTTTTCGAATGGAATGAGCTGCGGTGAGTGCCGGTGGCCCATGACGACAAAATCGACCGTGCCGGAAGCGATCTTCGCTTCGGCAAAGGCCCGCAGACCGTCCTGTTTTCGCAGGGCATCGCGGCCGTCGGTATACGCGCGCGAACGCCCGGATATCCATTCGGCAAAGCGAATGCCGAGATCGGGATGGATCGCGCGATAGGCCGCCTGCAGGAAAGGATGACGCAGGATCTTGCGCAAAATCAGGTAGCCGGTGTCGTTCGCCGCTTTCCCATCGCCATGGGAAATAAAAAATCGTTTTCCGAGGAGCGTCCGCTCGATATCGCCGCCGTGTATGGGAATCGAAAGTTCATCTTCGAAATAATTTCGATGGCCAAAATCGTGATTGCCCATAAGGTATTCGACGGGCGCATGTTCGGCGATCCGAGCAAGCGCGGCCATCGTCCGAATGTGCCGGCGCGGAACAACGGAGGTAAATTCGAACCAGAAATCGAATAAATCGCCGACGATGAAGAGACCGCCCACATTCCCGGCCGCCGCTTCCCGATGGATCTCGTCCAGCAAGTGCAGAAGTCTCGCCTCCCGGGCACGGTCCTCCGTGCGAGGACCATACCCTAAATGAACGTCACTGATAAAATAATATTTCGGCATTCGTTTTTTAAGCAGCACACCCGTAAAAAGCAAGTCGTTAAAAGGATTTCATAACTCCTGCAACCGAATCGTTGTGGGCACGAACTCGTGGCGCGCTGCGTACTTTAATTAATTCGTCGGCTTTGTTTAACCCTCTTCATTCCACTTATCTTCCCGAAACCTTCGTTTCGGGGACAGCGGGCTGTAACATTCGGCGCGTGATGGTGTTTTTTTAAAGAGAATCATTCCAATACGTCTATTTGTGAAAAAAATCAGAATTTTCATTTTTTTTGCCGCTCTTGGGGTCGCAGCGATGAACGGCTGCCAACCGAGTTGCGATAACCTGCCGACGGAATCGCTTGCGACGGTCCGTATCGTCAACGCGATAACCAATGCGCCGCAGCTCCTTATATACATCGATGGCAAATTTTTCGACAGCGCCGTGTACGATGTCAATCAAAATTCTTTTGGTTACCGTACGACATACAAAAGCGACGGTTCTCAACTCCGTTCGGGCGTTCATCATGTGGTCGCGCTCGATAACGCCACGCACGATTCTGTCGTGACGTGGAACGGTCCCCTTTACGACCACCGCCAAACGCTCGTTATTTTCGGCCGTGAGAATAGCGGGACCGCCGAGGCCCCGCGCACGCTCTATCTCGATGACGTCGACCGTGCACCGGACGTAAAATATTCTCTCGTGCGCTTTGTCGATGTGATCCCCGACCTTTCGGGTGTCGATGTTTATTTCGCAGATTCGCTCAAGGCAGCGCCGGACCTGCATCTTACGTTTGGAACGATCTCCGACGCGCAGGGCGGAAATGCCGGGACCGGGCTTTCGCCGAACGATTATGTACAGATTCCTCTAAACAGCAAGGGAATTCTCGTTCTGCCCGCCGGCGACCGGGATACCAACGACCAGATCTTTAGCGAGCCGTATCCATTCGCTTCGCAAAATTTTCTTTCCACGATCGTGATGCAGGGAGCCTACCATCCAACGGGCTCGGAGCCGACCATCTCGCTGCTGGTACTCGCGGATGGCGAAATAGAAAAAATCCCTTTTATCTTTTGGCTCCAGACCTTCGGTATTCGCATGGTAAATGCCACGCCGCTCGATTCGATCACGCTTTTGGTGGCCAGCGCGAACGACCAGAACTTAGGAGTTCCGCGGAGCATCGGATATGCACCGTTCAGCGGACAACAGAATGTGACCGATGTTCTGAAAGATTCGGTGAGCCCGTATATGGGCTTCAGTACGTCCGCCGCGTGGTTCGACTTTTGGTTTGGGCCCGATACCAAGCCGGCCGATACGCTCTTTCGCTTCACAACGAACTCGTCCGGCTTCGGATATAAAATTCCACCGATCCAGCCCAACGACCGCTGGACCTTCATTGCGATCGATACGATTGCTCACAACACCGGGCCATCCGGCATGAGTGTATTCGAATTGCTCGATACGGTATCGGCCCCCCCCGATCCATCGATCGGACGCGTTCGATTTGTCAATACGTCGGCGGATTATACGGCCACCTTTACGTTCCATGGAAAATCGTTTACGCTCGCTCAGCGGGGCGTGGGATATGCAGATGCCCCCGTCGGGCATTATTCGGTACCGGTCTCGGGCGGCGGTGCATCGGGAACGCTTACTTTCAATGTCGCTTCCGGAACGATCACGATCTTCCTGCTTCCGGAACAGGGTTCCACCATTCCGTACACCGTGCAGACCCCGTAATGGCAAAACCGCTCGTTCAATTTATTACGAAAGAGGACGGCTGCTCGCTCTGCGACGATGCCTTCGCCGAACTTGAGTCCGCCAGGGACTACGTCGAGTTCGACCTCGAGATCGAAAAGATCCGTCCGGGCGATGCGTTATGGGAGCGATTCTGGGATAAGATCCCCGTGATCCTGATCGACGGGAACGTCGCGTTTCAGCACCGGACGACGAGGGACGCGCTGATCCGGAAATTAAAAGCGCGGCGGTCTTGGAAATTCTGGAAATAAAATATCATTGCGGGCAGATCGCATCGGAGGCGGGCAGATAGCATCGGAGAGGTGGAGATATTGTCGCTCTCAGTCGCTCTCCTCTCAATGACACTGCAAAAGATCTTTAATGTTCGACGACCATAGGCCGCGTAACCGTACCGGAAGCCGTCGTTAGCCGATAAAAATAGGTCCCAGTCGGAAGTTTACTTGCATCGAACGTAACGCTCTGCGGTCCTGGCGACTGACGGGAATCGACGATGCGTTCGATCTCCACGCCGGACGTATTAAAGATCCCGATCTCGACCGGCCCGGAAGCCGGCAGTGCGTAGTCGATCTGCGTTATGCCATAGGCCGGATTCGGATAACAGGGCAGCAGCATCAAGCCGGTCGCATCCGGACTGGAGCCGACATACTGCAGCGGCTGGGAACGGAAAATTCCGAGCGATTGCCAGGTTGCGTTCGTCGAATAGGTCGTGCTCGCGTCCTGCGTCAGCACGGCTTGAATATCGGCATTGATCTGCGTTTGGTCGCCGCCGGCGAGCAGCCATTCGTTCATGACGGTCGCATACACGTTACGGAAATCGTGGAGGGGGTCGTAGGTCAGGTTCCCGGTCGGATTCCCGCCCGCCAGCGACGTCGCATCGAGCTTCGGATCGCTGCCATAGACCGCGCCTTTGACCTGCGTCCCGATCACGAAGTGCGGTGCGGCGGTGCCGTGGTCGGTTCCGGAACCATTTTCTTTCGGCCGCCGGCCGAATTCGGAGTAGGTCAGGACCGCCACCTGGTCGGCAATGCCGAAGGCTTCGATGTCCTGCTGGAAGGCCAGGACGGCCGCCGATAGATCGGTGAGAAGATTCCCCTGTCCCGTGAGCTCGTTCGAATGCGTATCGTAGCTGCCCTGGGTCACGAGGTAAATTTTTGTCGAGAATCCGCTGGCAATAAGCTGGGCGATGCTCGAGAGCTGCGTGGCCAGGGTGCTCGTGGGATAGGTCACTTTGTTCGTCGTCACGCTCCGGGAAACGATCGATTGCGCATAGATCTCGGACTCGGCCTGGATCGTGCGCACAAATTCCAGTTCCTGGTACGGGGTCGTCGGATTGTTCGGGATCGGATCGTAATTATGCGTGCTGCCGGACCCGCTGGTGGGAACTTTGCTGATCGCAATACCCATCCCGCCGCTGGAACTTAAGAATAGGTTCGAAAGCGAGTTCCCGAATTCGAGCGCGAGCGGCTGGCTGCCCGCCGGAATCGTCGAAGGAGGGAAATTCGGGTTTTGAACTTTCAAAAGCCTTCCGACCCACCCGGTAGAAGCATAAATGCCACTGTCTGTCGCGGTATTCCAGATGTCGGTCCCCCGGAAATGAGAAAGGATCGGGTTCGGATAGCCGACGTTCTGAAGGACCGCAAGTTTTCCGTTCCCCCCGCCGTTTCCATAGAGAGAATAAAAGCCACTCATCGCGGAATGAAACGCGAGCGTACCGTGGTCCGGCAACGCGGCCGTAAGATTGGAACCCGAAAGCCCGAGCGTCGGCCGCAACGAAGCGTAGTTCGGATCGGTGAACGGGACGACGCAATTGAGGCCGTCGTTACCGCCCTGAAGCTGAATAATGACGAGCACATTATTATTCGCCGAACCGGTCGCTTCGAGCGCGCTCCGGAGCGGGGAACGCCCCAGCGCTCGCACCGGCGAACCGCCCAGCAGCACGGGCAGCGCATTCGTTGCGACTCCGATCTTCAGTCCTGTCTTAAGAAAATCACGACGTTTCATAAGCGTATGCGTTCTGCCAAATGGCGTTCTAAAACAATTGAAATTCCGGTACGTTAGTGAGGTACGTCGCAAATTGACTTACCCCGACCGTGTTATACTGATAATTTGGATTCAAATACGTTCCCTGAATCTCCGTATCGAGATCGCCGCCTTCGAGCGGGCCGAACGTGAAGGCCGAAGACCCGGCTTCCAGCGCCAGGCTTAAGTCCCTGGACGAAAGCGTGCTCGCACCCGGCACCTCGAGCGCGTAGGTATCAGGATTGAACTGGAGATCCCATTTATTCGCCGAATTGACGAGGCCGTTATTCAGGATCACGTAACTATAGATCTCTCGATTCAGGAAGGCCCCGGCCGAAAGCCAGTTCTCGCCTCCCGGCCAGCCTTTCACGTTCGGTGGATTTAAAAGTTCCTGACCCTGCAGGTTGCAGATGGCGGTCAGGATCGTCAGCGTGGGGTTCGGGTCCCCATAGGTATTGAGACCGGTCGAAGGATCCCGGCTGACGACCGGTGGCTCGGTCGGATCGAAGGCCGGATAGCTGAGCACAAATTCTCTTACGAGACTGCCCGCATATTCCACCGGCCCTTTGATCTGCGCGCCCATGACGCTCGTATCGTAAAAATGGGCGCTGGTCAGCAAGGCTTCGAGGACCGGCGCGATCTCAAAATTATTGGCGAGCATCACGTTCGCCATCGCATCGACGACGCTCTTATTCGGAACGTAATAGACGAACTCCTGATAGATTTTCTGGCAGGCCCAATAGGCCGCCGTGTAACCCTTCGGAGTCCCCTTCTGGAAAATAAGATCGATGATGTCCGTAAGCCCGAAATTGCCGGTCTGTCCGAGGAATGTTTTCATTCCCGTGTCGTGGAGCGAAGGATTGAACTGGCCGATGAATGGCGCCGTGGTCGTCGGCATCCAGCCCGTGAGCGCGCGCGCCGAGTTCTGGATATCGGCTTCGGTGTAGTTCGGCTGTCCCGTTTTCGGATCGAGAATCCCGAGCGTGAACAGCTCCATAAGTTCGCGAGCGTAGTTCTCGTTGACGAAGGGCTGGCCGCCGAATACAAAGTTCTGGTTCCCATTCAGATAGACGAGCATCGCCGGATCGATGGAGATCGCGGACGTAAAGTCCCTGAAGTTCCCAAGCGCGTTCGCCATGCACGTCATAAGGTACTGGTACACATAGCCGGCGATAAACACCGTTTGGGAGCCCGTCACGAAGTGGTTCGTCCAGAGGAGCGTCATTTTATGCCGGATGGACAGGTCCTCCTGCATCATCTGGTCGAACCACCAGTTCTCGATCTCGGCGATCTTATAGGCTTCCAGCGTCGCCGCGTTCAGCATGTCCGCCTGCGAACCGGTGTACGCTGGGAACGCATCGACCCACGCCGCCAGCTTTGCAGGAAGCGGAACCTTCGTCGTGTCCTGACATTCCAGTAATTTCGAAACGACGGCACTCATCGAACCGAGCGCTTGCGCCGCCTGGAACTGCTTCGCCGGAACGCCGAACATCGTTCGGCGCAGGAGATGGCGCAAATGGGCATCGTCCCAGGCACCGGTATAGGGAGAGAGATCGTCCGAAAGGGTTCCCACCGGAACGGCCGCGACCCGATTGCCGGCAGAGGCATTTCGAAGCACGAGCGGACCGCCGGCCGCGAGCGGCTTCGGCAGCTTCACGTTCGAAAGCAGGTTCTCCGCCGCAAGCGCGGCCGTCTGAGTCAAAAAAGCTTTACGTTCCATGACAGGTGGAACTTCGCTAGAACAATTGAAATTCCGGAAGGCTCGTCAGGTAGAGTGCAAATTCCTTCACGCCGAGCGTATTATACTGATAATTTGGATTTTTATACGTTCCCTGCAGGTCCGTATCGAGATCGCCCGACTCCAGCGGCCCCAGGGTAAAGCTCAGGGAAAGGTCTTCGAGCGACTGGCTGAGCGCTTCGGCTGAAAGCGTCGTATCGTTGGCGATCTGCGCGGCATAGGAATCGGCGGAAAACGAGAGTGCCAGGTTATTCTTCGTGTTCACGAAGAGATTATTCAGGATCGAATTGCTGTAGGTCTCGCGTCCCTGGAACGTGCCGGCCGAAAGCCAGTTTTCGCCGCCCGGCCAGCCCTTCACATTCGGCGGATTTAAAAGTTCCTGACCCTGGGAAACATTCAGGATGGCCGCCGTCACGATCGAAAGCGTCGGGTTGGTATCGGTATATACGTTGAAGCCGTTCTTATCGACCTCTTTCACGGGCGGATCGGTCGGATCGAACGCCGGATAAGTAATTCCAAACTCCCGGATCAGGCTCCCGATGTAATGGACGGGGCTTTTGATCTGCGCGCCGACCACGTTCACATCGTAAAAATGCGCGCTGGTGAGAAGGGCCTGCATGACCGGGGCGATCTCGAAATTATTCGCGAGCATCAGGCGCGCCATCGCGTCCACCACGCTCGGGTTGGGAACGTAATAAACGAACTCCTGATACAGCTTTTGCGACGCCCAATAGGCGGACGTATATCCGGCCGGGAATCCCGCCGGGATCCCGGGCGGGGTCGCCGTCGCATCGTCCGGCTGCTGGAAAATAATGTCGATCACATCCGAAAGTCCCCAGTTCCCGGTCTGGCCGAGGAATGTTTTGTTCGTCGTGTCGTGCCAATTGGGGTTTCCGTTGGTGCCGTCCCACAGGATGCCGGTAAACGGCGCGACGGGCGTCTGCTTGTAGTTCCCATGCTGCCAGCCCGTGAGCGCGCGGGCCGATTGCTCGATGTCCGCCTGCGTGTAGTTCGGGATATCGGTGCCGGGGAAATTGATGCCGAGCGTGAACAACTCCATGAGTTCCCGGGCAAAATTTTCGTTTACGAAGCTGTTCTTGCCGGTGACGTAATTCTGGTCGCCATTCAAATAGACGAGCATCGCCGAGGAGGTCGCGATGGCGCTCGCAAAGTCCTTGAAATTTCCGAGCGCATACTGCATACAGAGCAGCAGGTAATAATACATATAGCCCGGGATATTCACCGTCGCCGATCCGGTCACGAAATGGTTGGTCCATAGCAGCGTCATGCGCTGACGAATGGAAAGATTTTCCTGCGCGATCTGGTCGAACCACCAGTTCTCGATCTGCTGCCGCTCCATGGCCATCAGCCGCGTCTGGTTCGTTTTCGCCGGGTCCTGAAGATCGCCTTTCGGCATATTATCGACCCACGATGCGAGCTTCGCCGGCAGTGGAACTTTCGTCGTGTCCTGGCAGGCCAGCAACTGATCGACGACGGCATTCATCGAGCCCAGCGCCTGCGCTGCCAGGAACTGCGACTCCGGCACGCCGAACATCGTGCGGCGGAGCAGATGCCGAAGTTCGGCATCGCCCCATGGGCCGGCGTATGGCGTAAGGTCGTTGGACTCGGTCGAAAGCGCCTGGCCTCCGCCCGGGCGCGAGCGATTCGCGGAGAGGCGGTTGAACGCGCTTGGTTTGGCAACTAATTTTGACGGATCGAAGGCCCCAAGGATACTTCCCGCACCCAGAGCCGAACCGAGAAGGCCGGCGCCGGTGCTCGTAATAAACGTTCTGCGTTCCATGACAAAGGCAGACGACGCACCATAGAATTATGCGATCGTCCGATAAGTTTTAAGACGACGGGCGGCTGCACGCGATAACGCCGCTCACAAAGATAACACAGAATAGACGACTTCCTCATTCGAAAGGTTTAATCCGGCTGAACTCGCTTGCCCGATTTTGCGTAGTAAGCCACTCATCTCTACAGGAATGCACGCATTCGCCGATTTTTTTCATACACTCAGTAGCCCGGAAGGCTTACAGAACCTTGTAAGTAAAGGCGGCATGATCGCGCTCGCGGCTATTATTTTTTCAGAAAACGGTCTTCTCATCGGCTTTTTCCTTCCCGGCGATTCCCTGCTGATTACCGCGGGGATTCTCATCGGCTCGGGACGTGTAGCCATTGGATTCTTCCCACTCGCCGTCGTACTTTCGGCCGCGGCGGTCATCGGCGAAAGCACGGGCTATTTTATCGGCAAAAAAGCCGGGCAAAAGCTCTATGAACGTCCTGATTCCCGGTTCTTCAAGCGCGAGCATTTAGAGCGAACGCATAAATTTTACGAGAAACACGGCGGCAAGACGATCATTCTGGCGAGGTTCATTCCCATCATTCGGACGTTCGTCCCGGTCGTCGCCGGTGCGGCGAAGATGGACATGAAAAAATTCACGATTTTCAATATTGCCGGCGGCATTTTGTGGGTTTTTGGCGTCCTGCTGGCTGGGCTCGTGCTTGGCCGGACCGTCGAAAATATCGGAGATTATCTCTATCTGATCATTGCAGGAGTGATCGTCGTCTCTGCGCTGCCCCCAATCATCGAATTCCTCCGCAGCCGTGCCCGAAGGAAAGGCAAAGCCCGGACCGAGATCAAGCCGGACGAGGTCTGAGCGTTCCCTGTTCCAACAGCCTATTCCGCTGCCACTTTTGGAACTCAAGCATGCAAATTTTCCTTACCACGCGCGTAGTTTAGTTGCTATTCGTTGCTGGTTGCGTGTTTGAGTTTCTAAAGAGACCTTTTGCCGGAATTACGCACAAACTCGAGAATGACGCCCCGTTCTCGGATGATATTCGCATGTCAACGTTCGAAGATCCGATCGCCCAGGCATCCCGAGCTATCGTCGAAGCTGCAAACGTTGCAGGCATTGGACTTACCATCTTCGCCGCGGAACCGCCGGAAGATCTCGACGAAACGGACGATTTCGAACTTCCAAAGATCTTATACATTAACGACGCCGCCCTGGCAATCTGCGGCTGGACCTCGGATGAGATCACCGGTCATCCGATCGCAAAATTTGTCGCAAAAAAGAATCTTCCAGAAATTCGAAAAAAATGGAAGGAATTCCAGAGCGGCGAGCGCCTTCGCGATAATTTCGAACTGACCTTCATTCACAAAGCCGGTCACCCGGTACCGGTCTCGATCGGACTTACGCGAGCGACCCTGGGCGCGCACGAGCCGGTCATCATCGCCTTCCTGACAAACATCGCTGAGCGCAAACAGGCCGAGGAAGCGCTGCTCGCTGCCAAAGCCGAAGCCGAGGAGATCAGCCGGCTCAAGTCGATTATTCTTTCGAATTTCAGCCACGAACTCAGGACTCCGCTCCATTCGATTCTGGGGTTCGGTTCGCTATTGGAAGACGAACTCCCCGAAGGAGAACTTCGCGAGTATGCACGCAGTGTCCTGAGCAGCGGACGCCGCCTTCTTTCCACCGTCACCTCGATTATCGAACTGGCATCGCTCGAATCGAACCCGAGCGAAATGGTGCTCTATCCCTTCCTGCTTTCGGAAGAGTTGGAGACGAAAGCCGAAGAGTTTCGCCCGCTCATGCGCGACCGGGGGCTTCGCCTTTATATCGATATTCGGCACCGGGACCAGATCGTGCTGCTCGATAAGGACCGCTTTGCCAAAGCGCTCGATAAGATCGTGGTAAACGCGATCAAATTTACCCATGCCGGGTCGGTGCGCATCGAACTTTCAGAAGAGATCCGCTCGCGCCCGCATGGCCCTCCCGAAGAACGGGCCGTGATCCGCATCCGGGATACCGGCATCGGCATGTCCCGTGAATTTGCAAAGGCCGCGTTCGAGAAGTTCAAACAGGAAAGCACGGGGACGTCCCGCTCCTATGAAGGGTCGGGGCTTGGGCTGCCTTTGGCCCGAAGTTACACAAAACTGATGAACGGCGATATCGGCCTTACGAGCGAACCCGGTAAGGGAACGGAAGTTTGGATGAGTTTTCCGATCGTCGCCAAGCTGAACCCGGCGGCAACGCCGACGTCCCCGATGTCCGTCCGCGCGCGCTGATTATTCGACGACCGCGAGCTTTTGCGTCGTCTTCGAATTGCCGGCGACGACGGTGACATAAAATGCGCCCGGTCGGGTAATCCCGCTGCCGACCGTTACCGTGTGGTCCCCCGCTCTCTCCTGCTGGTTCGCGATCTGCTCGACGACTGTTCCGCTGGCATCCGTCACCAGAATAGTGACCGGCCCGTCCGCACTTAAATGATACGTGACCGTAGCCGGACCTCCGCCGACATGGATCGGATTAGGATACACGGGCTGCAGGAGCGAGCCGCTGGACTGGGAACCGTTTGCCGGCCCGTTCTGGAATTTATATTTCGCAATAAGGTCCATGATCGTCCGTCGATCGGTCCGAATGCGGTCCAGGTCCGGTCGCGCGCTCTTCCAGAGTTCATGGATCGTGGCCGTATCGTTGGCTTCGCGCGCGGCGCTCAGTTGCGGCCGAAGGCTTTTGAGCGTTGCCAGGGCACTCCTGAGGTCGGCGACCGCGGTTTCGATCGTCTGTTTATCGGCCGCGCTCATGGGCGCTTCGATCGACGCGCGAAAACTTTCATCGGTCAGGAATCTCCAGGCACGGGCAAGGCGCGGATGCGCGGCATCGAAGTTCCCAGGTCTTTCGGAACCCATTCGTTCCGGCCCGCAGAACGGTCCGCCGCAGCCGGCCGGGCAGCGTTCGGTTCCCTGTTGCGCGAACGCACGGCCGGATAAAACGAAAGAAACAACAACGAATGCAAGCACCAACGAGATCGAGTTACGCATAGGATGGAAGTTCTGGTGAAAAACTATTTTAGCGCATTACAACAACATGCGGAAATCGGAAAGTATCACATTCCCAAAGCACCGCCGTAATGGCCAAAGCTTAGAGGACCGTTCGGTCGGATCGGTTTAAAAAACCCTCGGTTTCAGATCGAAAAATTCGGCGATCGGAATCCATTTTTGTGCGATGATTTTTTCGCGAATGAATAATTACAGGCAGAGAAGACCGCGAAACGTTTGGTTTGAATTACTTTCAAAAACCGTTTGTTTATAACACTTCGAATTGCGGCATCTCGGCTCAATTTAACGGACATACAATTTAATCTCCCATACACATGGCACAGCAAGCTGAAACCACCTCCCCTGCTCCCGTTGCCTCCA
>JAJPIQ010000049.1 GCA_021324685.1 Bacteroidota bacterium
GTCTATGAGTTAGGCAATAAGGAAGGTTACCGGCAGTTCTGGGCGATCTATCACCGGCCGCCACGGGAGAAGTACCGGGACTATCTGCTCGAACGCCGCGACAGCCTTATTCCGCTCGATGAGCGAAGTTTCAAGGGTGCGTTTTACACGCCGCTCAAAGTCGTGGACAAAGCCTACGATAAACTGACCGAAACGCTCGGAAATAACTGGCAGAAGGACTATATCGTATGGGATATGTGCTGCGGCGTTGGGAACTTGGAAGTGAAACACAGCAACCCGCGCAATGTCTATATGAGCACGCTCGACGAGGCCGATGTCGATGTGATGAAAGCCACCAAGACCTGCGTGGCCGCAACGCGGTTTCAATACGATTACCTGAATGACGATATTACCGATGATGGAACGATAGATTACTCGCTCACCAATAAAATTCCCCAAAGCTTGCGCGACGCCATTGCAAAAGGCAAAAAGATTTTAGTACTGATGAATCCGCCGTATGCGGAGGCGACGAATGCTGATACAATTAGCGGCGGGGAAAATAAAACAGGTGTTGCCAAAACAAAATGGGCCGCCAAAGGAATGGAAGGGTTTGGCAAAGCTAGCAACGAACTTTACACCCAGTTTATTGCTCGCATTGCGAAAGAGATACCTAATGCTACTTTAGCAACGTTCAGCACGTTGAAGTATGTGATTGCACCTACATTAGACGATTTTAGGGCCGCTTGGAATGCCAGGTACTTAGGAGGTTTCGTCGTTAATAGCAAGGCCTTCGATGGACTTAAGGGAAGCTTCCCAATCGGTTTTTTAATTTGGAAAACAGATCTAAAAGGTAACAAAAAAACGCCTATCACACAAATAGCAGCAGAAGTATTAGATAAGCTTGCCCAACCAATTGGCGAGAAGACATTCTACAATCTACCGAGCGATCAACTTCTAACAAATTGGATTATTAGACCGAAAACAAATAAGACGGATGTTGTACCTCTGAAGAATGCGATTGTCCCAGCAACCGTAACCAAGGATCTAAGAGGGTTAAAGTGGTCGGATGATGCTATTGGTTATATGCTAAGTGGAGGCAATGATTTGCAGCACGCAAGTATTCAAACTGTAATTTTCTCATCGGGATACGGGAGTGCGAGAGGCTATTTTGTTAATGCTGAAAACCTATGGCAGATTGCGATCGTATTTATGGTTCGCAGAATTATCAAACCCACCTGGCTCAACGACCGCGACCAATTCCTGCAACCCGACAAACCGTTAAGCGAAGAATTTAAGAACGACTGTTTGGTCTGGATGCTGTTCAACGGCAGTAACCTCACCGCCAGCGCGAACGATTTGGAATGGAACGGAAAGAAATGGAGCATCGTGAACCATTTCATTCCCTACACCGAACAAGAGGTCGGCGCGCCCGACCGCTTCGAGAGCGATTTTATGGTGCAATACATACGCGGAAAGAAATTTTCCAAGGAAGCGAATGCCGTACTCGAAGCAGGCAAAGCATTGTGGAAAGCATATTTTGCGCACACGGACGTTCACACCGTCCGTGAAGAACTAAAACTAAATCGCGCGGATGTGGGGTGGTACCAAATCCGCAAAGCCCTGCAATCCCGCAACGAAAGCGGCGATTTCCCGCCCGTCAGCTTCAAACCCTTCGAATCGGCCTACAAAGCATTGACGGAAAAGCTGCAACCGATGGTTTATGAATTGGGGTTTTTGAAGGGGTAAGAGCGATCTTAAAGGAATTAGCGAATCAGCTCTTTTCTTGAGTGAGTCGTTCAACCGTTTCTGCGTGTTGAGCGAGGGATGCTCTCTCTGCGATATAACTATTAAAGTCTTCTTCTGACCTCTGAATTCTGCCGAGATATAAATACCGTGAATCTGCTCTCCACAGTGCTCCAGCTTTACCTTCAGGCTTTACTCCCAATGAATAGTGGACTCTAAACCACTGAAAGTCCTGTGACCATAAGAAACATGGTATTCTAAATCTCGCAAAACTCGGGACAATTGCAGCCGAACTGAGCCACCATTCTCGCATATTTGACACGCGAATATTCTCATCAATCTGGAAGGAAATTGCTAATCGAGTTAGGAGATGAACTTTTTTAAAAACATATCTCAGGTCACGAGGAACAGACAAGCCGATAGCGTCAATTTTACACCCAAGCTGTTTAGCAAAATAACGAAACAGATGCAGCTCTTGAATATCGAAGTCAGATCCATAGATGTCCTGAAAGTCGATAATTCGCTCAGCACAAAGCTGCTGTTCGTTCGCAATTGTGTATTCTCTAAAACGATCAAACGCTCTGTCGTACGGTTGCGATAAAGTTGTATTGCAATAATGACATAAGCTCTTAGGATACTTTAGCGTATTTGAATTTGGTCCCTGCGCAAGTCGAATTTCATTCGTCCATGTTCGGACGAGATTTCCCTGAAATTGTTTGCCGTGCATGCGAACAAACTCGCTTTTCTTATACCGATGTTCGGCTGTCTCGGCGGGTCGCTTTCTACAGATCCAACATTTCTTAATTTGCTTCATAATAGATTACCTACTTAACTGGCGATTCAAAAAAGCCATTCCGAGAGAGTCGCGGAGCGACGGAGTACTCGCAGCCCAGGGTGAAGCGAGCTTGCGAGCGCAACCCTGGGTTAAAGTTGCGTTTTAGGTTCCCAAGCCCTGAAAGGGCGTTGTAAAATCCCGGGGGCAAACATCGCCCTTTCAGGGCTATAAAATCTTAATCCGCCTCACAACCCAGGGTTCCGGCTTCGCCTCCACCCTGGGCTGCGGGTACGTCGTGGCTCCGCCACTTTTTTCTGTCGTCCCTTCGGGACTGTCGGGCTGGAAGACCGACCTACGCGACTTGAAAAATCCCGCAAACCCCAGTTCCACGCATCGTGGTCGATGACTGCCTCGCCCGGGACTACAAATATTTCGTGCCTCCGGCATTAATACTGACAACGCCGTAGGCGTGGCCCGTTTGTAGAAACGCAATTTATTTTTAAATTTTCAAGCTCCGTAGGAGCGGCCCATGGTCGCTCCAACGGAGCTTTTTTCTTTTATCTATTCTGTCCTTTCTACAACCGGGCCGGGCCTACGGCCCTTACCTGTGATTATGCCCGCGCCTCGCTCCCGGACCCTGGCTCTTAAAAAATTCCGCAAACCCCAGTTCCGCGCATCGTGGTCGATGCCTGCTTCGCTCTACTCGGGGCTGCGGGTACATCGCGGCTTCGGCACTGGGGGAAGTCGGGCCGGAGGCGCCGACCTACGCGACTTGAAAAGACCTGTCGGGCTGGAAGCGCCGACCCACGCGGTTTGAAAAGGATTGTCGGGCTGGAAGCGCCGACCTACGCGGCTTAAAAAATCTCGCGAATTCCGCTTCCGCTTCGCGCGTTTTTTAGTTTCGAACCAATATATATCGATAGTGTTACTCAATTCATGGATGATTTGGGAATTATTAAGCTCCTATCTGAAATGCTTAACGAGCAGGAGCAGACGAATGTCCGTCTGGATCGACTCGAAAAGCAGCAGCGATCGACAAATCTAAAGTTGCAGGAACTCACACTCTCCAACGTGAAGCTTGCCGATGTGCTTAAAATTATCAGTCATCAGAAGAACGAATTCTGCGCTTAGAGTCGGCGGTATTTCATTGAAATACAACGAAAATAGGTCCACCACAACTATAGAATAGATCCACTAAAGAATAGATCCACTAAACGTTTTAGTGAAATTTCTTTCCTTCCGCGAGCATGGACAACATGGCCTTCATACGCTTTTCGCGGGTTTCCGGTTTTTTAGCTGTTTGCAGTCGCCATGCGATAGCGTAGAGATTGGCCTTATTGAGCGTCTTGAAAAAAGCATAGGCGCTTTTATCTTTTTCGAGCTCCCTCAAAAACTCGGATGGGATCTCCATGTTTTTCTGGGAATCATACGCTGAATCCCAGCGGCCGTCTTTTTTAGCGGCTTCCACCTCCCTCAACCCGGCGGGCATCATCCGCTTTTCTTTGGCGAGGCGCGCGACGTGTTCCCGGTTCCGTTTCGACCATACACTTTTGGGCCTGCGCGGCGTGAATTTCTGGATCCACGATTGTTCGTCATAGGATTGTTTTTGTCCGTCGATCCAACCGAAGCAGAGTGCCTCATCGAGTGCTTCATCGTACGAAACAGATCGCTCTCCTGAGCCTTTCTTGAATAACCGAAGCTCGATCCCGTTCGACTGCGCATGATGTGTTTTAAGCCACGCATGCCACTCCCGGGCGGTCGCAAACGAAACGATCGGTTGTTTTTCTTCGCGTTGCATCATTCGATTATTTCTCGGATTGGAGAGAGAGCAATCGTTGGCGGTTATAAAAGATTTCATGGCGGAGACGAGATGGCGTGCAGTGAAAGGAAAGGGCAGGCTGCCCACGCACGATTGATGGGGGATCTCAGTTCTCAAAAAGGATTTCGGTCAAACAGAGATCCAGTTCAAGCGTAAATTTAAGTTCTCGATCCATGAAAAAAAAGCTCCTTATCGTTCTTGCCTGTTTTATTGGGCTCGTTGGGATCGTTTGGTTCGGTCAGGGGATCGGGCTGATCCATGGCAGCGTCATGACAAACGAAACGCAATGGGCGGTGATCGGTGCCATCCTGATCGCGGTCGCGGCGGGAATTCTCCGGTTTGCACTACGCGTGCGGAGCAAGGCATAGGAAGGGTTTCGTCAGAAAATTCGCTGCGATAAATATGTCGTGCCTGCGGCACGTTTACCAGTTGGAGATCACGGCGAGCTGGATGTCGGTGGAGATCTTGTCTTCGGCCTGGGAGAGCGCGGTGTGGAACGCACTGAGGCCGCCATCGATGCGGTAATCGGCGGTCTCGGAAAAATCGCGTTCCCAAAAGACCTTCTGCTTTTTTTGATCGGTGTATTTCGCGTGCGTGCGGAGCGTTACGCGTTTGGTCGTTACCTGTTCGCCGGCCTTGACGTTGACCGGCTCGTCCATAATGCCCGTGGGCGGGATCGATACTTCGACAGCGGCATCGGCGGTGGAACGGCTCGCGACGCGAAGGGAACCTTCAGTGGTGAACTTCTGGACGAGCTGGTCCGTCAGTTCCTGCCGTACGGAGGACTGCCCGAACCCGGAATTATCTTCGACGAGCGGGACGGCGATCGTATGGATCCATGGCGGAATACTGGCGCCCGTAAAGGAGTAGCAGCCGGCGATCGCAACAACGGCGGCAAGGACCCAAAACGGATGCCGGGCAAGGATCCCAAAGGGGAGGCGTAAACGCGAGTTATTCAAGTCCTCGCTCCTTCAGTTTGCGGTAGAGCGAGCGTTCGCTGATGCCGAGCGCGTGCGCGGCATGGCGGCGGTTCCCATGGTAAAAATCGAGCGCATGCTCGATCGCCTCGCGTTCCACTTCGTCCAGGGAACGGATCGCCAGGGAACCCGGATCGCCGCTCGCGGGCGGCAGCACGAGCGCATGCGACGAAGAGGGGATTCCGCGGCCTTCGAGGAGTTCCCGGATCTCCGCAATTTGGGAGCGCAGTTCGATGAGCGCGCGATAAATAAGTTCTCGCTCGGACTGGGGATTGTCGCGCGCGAGCGGCGGGGCCGGCAGCGGTCGCTCGAAATTCCGGCCGTCCCATCCGAGGACTGTCGAAGCGAGCGATCGCTCGACGTCCCGCCGCGAGATCTGGCACCGTTTGCCCGCGCCCTCGCGCTGCGTGGCACAGGCGAGCACGACCAGTTGCTCGAGCGTATTCCGAAGTTCCCGGATGTTGCCGCGCCACTCGTGCTGAATCAGGAGCTGGATCGCCTCGGGTTCGAGCTGCGGCATCTGGGCGATGTGGTGCTTCCGGACGAACTCCGCGAGCATTGTTTCGAGGAGGTAGGGAATGTCCTCGCGGCGGTTCCGGAGCGGGGGAATGCGGAGCATCACGGCTCGGAGCCGGTAATACAGGTCGGAGCGAAACGTTCCCGCGCGGACATCGAGCTCGAGATCGCGGTTGGTCGCGGCAATAATACGGGCGTTCGTTTTTTGTAACGCCGTCGATCCGACCCGCGTAAAGGTTCCGGTCTCGAGGACGCGCAGCAGTTTTACCTGGAGCGCGAGGGGCATTTCGCCGATCTCGTCCAAAAAAAGGGTCCCATCCTGCGCGGCTTCGAAAAATCCCTTGCGCTGGCCGACGGCGCCGGTAAAAGCGCCTTTTTCATGCCCGAATAGTTCCGACTCGATCAGTCCCTCCGGGATCGCGCCGCAATTGACCGTGACGAACGGACCGCTGCGGTCGCTCAGGTCGTGGATCAGTTCCGCGAATACTTCCTTGCCGGTCCCGCTTTCGCCAATGAGAAGCACGGTGATCGAGGTCGGCGCGATCGCGCGGACAACGGAGACGATCTCGCGCATTTCCTCGCTGGCGGCAATGATATGCTCCGGCAGGGGAACGGTCTGGCTGCGCGGCAGCGCGACCTCCGTTTTTCCTGCGGCCGGATGCAGCAGCAGCGGTTTCGGCAATGTGGAAATGGATTCGGCCATGGGAATATCAGAACCTTTCAAGCCGGTTGACAAAGAATTCGTTTCCATTTCCCGAGAACATCTATCAGAGCGCTTCGGAGAGAATGCGTTCGCAAAGTTCCTCGAAGGAGATCCCGGCAGCGCGCGCGGCATCGGGGATGAGGCTCGTGGCGGTCATCCCGGGGAGCGTATTGATCTCGAGGCAGTAATAGCGGTTGTTCGGATGGAGCCGGAAATCGACGCGGCCGTACCCGCGGCACCCGCAGGCGTGGAACGCCGTGAGCGCCGAGGCCTGGATCGCGGAGGAAAGTTCCGTCGGGAGCTTCGCCGGGCAGGTATGAAAGGACATCCCGGCCGTGTACTTATGATGATAGTCGTAAAAGCCGCCGTTGGTCTCGATCTCGACGATCGGGAGCGCTTCGTGCCCGAGGATCGAAACGGTGAGTTCCCGGCCTTCGATAAATTCCTCGATGAGCGCTTTTTTCGAATAGTCGAGTGCGAGATCGACCGCGCGCTGGAACGCGTCCTGGGAGTCTTCACGAAGGATCGTGAGGCCGACGGTCGATCCCTGGTCGTTCGGTTTAATGACAAGTGGGAACCCGAGTTCGGCCGCGCACCACTCCCATGCGGCATGGCGTTCGAGCGGGTGGTCCTCGACGGAAACGATCCTGCCGCGAGGAACGGCAACGCCGGAGCGCTCCATGATAATTTTCGTGTACTGTTTATCGATACAGAGCATGCTCGATCGGGCGTCCGAGCCGGTAAATCGTTTGCCCAGAAGTTCCAGGACCGACTGGATGAGCCCGTCTTCACCGGGAACTCCATGAAGCCCGAGCACGACGACGTCGGCGTCGCGCACGGCGGGGGACATCAGGCTTTCAAGCACGACGGTATTCGTATAAGCGGATAGGCTTTTGACGGTCGGCGGCTGGATGCTCGGCGGCTCGGCCTGGAATTCCTCGAGGCGCATCGCACGGCCCGTCGCCGGATCGAGGAGCGTGACGTCGTGCCCATTCGCTACCAGCGCGCGGGCCATGGCCTCGCCGGAAAGGAGCGAAACTTCGCGTTCGGCACTCGGGCCGCCTAAGAGAACACAGAGTTTCATGCGGCTACAACATTGACTAATTTATCCTGCACGACGATCACTTTCTTAATTTGTTTCCCATCGATGTGCTTCATCACGTTCGGGCTTTGGCGCGCAAAGGCTTCGAGATCGGCTGTCATGAGCCCGCGCGGCACATCGAGCTTATCGCGGACCTTGCCGTTGACCTGAAGGATGAGCGTAACGGTCGTCTCCACCGTTTTCGCTTCGTCGTAGGCCGGCCATGTGGTATCGAAGATCGTGCCTGCGTTGCCCAGGCGCTGCCAAAGTTCCTCCGCGATATGCGGCGCGAAGGGCGCCATAAGCTTTAGGAGCGCCTCGTAGGCCGCGCGCGGAATGCCGCCCGATTCCTCTTCCATCGCGTTCAGCAAGATCATGCAGGCCGAGATCGCCGTGTTGAACCGCAATGCTTCAATATCGTCCCCAACTTTTTTGATGGTCTGGTGGAGCAATCGCTCAAGCGAGGACGAAGGCGTCCCATCCGTGATCGAAGAACGATCGGTCGTATTATCTTCCCGGACGATGACACGCCACAGGCGGTTCAGGAAGCGGTGCACGCCCATAATCCCTTTGGAGTCCCACGGTTTCGTTCCTTCGAGCGGGCCGAGGAACAAAACGTAGGAGCGTACGGTATCGGCGCCGTATTCCGAAACGAGCTGGTCCGGATTGATAACGTTCCCAAGCGATTTCGACATTTTGCTCCCGTTCTCGCCCAGGAGCATACCCTGATGAAAGATCCGTTGGAACGGTTCCGGCGTATGGACGATGCCATAATCGTAGAGCAGCTTATGCCAGAACCGCGAGTAGAGCCAGTGGGTGACGGCATGTTCGGCGCCGCCGATATAGAGATCGACGGGCATCCAGTAGCGCTCCGCGTCCGAAGAAATAAGCGCGGTATCGTTCTTCGGATCGAGATAGCGGAGAAAATACCAGGAGGAGCCGGCCCATTGCGGCATGGTGTTCGTTTCGCGGCGCGCGAAACGCCCCGTTTCGGGATCGGTCGTGTTCACCCATTCGGGGATGGTCGCGAGCGGGGACTCACCCGTGCCGGAGGGCTGATAACTTTCCACTTCGGGCAGGATCACGGGCAGCATCCGTTCGGGCAAGGCTTTCGGGTATTCGCCATCGCCTTCGTCGACGTAAATGATGGGGAAGGGTTCCCCCCAGTACCGTTGTCTCGAAAACAGCCAGTCCCGCAATTTATATTTGACGGTCCGCACGCCGGCCCCGGAGGCCTCCACCCATTCGATCATCCGTTGTTTCGCCTGTTCGGTCGAGAGTCCATCGAGAAACCCCGAATGGACTGCGATGCCATCTTCCGTAAACGGCGTGACGAGCGGCTCGCTTGCGTCCACGCCGGGGGCCTGGACCACACGGACGATCGGAAGTCCAAAGGCGCCCGCAAATTCAAAATCGCGCTCATCGTGTCCGGGGACCGCCATGATCGCGCCCGTCCCGTAGGAGATGAGGACGTAATCGGCGATCCAGATCGGTATATGTTTCCCGTTCGCCGGATTGATCGCGTAGGCCCCGGTAAAGACGCCGGTCTTTTCCCGCGCCAGATCGGTCCGTTCGAGATCGCTCTTGCGGCGAACTTCCTCCAAATAATTCCGGACCGCACCATCCTGAGCGCCGGTCGTGATTTTCGCCACGAGCGGATGTTCCGGCGCGAGCACCATATAGGTTGCTCCGAAGAGCGTATCGGGCCGCGTCGTAAAGACCCTGATCGTGTGGTCCGCTCCGGCAATAGAAAAATCGATCTCCGCGCCTTCGCTCCGCCCGATCCAGTTTCGCTGGCTTTGCACGGTGCTCTCGGGCCAGTTCACGGTATCGAGATCGCGGAGCAGGCGCTCGGCATACGCCGTGATCCTCAAAACCCACTGCCGCATATTACGGCGGAGGACCGTATAGCCTTTTTCCTCCTGTTCCGGGACCTCCTCGTTCGCGAGGACGGTTCCCAGTTCCGGGCACCAGTTCACCGGGGCATCGGCCACATAGGCAAGGCGGCACTGCGCAAGGAAATCGGAACGTTCTTTAGCGGTCGCCGCGCCCCAGGCTTCCTTCGAATAGTGTTTCGTATCTCGGGGAAGTGCGCACGGAATGCCGGCGGTACCCTCCGAAGCGATCCGCCGGACAAGCTCCTCGATCGGTCTTGCTTTTTGTTCCTCGGTATCGAAATACGAATTGAAAAACTTCAGGAAGATCCACTGCGTCCATTTAAAATAATTCGGATCGGTGGTGTTGATCTCGCGGGACCAATCGTAGCCATATCCGAGGGAATCGAGTTGCCGGCGGTAGGTCGCGATGTTTCGTTCCGTGGTGATACGCGGGTGGAGCTTATACTTCACCGCGTATTGCTCGGCCGGAAGCCCGAATGCATCCCAGCCGGTCGCATGCATCGCCGCAAACCCCTGCATACGTTTCATGCGCATGACGACGTCCGTCGCGGTATAGCTGAGCGGATGGCCCATGTGCAGGCCTTCGCCGGAAGGGTAGGGGAACATGTCCATCACGAAGTATTTCGGCTTCGATGGATCGAGCGTCACGCGATACGTTTCGTGGCTTCGCCAGTATTCCTGCCACTTGAGTTCGATTTCAGAAAAAGGATAGGCCAAGCGCTAATGACAAGTTTAGGATTAAGGATGACGAATGATATTCGTTGTTCTGTTACAGTCCGTATCTTTGTACATTCCCGGGAATGACAAGATAGCAGTTTTCAGTTTTATTCCGTCATGAGAACACGCCGAACGCACTGGGCATTCGCTCTCGCTTTTCTTTTTTTTGCAGGCCGGGGGTATGCACAGGGCATGACGCTCGATAGCCTCGTGCCACGGATCTCGACCGATCTTCATAACGCCGCGCTTGCTGCACAACTTCAGGCGCTCGTCCCCGACTATGCGAACGCGCGCGTCTGGGGGTATGCCGCGGGCGATTTTACCAACGACAGCCTTCCGGATCTTGCGCTCTCGCTCTACGACCCGGGCCGCGCGCGGAGCGAAGTGCGCGTCTATTTTTTCGAGAACGTCAATAATCGATCGCTCGTAAGCCGGCTGGAAAAAGAAATCCCCTTTGTCGAGTCTCCGATCGAAGTCGGGCTTTCGATCGACGGATCCGTCGTCACCATCACCCAGAAGACGGGCGAAAATAACTGGTCGCAGGACGGGTACTCGATCGAATATGGGGACGTCGTCCTGATCGACCGGTTCCAGACCGGGAAAGAAGATATTAAGAATTCCGCGAGCAGCAAGCCGCATGCGCTGGGGCATGAGATCTACCGCAACTACGAAAACCTTCGCTCGCGGGAATCGTACTTTGCGGGAACTTCGACCGATGCGCTGCTCTCGGAATCGTTCTACACGCTCCCCTCGTATGGCCGTCTGCGTGAGATCTATCCCGGCTACGGGCATTTGCTTTCGGACTCGAGCAGCGATTTCATCCTTTCGGGCGCCGGATTTCGGCGCGATGCCAACGATCTTTCGATCCGCTCCATCCAGGCGGCGTATAACGATGAGTATCTCTATCTCGCCGTTCGCGTGCGGGACGATTATGTGATCGGCGGGCAGCCATCGCTCGAAGCGAACGACCGGGTTTCGTTCTGGTTCGATACGAAGTATACGGGCGATCGCTTAAACCGCGACCGCCGCGTGCTCTCGACCCAGGGAGGGTTCCCAACGTTCCGCACCGAGCTCGATTCGCTCGTCTCGAACCTCACGTTCGCGCTGCCGGCCCATCCCGGAAAAGTTACGCAGATCGCGTATAGTACCGTCATCGCCCTCACGGAATTGCAAAAAGAGGGACTCTCGCAGGTCATGGCGCGGATGGACTACGACACGGCCGCCAGCGGAGTCGTCAACGGGTACCGCCTGACGCTCCGAATCCCCTATACCTTTTTAGGCTTCGAATCGAATCCCGAACGCGCGTATGAAACGCCGGTCCCAATCTTCAAAGGCGAGGAGACGACCGCCGGAGCGACGGCAAGCATTACCGATGCCGCCACGCTCGGATTCACCGGCATCGTTTACGATGTGGACGATCCCGCACACGCCAATGAAGTGACCGTGCAGGCGACGAGCAAGTACGAGGCTGGGAACCCATCGAGCTTCGGCACGCTCGTGCTCGAGCCCAGCGCGCTCTATTATGGCGAAGTGCACCCCACCTATCTCAATGAACTGCGCACGGCAATGACTGCCGCCGGATATTGAGCGTGCTGTGCCGAAAACGATGAAAGATTTCCTCGCCCTTACGCTCGACCGATTCGACCAACTTCGATCCCTGGGCGAAAAGACGCTCGAACAGATATCCGACGAGGACGTCCATTGGGTCCCCGATCCGGAATCGAATTCCATCGCCATTATCGTACAGCACCTTCACGGGAATATGCTCTCCCGGTTCACCGATTTCCTCAC
>JAJPIQ010000038.1 GCA_021324685.1 Bacteroidota bacterium
ATCGTAATCTTCCTGCATCTTTATCTCGTCACTTATTTAATCGCTATTTGTACGCTCCACCGTTTGTACACTTACTACCGTCATGACAAAACTTCCCATTCTTTCGAAACTGTTTTCGTGCGGTCTCTTTGCGTCCGCGTTAGCGAGCTGCCATCCGGCGGCGATCCATCCCTATTTTTATTTTAACGCGACGGGCGAAGTGCCGCATTCCTCGAGCGTGACGCGAACGCGCTTCGGCGCGGTGCACGTCTGGGTGACAGACCCCGACGTCATCGACAATGACGTGGCGCTTATCGCGGCCGAGGACGCCACGAGCGACGCCGCGCAGAGCGACGGCGCACAGCCGGGAATGGACACGAAATACGTCCTGCTCGCGCCGCGGAGTTCGTACAGCGGGAATGCGCTCCAGAATTTCAACCTGACGCGCGGCATTTCGCTCCCGGATACCGACGCGCGGGAACTGATCGGCGTCCTCAACACGATCGCAAAAGCTCCCGCGCGCGACAGCACCTATTACCATTATACCTGTGACGCCCAGCTTACGATCGCTCCGACGACCGTGATCTCGACGCCGCGCGGCTACAACGTTTCGACCGCTGCCGGCACGGAAACGACCTGGATCGCGACGTGCGACGTGAGCTACTATCTCGGCTCGGGAACGTTAACGCTGGCGGACGGCAGCAGCTGGTCGCAATCGATCACGCTCGACAGCGGTAGTATCGCCCGCCTCATCCCCCCGCTCGACTCCGCCATCTCGGACATCGAACCGCGATAACGGCAATGTAGAGCATGCTTTAGCTTGCTCTGATACCGTTCGCGTTGCATGACCGGGATAAGCGCAAGCTAAAGCATGCGCTACATTAACGCCTGCGCGGGATACGCGCAAGCGGGATCATGCGTTGCATGAAATTCGGGGTTGTAACTTTCGCCCTTCGGCCGGGTTCTTTAGGCGTCATTTAACCTTGTACGGCTATGAAAAAACATATTGTTCCTATCGGGATCGCGATGGCGCTCCTGGTCTTCGCGGGACGGACGGCTTCGGCGCAGACGATCTCGATCAATTCGGTCTCGGGTTCGACTTTTTGCGGCGGGGACCCGGTCTCCGTCAGCTTTACCGTGACCGGCTTCTGGCAGCACAATAATGCGTTTACGCTGCAGCTTTCGGATCCTTCGGGAAGCTTTACGAACGGGTTCTCCAATCTAAGTTCCATCAAGGACACGCTGCCGGGTACGTTCACGTTTTCGACCGCCGCCCCGAAGACGGCCGTGGCCTCCACGCACTATCGCGTGCGCGTGATCGGCGCGCTGCCGTACGTCGAAAGTGCGGATAACGGGAGCGATCTTGCGATCGGGCAGGCGCCCCATCTCGGCCTGGAAATTAATTCCATTACCGGCGTCGGGATGCCGTTAGTGGCCTTAACTACTCCGCCCGCGTATGAGGACAATACGGTATTGCTCGACACGTTCTATTGGAACTTAGGCGACGGCGGTGTGCCGGCCGATACGTCCGGCGTTGGACTCTGGGCTCTTGAGACGGATAGCTCGTCCGGAACGCCAACCATCATCACCTATAGTACCGCTGGAACGAAAACGGTCACGGTCCGCGTGGTCACGCCCGAGGGGTGTTCGGCGACGGCGACGGGGACCGTGCATGTCTTCGATTGCAGCTCGCCGGTCATTCCGCACGATGCCCACGTGATCGATACGAATGCAACCGTCTATTATGACACGACGGCGATCTGGGTCAATCCCGGAGTGACGGTGTACGTCGGCGGCGGCGGCGACACGATCTTTGCGGAATCGGGTTCCACCATTACGTACGCCGGCGGCGAGAACATTATTTATTTAAAGCCGGGCGCAGTCCTGAATAACGGAGGGGGGAACATCGTGATCTTCGCTACGGGTGCGAACCCGAGCCATCCGGCGTACCAGTTTTCCTGTCCGTCGCTCACGTTCGATTACTCGACCGCGCCGCCGAACAAAGCGATGGGTCCGCTGGCGGTGCAAGCGCCCTCAGTTCCGATCTCGGTCACGCTCTCGCCGAATCCATCGACGGGAACGGTCCAAATCAGCGGTATGCCGGACCAGGCGCGAGAGATATCGGTCCTGGACGTGCTCGGGAAAACCGTGATCGATTTCGAACATTCCGCTCCCACGATGACGCTCGATCTCTCGAAGCACCCGAAGGGAACGTATTACTTCCGGTTCCTGGTGGGCACTACCGTCACAACAAAAGCGATCGTGCTGGAGTAAAGGCGTTGCAGGCGATCGTGCTGGAGTAAAGAGGTCTCAGGCGATCGAGTTGGAGTAAATCTGCGCGTTCGAACGATGAGGGGAGGACGGTCCGGGGGATCGTCCTCCCCTTGTCGTTATGGGCTTTAAGCGCCGAATTCGTACTCGTGGATCAGGGCCGCTGTAATGATGCGGTAGGCATGCTCGCGGGCCTGCCAGAAGTCGTCGGAAGAATCGCAGAGGTACATTTCGAGCTGCTCGACGTAGAACGCGGAGCCTAAAATGAAGTCGCGAAGGAACCGAAGGTCGGCCCCGCACAGCGGCCCGGGGCTGGCCGAAGATTCGTCGTCGTAGCTATCGTCGACGTCGTCGAAATGGGGATTTCCGTATCCGATCGCGAATTCTTCGCGGTCGACGAGAAGGTCCTCGGGCGGGAAATGGTCGTTCCAGCGGGCAGGATTATCGTCAGGACGGCGCTCGGGTGCGTGGGCGCGGGGATCGGTCGCGGCCGGGTCACCCGCGACAAAGGACTTGCTAATGCGGTTATTTCTTGAGATCATATGATTTTCTAAACGAAAAATAAATTTTCTTATTATTTGAACATCAAAATTTTAAAATAAGTTTCTAATATTAGAAATTTTTTGATAATTATGCATTTTACAATTTTCTTGAAACTCAAACAAATGCAGTATTTTGACTAGATGGGAATGTTTAGGTGAGGGACATTAATGTAGCCTCGGCAGGACTCGAACCTGCGACACTCAGTTTAGGAAACTGATGTTCTATCCAACTGAACTACGAGGCCTCTTTACGGAGTACATATATTCGTACTCTTTTTGTTTCATAAATTTATAAACGTTCCTCAAAGGCCAGCTCAGCATCCTGTACCCCTGAAAAGATCTGAAACACCATTGGGAACCCAAGAAGATCGAGGACGTGGAATATTTTTTCTGGCAGAGCAGCGAGCTTCATATCCCCTCCGCCCGCCCGGACTTCCTCGATCAGACCCATCAAAACACCAAGGCCGGCACTGGAAATGTATTCGAGCGCATCAAAATCGAGCACTAACTGCCGCTTCCCTTCGTCTCGTACGATCCGTTCCAGAAACCGTTCGAATTCAGAGGCTGTGTGAGCGTCAAGTTGTCCCGCGAGTGCAATAACGGTAGCTCGGCCGGCACTGGGAACTTCGGTTACGGAGAATCGAGGTGTCTGTTCCATGATTTCTACATATGTTCAAGGCATCGCATCACGACCAGCGTGGCATCGTCATCAAAGTTCCCGGAATTCGTAAAATCTGCAACAGATGCGAGCGTTTGCAACGTCAGATCGCGCGCACTGCCGATATGCAAATGTTGGAGAACGAATGAAGCGAGCCGTTGGTACCCTAAGGCTTCCCCGCTCGGATTTCTTGCGTCCGTAATGCCATCGCTGAACAGCACAAGCACGTCCTTTGGGTGCACATCCACAAGAACTTCTTCTAAAGCGTCACTGAATAGTGGCTCACGAATGAGTCCCACCGCCATACCTCGGGGCTGAAGAAATCGGTACGTCCCATCCGAACGAACATGCAATAACGGTGTGTGACCCGCACGTACGTAGTGAACCCCTTTTTTACTCATAGAAAGAAGCCCTAACGTAACAAAGGAACGACGAAGCGAAGTGCTGGATGGTGAATTATGAAGCAGCGCGGTATTGGTCCCGTCCAAAAGTTCCGTCATGTTGGCCATGACGGGAGCCAGGGCCTGCACAATTCCTTTTGTTTCCGCCATATAGAGTGAGGCAGAAATTCCTTTGCCAGAGACATCTCCGATCGCAATTAGCGGGGAGCCATCCCACATCGTCGAAAAGTCGTAGTAATCGCCGCCGACATCGTATGCAGGAATACTAATCGCATAGATCTCGAAGCCAGGTACATTTGGGAATCGTTCCGGAAGTAAACTTTTCTGCATCACCCGAGCTGCTCGCAACTCGCCATCGAATTTTTGTTTTTCTATCGAGTCTTGAACCAGGCGCGCCGTCTCAAGCGCCAGCGATGCAACATCACTGAACGCCGTAAGAACCGTAAGGTCGTCGTCATCGAACCCGTCTTCACGATGTTTTGCCACATACAGTCCCCCGCGAACTTCCTCATTTCGAAGCAACGGAACCGCTACCATTGAATGAAGCTCCTTATTGTCGAGCGATTCCTCTGCAGAGGGCAAAAGATACTGTCGGCTGCTGATGCGACGACGCAAGACGAGCGGCTTTCCAGTCCGCGCAAGTTCCTCTCGAGGCGACGCAATCTGACGGCCGGCGTCTGGAAATCCTTCCGCTTCTTCCATGATACGTTCTGCTGCATGCTCACCTATATGCGAATACGAGCGAATGATATCCTCTCCATTTGTCCCTACATATCTCGCGTTATTTCTGTCTGTCGAGCGTAATTCAAGCCACGCACAGTCCGATTCCGTCGCTTCGGCGGCCAATGTGGTAATCTGCTCCGCTAGTTGCGGGAGATCGAGTAATAATTCACTTGACAAAATATCGGACGAAAAACGTGTGAGTCGCGCGAGCGACTGGACCTCCGCGGATTTTCGTTCTACTAATTCCGATGAGGAAAGTGTGAAGAGAGTACTGAAAAACACGAGCGCAAAATAAATCGCAAGCGTCGCAAACGATGCGATGGCGACTGTATGCCATAACAGTGCATAGCGTTCGAAGAGCATGTCGGCGGAAAGCCGTTCCGTACCATAGGCAAAGAGTGCCGCAAGTGCAATCGTCGAATTCAAAGCTGCAAATGGTAGAAGGCGGCGCTTCTCTTCCCGCGTTAAATGTGGAAGCCACGGAAGCCGATATCCCAGCAGCAAAGCTGCAACACCCATAAGAATTGCAATTCCCCAAATGACTGTGGAGATGATCGCATTTCGGGGTATGACATTTTCCATTCTCCAGAGACTGAGCAGTGAGACAATTCCCACTGCTGCTGCCCAGCCAATAAACCGTCGTCGTGCAAAGCGAGGTGCCTGTCTCACAAGCGCGATCTGCCAAAAACTAAGTAGCACAACGACCAGCATGGTCAGCCATAAAAACCCGAGAATGTCGATAGAAATAACAGTAGAGAACGCTCCCGGCTCAATCTTGAACGGCCCTGACGTTGTAATGGGCTGAAGGGAAAGATGAAAAAGATAGGGCGTAAACGCAAACAACACAGACACGGCCAGGACAAACGAGAATCGTTCTACAAGTCGGACAGGCCAGCTCGCTGCGCGTCGGACATCTTCAACATTACTGATGGATGATGTCCGAAAAAAGAGTACTTCAAGTGCGCGGGCAAACCACAACATGGCGGAGCCCTGAAGCCCGGCTCGAATAAGCTCCAGCACTGCACCCTGAATAGCCGTATACGAATGTGCAACTAAATCGAGTACGAGCAGGGCTGAGAGAATCAGCCATCCGAAAACAATATAAAATAGAGCCCGTGTTCGCATCCAAAATTAGAACGAGTATCGTGAGGGATTCATCCTCTGTTTATTCTGCGTTCCTTCTTTGCCGCCTTTTAGCCTTCATCGTCTTTGTTTAAGAATTCTCGTCATTACGAATATGCGTTCATTCGATCCCAGTGTTGTAGACTCTCCGGAGATCCATCGTCTTTTGGTAGGCGGGGTAGCTCCTCGGCCTATTGCGCTCGTTTCCTCGCTCGATAGGACTGGGACCAGCAATCTTTCGCCGTTTAGTTTTTTCAACGCGTTCGGTGTAAACCCTGCCGTCATCTGTTTTAGTCCGGCCTATTCGGGTAAGACGGGAAAGCCAAAGCACACAATGCTTAATATTCTCGAAACGCGAGAGTGTACCGTCTCGATCGTGACCTATGAGATGGTCCACCAGATTTCTTTGGCTTCGGCACCGTACGAACGCGGGATCGATGAATTTACAAAATCGGGATTGACCAAGCTTCCAAGCATAAAAGTCGCTCCGCCCGGAGTTGCGGAAAGTCCGTTCATCATGGAAACCCGGTTACTTGAGCATGTCGATTTTGGCAAAGGACCTGGAAGTGCGAACCTCATGATTTGCGAAGTTGTGCTGATCCATGTCGATGAATTAGTCCTTACAGCGCAAGGAGGAATTGACCCGCTTGCAATCGATCAGGTCGCGAGATTAGGAGGCCCCTATTATACGCGGGCGAAGCGAGGAGTCTTTGCACTTCCACAGCCCGGTAAACCGCTGGTCGGGATCGATCGGCTCCCCGAAGAAATTCGTTCCAGTCCCATTCTCACTGGAAAACACTTGGCGCAATTGGCGACCCTTGAAATGCTGCCGACGGAATCGATCGACGATGATCGAACGCTAGAAAGACGCCATCTTGCTGCCCGCGAGTGGTTAGAGCAAGGCAATGTCGATCGCGCCTGGAAGGCCCTTGTTGGCGAATAGATCAATCTCGTTTTTATAAACACTAAGCCCCGCCATTCCAGATCGGAGTGGCGGGGCCAGCGTGAACTCTCTCTGACGTTGAGAAATAAACTTGCGGGACCGCTCCGGCTCGGAGCGGTCCAGATCACAAATTAGTGATTGATGATTTCGTAGTGGACGATGTCACTATTCACCCCACCATTATTGAAGTTTGCACTATTGACGATGCTAAACGAGCCATTCGCAACAGCACTAACATAGACGTAACCGGGAGTATTTCCTGCACCTGGCTGGAGCGTAACAACGATAGTACTGCTCGTGCTGACAAGACTATTGTAGATCGTCTCCGTTGCGGTAGCGACTGCTGGTGTTGGCGTCGTATAGGAATCAGCCCAATAGCGCTGCGGAGTTCCCGCGCCTTGACCGTTTCCATCCGCGGACAGTGAGTTCGCGCTTAACCCGCCACGCACTTGTAACGCAGAGGTTCCGTTGTCGGCCGAAAAGCTCGGGTCCTGAGCGGTCTCCACGTTTAGGGCTCTCGAGTCGTACGGCGTCGTGCTTAGGTTTTCGGCAGTGGTCGTTCCGTTCAGCGTATTGGTCGAGGAATTATTACCACCGATAGTGTTCGTGGTCGTTCCCGTTCCGCCTAAGGAGTTGACTGTGCCGCTCGAATTACCCAGATTCGAATTCCCCGACGAGGTCAGCGAATTGCTGACTGTTGTCGCACCGCCAAGCGTCACCGTTCCGCTCGATTGGGTGACCGTGCCGGTCAGTCCGATCGATGAGCCGGTGATACCGACGTTAGTACCAGTGATGCTCAGGTTGCTGCCATTGATCGTTGTTGAACCACCCGAGTTTCCAGCAGTGAACGTGGCGCCTCCCGCGGAAGCGAACGTTGCATTGCCCGAAGGCTGCGTGATATTTCCGTTGAACGTCGATGCGCCGGTCTGATTAAAGGCTCCGGTATTATTAATACCGTTCGTCGTCGTAAGACCAGTAACACCGAGCGTTCCGCCTACGGTCGTGTTGCCCGTCAGTGTGCTCGTGCCCGTAACCGAAAGATTACCGCCGTCGGTGATATTACCGGAGGTGTTAAGCGTCGTAAATGCGCCGGTTCCCTGCGTCGTCGCGCCGATCGAGGTGAAGTTACCTGCTGCCGGAGTCGTCACAC